>NZ_CP087176.1:1324009-1625637 GCF_024748695.1 Pseudomonas sp. B21-040
CATCACTGTTGTCTGATCCACCGCTATCGCGAGCAAGCTCGGCTCCTACAGGGATGCATTGTCTGCAATGTAAATGGCAGGCACAAAAAAACGGCCCGAAGGCCGTTTTCTGTTTACCGCAATGGCTTAACCGCCGAGGTACGCTTCACGCACTTTCGGATCGGTCAGCAGGGCTTCACCCGTGCCTTGCATCACCACCCGGCCGTTCTCCAGAACGTACGCACGGTCGGCAATTTTCAGTGCCTGGTTGGCGTTCTGCTCAACCAGGAACACTGTCACACCGTCTTTGCGCAGCTGTTCGATGATGTCGAAGATCTGCTGGATGATGATCGGCGCCAGACCCAACGAGGGTTCGTCGAGCAACAACAGCTTGGGTTTGCTCATCAGCGCACGGCCGATGGCGAGCATTTGCTGTTCGCCACCGGACATGGTGCCGCCGCGTTGGGCGAAGCGTTCTTTCAGGCGTGGGAAAAGTCCGAGAACCTTGTCCATCTGTTCCTGATAGTCGCCCTTGTCGGTGAAAAAACCGCCCATGGCGAGGTTTTCTTCCACGGTCAGGCGGGAGAACACCCGACGACCTTCCGGGACCACGGCGATGCTTTTGCGCATGATCTGCGACGAGCTCTGGCCGACCAGTTCCTCACCCATGTAGCGGATGCTGCCGCTGTGGGCTTGCGGCGAACCGCAAAGCGTCATCAGCAGGGTCGACTTGCCGGCACCGTTGGCGCCGATCAACGTCACGATTTCGCCCTGACGGACTTCGACGTTGACGCTGTGCAGGGCCTGGATCTTGCCGTAGAAGGTGGAAACGTTTTCGAATTGCAGCATTTACGCTTCCCCCAGGTAGGCTTTGATCACTTCGGGATTGTCGCGGATCTGATCCGGCGTGCCGTTGGCCAGAGGCGTGCCCTGGTTGATCACGACGATGTGGTCGGAAATGCTCATGACCAGTTTCATGTCGTGTTCGATCAACAGCACAGTGACGTTGTGCTCTTCACGCAGCACGCTGATCAGCGCCTTGAGGTCTTCGGTTTCCTTCGGGTTCAGGCCGGCAGCCGGTTCGTCGAGCATGAGGATCCGCGGACGGGTCATCATGCAGCGAGCGATTTCCAGACGACGTTGCTGACCGTAAGCCAGGGTACCGGCCGGGCGGTTGGCGAAGGCCTTGAGGTTGACCTTCTCCAGCCAGTACTCGGCGAATTCCATGGCTTCGCGTTCGCTTTTGCGAAAGCCCGGCGTCTTGAACAGGCCGGCCAGGAAGTTGGTGTTCAAATGACGGTGCTGGGCGATCAAGAGGTTCTCGACCGCGGTCATGTCCTTGAACAACCGCACGTTCTGGAAGGTGCGCACCACGCCTTTGAGGGCGATCTTGTGGCCCGGCAGGCCTTCGATCGGCTCGCCGTCCAGCAGGATGCTACCGCCGCTCGGCTTGTAGAAGCCGGTCAGGCAGTTGAACACCGTGGTCTTGCCGGCGCCGTTGGGGCCGATCAATGCCACGACCTGTTTTTCCTTCACGGTCAGGGCCACGCCGTTGACCGCCAGCAAGCCGCCGAAGCGCATGCTCAGGTTTTCTACTTTCAGGATCTCGCGGCTCATTTGCGCAGCTCCATGTGAGGACGTTGCATGGGCAGCAGGCCTTGAGGGCGCCAGATCATCATCAGCACCATCAAGGCGCCGAACATCAACATGCGGTATTCACTGAACTCACGCATCATTTCCGGCAGCAGGATCATCACCGTGGCGGCGAGTACGACGCCCAGTTGCGAACCCATGCCGCCCAGCACCACGATGGCGAGGATGGTCGCCGACTCGATGAAGGTGAAGGACTCCGGTGTCACCAGGCCCTGACGCGCAGCGAAGAAGCTGCCGGCGAAACCGGCGAAGCAGGCACCCAGGGTGAACGCAGAAAGCTTGATCGCCGTCGGGTTCAGCCCCAGCGCCCGGCAGGCGATTTCGTCTTCACGCAGTGCTTCCCAGGCACGGCCCAGAGGCATGCGCAGCAAGCGATTGATGACGAACAGGGCGAACAGCGACAACAACACCGCGATCAGGTAAAGGAAGATCACCTTGTTCACCGGGTTGTAGGTCAGACCGAAGTACTCGTGGAAGGTCTGCAATCCCTCTGCGGCCGTTTTATCGAAGGTCAGTCCGAAAAGTGTTGGCTTGGGAATGTTGCTGATGCCGTTCGGGCCACCGGTGAGGTCGGTCAGGTTACGCAGGAACAGCCGGATGATTTCACCGAAGCCCAGGGTCACGATGGCCAGGTAGTCACCACGCAAACGCAACACCGGGAAGCCCAGCAGGAAACCGAACGTGGCCGCCATCAGGCCGGCAATCGGCAGGCAGATCCAGAAGCTCAGACCGTAGTAGTGCGACAGCAACGCATAACTGTAGGCACCGACGGCATAGAAACCGACATAACCCAGGTCGAGCAGGCCGGCCAGGCCGACCACGATGTTCAGGCCCAGGCCCAGCATCACGTAGATCAGCACCAGCGTTGCAATATCCACCGCACCGCGCGAGCCGAAGAACGGCCAGACCAGCGCACCGATGATCAGCGCAATGATGATCCAGCGCTGGGTGGTCGGCAGGGTCAGGAAATTACTGGCCTTGGCCGGCATCACCGGCATGTTCGGCGAGGATTTCCATGCCGCGCTGATCGACTTGTCGAACAACACTCGCAGGAACATCAGTACCGAGCACAGGGCAATGGTGATCAGCGTGGTGGTGCTGGTGCCATGGACTTCCAGGTTGATGCCGACGATGGTCAACTTCAGCCCGAGTACCGGATACGCCACAGCCCAAACTAACAGTGCGCTGAACAACGCCTGTCTAAGATTCCTAGTCATACTTTTTCAACCTCCGGACGGCCCAACAGGCCGGTTGGCCGGAACAACAACACCAGAACCAATAGACCGAAAGCCACGACATCCTTGTACTGGTCGCCGAAAATGTCGGCACCAAAGGCTTCCGCTACCCCCAGCACAATCCCGCCGAGCATGGCGCCGGGAATGCTGCCGATACCGCCCAATACCGCTGCGGTGAAGGCCTTGAGGCCGACGAGGAAACCGGCGTTCGGGTTGATCACACCGTATTGCATGCTCAGCAGCACAGCCGCGATGGCCGCCAGTGCAGCACCGATGACGAAGGTCAGGGCGATGATGTTGTTGGTGTTGATACCCAGCAGGTTGGCCATCTTGATGTCTTCGGCACAGGCACGGCAGGCGCGACCCAGGCGAGAGCGGGAGATGAACAGCGTCAGGCCGAGCATGGCGATGAACGTCACCACGAACACCACGATTTGCATGTAGGAAATCAGCACTTCATGTGCACCACCTGGCCCGATGGCAAAGTTGCCGGGGATCAGGTTGGGGATGGATTTGTCCTTGGAGTCTTGCGCCAGCAGAACCGTGTTCTGCAGGAAGATCGACATGCCGATGGCGGAAATCAGCGGAATCAGACGGTTGCTGCCGCGCAAGGGGCGGTAGGCAATCCGTTCGATGCTGTAGCCGTAGGCACTGGTCACGACGATGGTCGCGAGGAAAGCGGCAGTCATCAACAGCGGAACGCTGTCGAGTCCCATCATGGACAGGCCCGCGATGGCGATGAACGCCACGTAGGAACCAATCATGTACACCTCGCCGTGGGCGAAGTTGATCATTCCAATGATGCCGTAAACCATCGTATAGCCGATGGCGATCAGGGCATACGTGCTGCCAATGGTCAGACCATTAACCAGCTGTTGGAAAAAGTGATAGATGTCAGGCATTACAGCGCTCCTAAAAACCTGATACGCATTTCACTGGTGGAGTCATTTTCCCGCTCGAGCCCCGTGGATCTGCATCCACTTCGAACGCGAGGTTTGCCAGCGAACCGCTGATGACGGTTTTGAGATTTTCAGGTGGGGAGACTGGCGGATCACGCCAGCGCGGCCCAAAACGTTCGTAAAACAAAGCCCACGGCACGCCGTGGGCTCTATTGGCAGTCAGTCAGGCAAAGCCTTACTGAGGCGAAGCTTCAGTTTTTGGTTTGCCGAAGTGCCACTCGTAAACCACAAATTTGAAGTCTTTCAGGTCGCCCTTGTCGTCGAACGCCAGGTCGCCAGTCGGGGTTTTGAAGGTGCCAGCGTGGATGGCAGCAGCCACTTTGGCGGTGTCTTCGGACTTGGCAGCCTTGATGCCGTCGGCGATCACTTCCACAGCCGAGTAGGCCGGGAACACGAACGGACCGCTCGGGTCTTCTTTCTTCGCCTTGAACGCGTCAGCCAGGGCAACGTTGGCCGGATCCTGGTCGAAGGATTTCGGCAGGGTTACCAGCAGACCTTCGGAAGCGTCTTTGGCGATCTGCGAAATGGAGTCGTTACCCACGCCTTCCGGACCCATGAACTTGGCTTTCAGGCCTTTTTCCTGGGATTGACGCAGGATCAGACCCAGCTCCGGGTGGTAGCCGCCGTAGTAAACGAAGTCGACATTGGCTTGCTTGAGCTTGGAGATCATCGAAGAGAAGTCTTTGTCGCCGGCGTTGATGCCTTCGAACACGGCAACCTTGATGCCTTTGCCTTCGAGGGTTTTCTTCACGGCGGTGGCGATGCCTTCACCGTATTGCTGTTTGTCGTGCAGAACAGCAACGATTTTCGGTTTTACGTGATCGGCAATGTAGTTACCGGCGGCAGGGCCTTGGGCGCTGTCCAGACCGATGGTGCGGAACACCATTTTGTAACCACGAGCGGTGATGTCCGGGCTGGTGGCAGCCGGGGTGATCATGATCACGCCTTCGTCTTCGTAAATGTCCGAAGCCGGTTGAGTGGAGCTGGAGCACAGGTGACCGACCACGAACTTGACGCCGTCGTTGACGACTTTGTTCGCTACCGCTACCGCTTGTTTCGGATCACAGGCGTCATCGTATTCAACGGCTTCGAGTTTCTTGCCGTCTACGCCGCCTTTGGCGTTGATCTGTTCGATGGCCATTTTGGCGCCACTGAACTGCATGTCGCCGTATTGGGCTACAGGACCGGTCTTAGGGCCGGCGATGCCGATCTTGATGGTGTCAGCTGCGAACGAATGGCTGGCAACCCCGGCCAGAACCATAGCGGCAAACAGTTTGGAAATCTGCTTAGTAGCCTTAGTCATAGTGCTCCACTCTTACTGTTGTAGTTTTTATAGTCCTGGCGCCGAAAGCAGCAGAACCGGGTCAGATATCTGCGACATTCCCCGGAAAAGCCCCTCGGCAACTGTACCGGTACAGTGTAGAGCGCCGATTGTCAGCCTGGGAAGGCGGCGCCGGGGGGCAAATCCTGCGAGTGTCGCTTTTTTGAATGAAAAAGACAGAATTGCGGCGGGGCATTGAGGGGCTTATAGCCGGATCCAGTGCATTCCTTGGCATTCCTGCGCTTTTCAATTCAGTGACTCAATTGCATCCGGGTTTTTCTGCCAGATTATCGACGTTATCATTTGCGTCGATTTCATTTCCGGACAGTCCCATGAATCAAGAACCTAGCACCCTCTATGCCAAGCTGCTTGGTGAAACCGCATCTATTACCTGGAAAGAGTTGGAGCCGTTCTTCGCCAAGGGTGCCCTATTGTGGGTCGACCCCGGCCTGGATTTGATCGCCGCCGCGGAGGCCGTGGCTCAGGATGAAGGCGAGAAAGTGGCCGCCTGGCTGGCCGCCGACAAGGTCGCCAAGCTCTCTGAAACGCGGGCGCTGGATCTTTTTGAACGTGATCCGCAGCTGTGGGCTGTGGTGGTTTCGCCGTGGATTCTGATCCAGGAAAGGGCAGCGGGCGAAAGCGTCGCACCAAAGTAGTGCTTAGTCCCGATGATAAAAAGTGTGTAGGTGAGTAGCGTGATGGCACGTTGCCGTGGAGAAAGGCCACGTACAGGGCCAGCATCACGGTAACGTAAACGTAACGGGCACAGTTCAGTGAGCAGCCGAAGGGCTGCTTAATTGTTTCTGGATATTGGATTTAGCTGATTTCGAAACCGCAATCGCGGGCAAGCCCGGCGCCTACAAGGTTGATGGCGTTCACAACATGTGTGATCGACATCGTCCCTGTAGGAGCCGAGCTTGCTCGCGATTGGGGCTCCGCCGATTAAGCGGTTTTGCCCGTATGGTTATTCAGCGAAATAACCTTGGTCTTGCCGATGCGGTGACGGTAGATCTCGCGCAGGTATTTGATCGCCTTCTTCACGCAATCGCGTGACAGACGAATGTCGTTGATCGAGACAAACTTGTCTTTGTCATTGATCAGCTCGCGGTACTTCTTCTCGTACATCGGTTTGATCGCGTACCAGTTGGTATCGAGGATCTTCGCCGGGTTTTCGAACTCGTTGAGCAAATCATCGATCCGGTCTTCGTCGAACTCTTCATTAATGATGAAATCGAGGATCGAGTTGTCCAGCGTCTCGTCGAAGCGGTACGGGTTTTTCGCAAAGCAGCGCTTGATGAAGGCCACGATCAGCGTCAGGAAGTCGTCCGACAGGCACGGGCTCTTGGCGATCAGGGTGGTCAGCGACAAGTTGGCCGAAGCGCCAATCACCAGCGCATAACGCTTGAGCGTGGTGTTCGGGAACAGGCTGTTGAGGTGAGTCTTCAACCGGTTCAGGTCCATGTAGGACAGCTTGTAGTCTTTTGGCAGCGAAACAATCGACACCACCGACGAGCAGTTCTTGAAGAAGTGCAGGTCGTGCAGCGCCGCGGCGTCGTAACCCGAATTCTTGTACTGCTCCAGCGAGGCGCGATAGCGCTTGGACTCGATCGGCAGCAGGCTGATGCCTTCGATCGCCTGGGTCACCTTGTTGAAGTGCGGCAGGTCGATGGAGCGGAAGAACAGGTCGTCGATGTTCAGGCGCTGCGGCTCTTTCTCGAACACCTTGAACTTGTCGCTGCTCGGCGGCGGGGTTTCCGGGACGACGGATTCGGCGTAGGCAATCGCCACCGGGCCGGCCAGGCTCATGAACAGGTCGTTGGCGTCCAGGCGAATGGTTTCGCCGATGTCGATGCCGGCACGACGGAAATAGTTCTGGTCGTAGTCAGTGGTGACCGCCTGCGCCGTCAGAATGTTGAAGATCTGTTGCGAGATGTACTGGTTGGCGTGCTTTTCCATCGCATTGACGTCAATGTTCTGGATGTTGCCGTCATCGCTTTCTTCGGCATAACGCATGATGTCGTTGGAGATCAGCATCATGGCGTTCCATGGGCGGATACGCCCCATGACACTGGCTTCACTGCTGTCTTCGTTGGCGAAGTTGTAAGAGAAGTCCCACTCTTCTGACAGGTATTTGCACAGCAGGCGACCGGCGTTGATGTGCAGCGCCTCAGACATTTCACTGCGGTGATCGGAAATGTTCGGCAGCACGCAAATGCCGCTGGTGAAGATCGGCTCGAAGACGAAGGAGTGACCGCTTTTGCCGTCGTGTTCATCCATCGGCTTGGTGTCGAACGTCTTGTTCATGTACGAGTGTTGTTGGGCCAGGCCGAATTCCGAAGCCATGCCCGAACCGGTACCGCCACCGGCGCTGAAAATCGAGAAGTACAGGCGCGACTGGTTGGCTTTGATCCCGCAGCTGTCGATCAGGTACGAGTGAATCATCTTCCAGTCAGGGCTGGAGAAACGCTGGGTGTCCTTGTTCAGGATGATCTTGGCCAGGTACTGACCGAGAATCGGCGCGTTACCGGCGCCACCGGCGTGGACTTCCGACAAGTCCATGATTTTCATTTTGCTGTAGTCGCGCAGGAAGCCGCTCTTTTCGCCTTTGCGCGAGAAGCGGATGCGACCGGCGATGTCTTTGTCCAGGTCGCCGAGCATGACCAGCGGCTCTACCAGGAACACCGGTTTGGCACCCTTGTTGGTACCCAGGCGCAGGTTGTTACGAATCCATTGCGCCGGGCTGTAGCCCTTTTCTGCAAAACGTTTGTCCGGCGACAGACGGTCTTCGTTGTTGAATTCGTTGAGGTAAAACTTGCGGGCGTTGTACACCAGCTCCGCGACGTCCAGGGCGATGTTGGAGCCGCAACGACCCAGGCCAATCAGGCACACCGACGGGAATTCCTGGTCGTTGTGCTGTTCGCTGATGCCCTCGAGATGGGGTGGACGCGGGAACACCATGTCGCGCAGGCCATCGAGGTTATCGAGGATACGGTCGGTGTTGGTTTCGGTGAAATACAGGTACTGCTGAGTGGCCAGCGGGCGCGCCGGGGTCAATGGCTTCGACGATGAGGGGCTGTTCGCCGCGGGGCTCAGTGTCAGATCGGAGACCGTAGTGGCCGGGTTATTTTTAGAAGTCATTGTGCGCCATCTACCTGGACTTGTTGGCTGAGCGACAGCTGTCGTCGAACCATTCACGGAATGGGATCTCGCGTCTTTTTTTGCGCGTATTTGGCCCAAGACTCAGGAACGGGCCTGAGCAACACTGGGGGGAATCCTTTCCTTAGTCATGATGAATCGGCCACTATTCGGCGATCTTTAATCCAAAAGGAGGCTAAATGATGTCAACGCTACCTTCGTTGGGGTTCGCCGGGATCGGCTTGATGGGCCTGCCAATGTGCCGGCGCCTGCTGGCTGCGGGCTATCCGCTGACCGTGTGGAACCGCAATCCGGCCAAGTGCGCGCCGCTGGTTGAGGCCGGTGTCCGACAAGTGGCAACTCCGGCTGAGCTGGGTCAGCACGCCGACATCGTCATGCTGTGCCTGGCGGACACCGCCGTTGTACGTGAAGTGGTTTTTGGCCCGGCCGGGGTGGCGGCGGGAGCGAAAAGCGGCCAGTTGCTGGTGGACTTTTCCAGCCTCGAGCCCGGCGCGACACGAGACATGGCCAAACAGCTGAGTGACACAACCGGAATGAGTTGGCTGGATACGCCGGTGTCTGGCGGCGTGATCGGTGCCGAGGCCGGCAGCCTGGCGATCATGGTCGGCGGCGAGACCGAGGACTTGCAGCGAGTGCATACGGTGTTAATGAACCTGGGCCAGCGTGTTACTCACATGGGCGGCGTCGGGGCCGGGCAGGTGACCAAGGCGTGCAATCAAATGATCGTGGCGTGCAATGCGCTGGTCATTGCTGAAGTGGTGGCGCTGGCCGAGTGTTCCGGGGTAGACGCGCGGTTGATCGCCGAAGCGTTGGCCGGTGGCTTTGCCGATTCAAAACCCTTGCAAATTCTCGCCCCGCAAATGGCCGAAAGCCGATTCGAACCGGTGAAGTGGCATGTGCGCACGCTGCTCAAGGATCTCGACACTGCGGTGAAGTTTTCCCGCGAACAGGGCTCGGCGACGCCACTCAGCGGATTGGCTGCGCAATTGATGCGACTGCATGGGAGCCAGGGTTTCCTGGAAAAAGATCCGTCGACGCTGGTGCAGATGTACCGCGAGCCAAATTCAAAGGCATGACATTGCACGTTTGCTTGCGCTGGTTGATTTCGTTCCGCGCTGGACGCAAATCACCCCGCGGCGCTAATCGCGTTGTGTACTAAGTCTCAGGCACTTTGTTCGTAGGGGATTTCGAACTCGGGTTGCAGGGCCGGCAGGCCAAATGCAGCCCGGGCGGCGTCGCAATCGACATTGGCTTCACCGTTGACCCACGATGCCTCGAACTCCCGACAGGTGCTGGAGCGTTGATCATAAATCGAGCATTTCGTTTCGCTGCCGACGTTGCCCACCAGGCTGACGCAGCGGGTGGGTTTGCAGTCTGTTCCGAGCATCGCTACCCGGCTGGGGCTGATTGAAGCGACCAGATCGTCAGGCACCGTTCCCCCGGCCGAGGTGCATTCACCCCAGAAGAAAGACACACGGAAATGGGAACAGCAGGCACCGCAATTCAGACACGGACTGACTTCGGACATGGGCGATTATCTAAGAGGAGTGGGCACGCAGGGGGGCGGCGAAGGTCGCTATTCTAGGCTTCGCAACGGGCTTTGGAAGGGGGGGCGAAAGGTATTTTTTACCGGCTGTCGGTACCGTGAAAGTGCCGTTGGATGCCCGTGAGTTCCGGGCCTGGCGGTCGGCATGAGTTGCGTGAATGCCATGGGCTGATATCAGCCTTACAAATAATGACAGACAGCTTTGCCGGGCCTCTCTAGATTGAAGATTCCGGGGGCAGTGAGGCCCCAATAACAATAAAAGAGACGGACCCATGCAGAACTCGACCCAAGCGGCGAATGCCTGGCGCATTCTGTTCCTGTTGTTTCTGGCAAACCTGTTCAACTTCTTCGACCGCACCATTCCCGCGATCATCATCGAGCCGATCCGCATGGAATGGCACCTCAGCGACTTTCAGTTGGGGATCGTCGGTACCGCGTTCACCCTGGTCTATGCGATTGCCGGTCTGCCGCTGGGGCGGATGGCCGATACCGGTTCGCGCAGAAAATTGATGGGGTGGGGGCTGGCGGTGTGGAGCGGGTTGACGGCGGTCAATGGGTTGGTGGGCAGCTTCTGGAGTTTCCTGATTGTGCGCATGGGCGTCGGCATCGGTGAGGCCAGTTATGCACCGGCCGCCAATTCGCTGATCGGCGACCTGTTTCCGGCCCACCGCCGGGCGCGGGCGATGGGCATTTTCATGCTGGGTCTGCCGTTGGGGCTGCTGCTGGCATTCTTCACCATTGGCGCCATGGTCAAGGCGTTCGACAGCTGGCGCGCGCCGTTCTTTATCGCGGCAGTGCCGGGGCTGATCCTGGCGATTTTCATGTTCTTCATTAAAGAGCCGAAACGCGGTGCAGCAGAAACCGTACAGGTTTCGCAGGAGCGCGTAGAGCGGCCGATCCGCCGGGTACTGGCGGTGCCGACGTTCCTGTGGCTGGTGATGGCGGGGTTGTGCTTCAACTTCGCGACTTACGCCTGCAACTCATTCCTGGTGCCGATGTTGCAACGCTACTTCCTGATGCCATTGCAGGAAGCGGCGGTGGCGACGGGAGTGATCGTCGGTGTGACCGGTTTGTTCGGCCTGACGATTGGCGGTTGGGTGGCTGACAAGATTCACCAGCGGGTAGCCAGCGGGCGGCTGTTGTTTGCAGCGTTCAGCTTGATTATCTCCACCGTGTGCACGGCTTGGGCGCTGCACTCCGGGCGCATCGAGATCGGCGTGTTTGTGGCGGTCTTCAGCGTGGGCTGGTTGTTTGCCTATAACTTCTATACCTGCGTCTACACCGCGATTCAGGATGTGGTCGAGCCGCGTTTGCGGGCCACGGCGATGGCGCTGTTCTTTGCCGGGCTGTACCTGTTGGGCGGTGGATTGGGGCCGGTGGTGGTGGGCGGTTTGTCCGATCACTTTGCGCACACGGCGATGCTGGCGGCGGGAGCCGAACAGATGACCGAGGCGTTCAAAGCGGTCGGCTTGCACGATGCGATGTACCTGATCCCGGTGGCGTTGTTCTTCACCATGGTCTTTCTGTTTCTGGCGTCGCGGTGTTTTGTGCGCGATGCCAAGCGGATGAAGGCGGGGTTGGTGGCGGTGGTTGAGCCGGGTATTTCTGTGGCGACTGCCTAATCGCCATCGCGAGCAAGCTCGGCTCCCACACTGATCGAGTGGAACCACAAAATTGTGGGCAACTCAGACCTCCTGTGGGAGCCGAGCTTGCTCCGGGCGGCGTTCCGACGATGAGGCCATCAGCAACAACTTAACAATCAAGCAGACAAAAAAAGGCCCGCATCACTGCGGGCCTTTTTTATTTAGCCGGGTAGAGCAGGGGACTTAACCCGCCACCAACACCCGAATCGCTTCCAGGCGCAACGCCGCTTTTTCAAGCATGGCCAAGCCTTGCTCGCGTTGCTTGCGCAGGGCAACCAGTTCGCTGTCGCGCACCGTCGGGTTCACGGCTTGCAACGCTGTCAGGCGAGCCAGTTCTTCGTCGGTGTCGGCGGCCAGGCGACGCTGCGCCTCGGCAACACGCTCGGCATGACGCGGGAAGATCTTGTCTTCGCCCGCGTTGATCCGTGGCGTCAGCTGGTCACGCTGAGCCTGAATGAACTTGTTGGCGCTGGCACGCGGCACACTTTCGAGTTGATCGTTCAAGGTCTCGAACGACACCCGGGCCGAGAGGTCATTGCCATTGGTATCGAGCAGGCAGCGCAGGGCGGCCGGCGGCAGGTAACGGCCCAGTTGCAGCGAACGCGGTGCAACCACTTCGCTGACGTAGAGCAGTTCCAGCAATACGGTGCCAGGTTTCAGTGCCTTGTTCTTGATCAGCGCCACGGCGGTGTTGCCCATCGAGCCGGACAGGACCAGGTCCATGCCGCCCTGAACCATCGGGTGTTCCCAGGTGATGAACTGCATGTCTTCGCGAGACAGTGCCTGGTTGCGGTCGTAGGTGATGGTCACGCCTTCGTCGTCGCCCAGCGGGAAGCTGGCGTCGAGCATTTTTTCGCTCGGCTTGAGGATCAGTGCGTTTTCCGAATGGTCTTCGCTGTCGATGCCAAACGCGTCGAACAGGGTTTCCATGTAGATCGGCAGGGCGAACTGATCGTCTTGCTCAAGAATGTCTTCAACCAGCGCGTCGCCTTCGCCGGCACCGCCAGAGTTGAGTTCCAGCAGGCGATCGCGACCCGTGTGCAAATCGGCTTCCAGACGCTCACGCTCGGTGCGGGCCTCGTCGATCAGCGCTTGCCACTCACCGTCGTCGGCCTCTTCCAGCAACGGCAGCAGGCGTGGACCGAACTGATGCTGCAAGGCGTTACCGGTCGGGCAGGTGTTGAGGAACGCGTTCAGCGCTTCGTGGTACCACTGGAACAGGCGCTCTTGCGGACTGGTTTCCAGATACGGCACGTGCAATTCGATCACGTGTTTCTGACCGATCCGGTCCAGACGACCGATACGCTGCTCCAGCAGGTCCGGGTGCGATGGCAGATCGAACAGCACCAAGTGGTGCGAGAACTGGAAGTTGCGACCTTCACTGCCGATTTCCGAGCAGATCAGCACCTGTGCACCGAATTCTTCGTCGGCGAAGTAAGCGGCGGCGCGGTCACGTTCGAGGATGTTCATGCCTTCGTGGAACACCGTGGCCGGAATGCCGGAGCGCACGCGCAGGGCGTCTTCCAGGTCCATGGCGGTTTCGGCGTGGGCGCAAATCACCAGCACTTTGGTGCGCTTGAGCATTTTCAGCTGGTCGATCAGCCACTCGACGCGCGGGTCGAATTTCCACCAGCGCTCTTCTTCGCTGGCGTCCGGCTGGGCCTGGAAGCTGACTTCCGGGTACAGCTCGGCGTGATCACCCAATGGCAATTCGAGGTATTCGTCAGGGCATGGCAGCGGGTACGGGTGCAGTTTGCGCTCCGGGAAACCCTGCACGGCGGCGCGGGTGTTACGGAACAGCACGCGGCCGGTGCCGTGGCGGTCCAGCAGTTCGCGCACGAGGCGGGCGCTGGCTTCGGTGTCGCCGTCATTCACGGCCGTCAACAGGGCTTCGCCTTCGTTGCCAAGAAAACCGTGAATGGTTTTGTGTGCTTCAGGCGACAGGCGCCCCTTGTCCAGCAGTTCCTGAACGGCTTCGGCCACCGGGCGATAATTTTCGCTCTCGGCGCGGAAGGCGGCCAGGTCATGGAAGCGGTTCGGGTCGAGCAGGCGCAGACGGGCAAAGTGGCTGTCCTGGCCCAGTTGTTCCGGGGTCGCGGTCAGCAGCAGGACGCCGGGAATGGTCTCGGCGAGTTGCTCGACAAGGGTATATTCCGGGCTGGCCTTGTCTTCGTGCCATACCAAGTGGTGGGCTTCGTCGACGACCATCAGGTCCCAGCCGGCGGCAAACAGCGCGTCCTGGGCCTTCTCGTCTTCCACCAGCCACTCAAGCGCAACCAGTGCGAGCTGAGTGTCTTCGAACGGGTTGGTGGCATCGCTTTCGATGAAGCGTTCTTCGTCGAACAGCGCGACTTGCAGGTTGAAGCGGCGGCGCATCTCGACCAGCCACTGGTGCTGCAGGTTCTCGGGAACCAGAATCAGCACGCGGTTGGCGCGACCCGAGAGCAGTTGGCGATGGATCACCAGACCGGCTTCAATGGTTTTACCCAGGCCTACTTCGTCCGCCAGCAGAACCCGCGGCGCAATGCGGTCGGCAACTTCGCGTGCGATGTGCAATTGGTGTGCAATAGGTTGCGCACGCACGCCACCCAGACCCCAAAGCGAGGACTGCAACTGGCGGCTGGTGTGTTCCAGCGTGTGGTAGCGCAGGGAGAACCAGGCGAGCGGGTCGATCTGCCCGGCGAACAGGCGGTCGCTGGCCAGGCGGAACTGAATGAAGTTCGACAGTTGGGTTTCCGGCAGGGTCACCACTTCGTTCTGCGCGTTGAGGCCGTGGTAGACCAGCAGGCCGTCGACATCGTCGACTTCCTGGACGGTCAGTTTCCAGCCTTCGAAGTGAGTGATGGAATCACCGGGCGAAAACCGCACACGGGTGAGAGGCGCATTCCTTAGCGCGTATTGGCGAGTGTCGCCAGTGGCCGGATAGAGCACGGTCAACAAGCGGCCGTCCTGTGCCAGAACGGTGCCTAAACCCAGCTCGGCTTCGCTGTCACTGATCCAGCGTTGCCCCGGTTGATACTGCTGCGCCATGCTGCCTGACTCCCACCTTGAAAAAGCGGGCTATCTTAACGGAATGAGACCTTCAGGGCCAAAGGACTCTCATAAAAACTCGCAGTCTTACGTTAGCCCAACGATGCCGCGCCCGCAGGTCGGGGCACCAAATCGTGCCAAACGGGTCACAGTTTGCGACCGATGGCTCAAGTCGCCATCGCCGCAGCCGACAGCTTGCTGACAGGAGACCAATAATCATGCTGCTACCGATGCTCCCCTTGAGTGCCGTGCCGATCACCTCACAGCAGGACCCGATTCGCCAGCGCCCGGATATTCCGCCGGTGGTGGCGGTGCAGGAGAGCTCGAACGAGAGCACGATCGACCTGCAGCAGCGCGACCCTGAAGAAGCGGCGTTTCAGCTGCGAGAGGAGCAGCGCCGCCAGCTGGAGCGCGAGCGCCGTCGTCGCGAAGCCGATGAAGACCCTGAAGAACACCTGGCGATACCCGGTGATGAGTTGAATGCCGACAACACGGTACCGGTGGCGCCATTGATGGAAGATCAACCGCGCCAGGGCTTGTGGGTCGATATCCAGATTTGAGGTTGTGGCTGGTCAGCGCGACCGCCAGACCGCATTATTGCGACACACCTGCCAAACGATGCACTGAGCACCATGAGCCAAGACGACAAACTGATTGATCTCAACGCTGAACGCGCAAAACGGGTTCACGACCTTAATGAAAAACGTCTGAACGAAGTTCGTCAGGCGTTTGAGCAGGCGATGCCATTGGGTAAAGCCAAGAAGAAACCGAAGAACAAGCCGAAAAAGCGTTGAAGTACCCTGCACTTATTGATGCAGGTCAGCTGTTACCCCTCCTTTAAGTCCGGTCTCGGGCGATCTTGATCCAAGTCAATTTCTTCTTCCGCCTGTTTGGTTAACTTAGCCCTATCGCAACAGGGCAAGTCCAAGAGGCCAGTCATGTTTTTCGACAACGTGGTGATCGCCGGGGTGCTGACTGTCAGCCTCATGGTTGTGTTTTTCGCAGGTTTTGGATTTTTTATCTGGAAGGATTCGCATAAGCGCAAACCGTAGTTCCTTCTGGATGTAATGAGCACGCAAGGCATTTTGGGCAACTTCGGTTGCCCTTTTTTTTTGCCTGCAAATCTATCGGAATAAGCCGACCTATTGTAGGAGCCG
Organism: Pseudomonas sp. B21-040; assembly: GCF_024748695.1. Taxonomy (NCBI): domain Bacteria; kingdom Pseudomonadati; phylum Pseudomonadota; class Gammaproteobacteria; order Pseudomonadales; family Pseudomonadaceae; genus Pseudomonas; species Pseudomonas sp. B21-040. Next base: position 1,339,689 of record NZ_CP087176.1, read on the forward strand.
AGCTTGCTCGCGATGGGGCCATACCATTCAACATTCATGTTGCCTGTAAGGCCGCGATCGTCGGAACGCCGCCCGGAGCAAGCTCGGCTCCTACAGGTTATGGGGTTTTTTGGGGGTTCCGGAGGCAATAAAAAGGCGCGAACCTCACGGAACGCGCCTTTTTTTGTGCGGCTGTGTATCAGCTGCCGAGTGCCTTCGACGCCAGCCAGAACAGGCCGGCCGACAGGGCCACGGTCGCAGGCAGGGTCAGGACCCAGGCCAACAGGATGGTTTTTACCGTGCCGCCTTGCAGGCCGCTTTTGTTCGCGACCATGGTACCGGCCACGCCCGAGGACAGCACATGGGTGGTGGAGACCGGCAGGCTGAAGATGTTGGCCAGGCCGATCATGCACGCGGTGGTGATCTGCGCCGACATGCCTTGCGCGTAAGTCATGCCTTGCTTGCCGATTTTCTCGCCGATGGTCAGTACTACGCGTTTCCAGCCAACCATGGTGCCCAGGCCCAACGCCAGTGCTACCGCCAGAATCACCCAGAATGGCGCGTATTCGGTGGTCGTGGTCAGGTCTTTGCGCAGTTTGTCCAGGTCAGCCTTTTCGCGGGCATTGAGATTAGGCAGCTTGCCGACTTTCCTTGCGGTGTCATCCAGGCAGAGCAGGTAGCGACGTACTTCGATGCGGCTTTCCGACGTCAACGAGTGGTAGTCCGATACACCATTCAGGGTGCCGAGCAGGGCGGTGATGGTCGGTTCGGTCTGTTGCGGGTTGCAACGGAATTTCTCCGGCAGATCACCTTCTATGCTTTTGCCCAGCGCCAGGTATTCACCCAGGGTGTCGGCATTGCGCTTGTAGAACTGGCTCAGGTGCAGGGTCGCATCGCGAGTCCGTTCGATCTGGTAAGTCGTGCTGCTCAGGTCGAGTACGAATTGAGCCGGCACGATACCGATCAGCACCAGCATGATCAGGCCGATACCTTTCTGGCCGTCGTTCGAGCCGTGCACAAAGCTCACGGCCATGGCCGAGATCACCAATACCAGGCGGTTCCAGAACGGTGGGTGCTTCTTGTCATCGAGCTTGCGGCGCTGGTCCGGTGTCTTGTGCATCTTGGACAGGGGACGCCACCATTTAAGGCCGATCAACACCAAGGCCGCGACAAGGAAGCCAGCCATTGGTGAGAACACCAGGGAAGCACCGATATCGATCGCCTTCTGCCAGTTCACGCCATCGGCCAACGGAATGTCGTTGATCAATGCGTTGGCCAGTCCGACACCGAGGATCGAACCGATCAGGGTGTGGGAGCTGGAGGCGGGGATACCGAAGTACCAGGTGCCCAGGTTCCAGGTGATGGCGGCGGCGAGCAACGAGAACACCATCGCCAGTCCGTGACCGGTGTTTACATTGATCAGCAGTTCTACCGGCAGCAGGTGGACGATGGCATACGCCACGCCAACACCGCCCAGCAGCACGCCGAGGAAGTTGAACACACCGGAAAAGAACACCGCCAGGTGAGGCGGCATGGCTTTGGTGTAGATAACGGTGGCCACCGCGTTTGCGGTGTCATGAAAGCCGTTGATGAACTCGAAGGCGAGGACAAAGGCCAGGGCGAGCAAGAGGCTCACAAGCACCCAAGCATCCAGTCCGCTGAATAAATCGATCATGAAGGTTTTCTGACCCGGTCATAAGGGGGCGCGATTATGCCAGAAAAGACTGCTAATCAATGCACTAGGTGCTCATCGGTAACATTCTTCAACGAAATAGTTTGTGACGAACGCCTATCTCCCAGCGTTTTACCGGGTTTTTCAAACCATTGAATTCATTGGGGAATGCAGCAGCCACAAGGGTTTCTCCCGTGAAGTCGAGAGGCTTGAACGCTTGTGTGAAATATCTGAGAAGAGGGTCAGAAATGAGCCTTTTGCCTCATCCGATGGGTGAGGGAGCCGCTGCCCGCTTGTAGCAGGCGCGAAAGGCTTCATTGATGCAACCCGCTTTTAACGGGAGCAGACGCAGACCCTTGAAGGGATTCGGGCCGAGGCAGTCAGGGCTCTTCGGCTTTGAGTTCCTTTTCCATCTTCTGCAATTCCTGAGTAAACGCCTGATCCTGAACGGTGGCGCGTTTACGCCAGGGTTTACGTTCCGGCTCGGGCTGGGCGGCGTAGGTGGTGACTTCTCCGCCGTAAACTTCCTTGTAACGTTGTTCCTGGCGCTCAAGTTCCGCGCGCAGTTCGTCTTTCGTCACAGTGCTACCTGTTTGAGTTGAGATAAATTCCGGTGAATCGCGCTGCATCGAGTCGATTGACCACGCTCGTAGAAAGGCTATTGCCAAAGAAGGCAACCTTTTTGACGGCATGCGAACAATACTTCCATGTTGCAGGCGGCCACGACACCAGAGAAAACAGCTGACGCAGCATCAGGTTCCTGTTTCAGCAAGCGCATTGGCGGTGCATATGAAATGAGCGTCAGGCGCTTGCTGTGGGCAACGACGATGGGAGATCGTGTTGCCGGGTGGCGGACTCGGCGGATAAAAAACCGTTACGCCACTAATTGCATTATAGCGGTCGATTCGAAGAACACTATCTCCGAGGCGTTAAAAGTAGTTCGTCATGTGTGATTGTTTTGTTACTCACAAGTTTCGGCGGCAACTATAACGTCGATGCAGCTGACTGTGCGACGTTGTCATTCTGACGTCACTAAAGTGAATAAGTTTAATTGTTACTTCGACCTTTTAGAGGGCGTGCAGTCAAGAACAAAAGCAGGCACTGGATGGTGTGAGTGGCGGCAAGCCCGGCGTAGCATGGATTGCGATTACCGGTCGATGGTTCGATAATCGCCCAATCTTGGTGTTGCCTGTCTTGTGTGTCAGGCCTGGAACCGCCTGTAATAGTCGCTGATCCGTGTAGGAAAGGACCTGATATGAACGATCAAATGCGCAACTCCTTCGCTTCAGTGGCGCCACCCATCGTCGCCTCACCCGCCAAGCGAATCCAGGCCCTGACCGGTGATCCCGATTTCATGACGTCCCTGGCCCGTGGGCTGGCGGTGGTGCAGGCGTTTCAAGAGCGCAAGCGACACCTGACGATTGCCCAGATCAGCCACCGTACCGAAATTCCCCGCGCCGCCGTGCGACGCTGCCTGCATACGTTGATCAAACTCGGCTACGCCACCACTGACGGTCGCACCTATTCGTTGCTTCCCAAAGTGCTGACGCTGGGCCATGCCTATTTGTCTTCGACGCCGCTGGCGGTTTCTGCCCAGCCGTATCTGGACCGCATGAGTGAGCAACTGCATGAGGCGTGCAACATGGCCACGCTGGAAGGTGACGATATTCTCTATATCGCACGCTCGGCCACCACTCAGCGCCTGATCTCGGTCGACCTTTCAGTGGGCGGTCGCTTGCCGGCCTATTGCACGTCAATGGGCCGCATTCTGCTCGCCGCACTGGATGACACTTCGCTGCGCGAGTACCTCGATCATGCCGAGCTGCAAGCCAAGACCAGCCGCACCTTGCACACGCCCGAGGCGTTGCTCGAATGCCTGCAAGAAGTGCGGCAACAGGGTTGGTGCATCGTCGATCAGGAACTGGAGCAGGGCCTGCGTTCGATTGCCGTACCGGTGTATGACGCCTCCGGCCAGGTGGTGGCCGCCTTGAACGTCAGCACCCATGCTGGCCGTGTCAGTCGTAATGAGCTGGAACAACGCTTTCTGCCAGGGCTGCTCAGCGCCAGCCGCGACCTCAGCGCACAGCTTTTCGCTTAAGCGTCCGTTTAAGCTGTTCGATAAACGCACAGACTCGCGTTTATCGAATTGACGCTCTTTCCCCTTGATCATTACTGTCGCGGCAGCGCCAGCCCTTGGCTGGCACCTGTCCGACTGCGTTCTTGCGTGGAATAAAAATAATGAACCAGCCCCAGTCTGCTGTAGGTAACTGCCTCGACGTGCAGTCCTTCATCAATGCTCAACCCATTTCGCGCTATCAGTGGCGAGTGGTGATCCTGTGTTTCTTGATTGTCTTCCTCGATGGCCTCGACACCGCAGCCATGGGCTTTATTGCGCCTGCGTTGTCGCAGGATTGGGGGATCGACCGCGCCAGTCTCGGCCCGGTCATGAGTGCGGCGCTGATCGGCATGGTCTTCGGCGCATTGGGTTCCGGCCCGTTGGCTGACCGTTTCGGGCGAAAAGTCGTACTGGTCGGCGCGGTGTTTCTGTTTGGTGCCTTCAGTCTGGCGTCGGCCTACAGCACCAACGTCGATCAATTGTTGGTGTTGCGCTTCCTCACTGGCCTGGGTCTTGGCGCGGGCATGCCCAACGCCACGACATTGCTGTCGGAATACACCCCGGAGCGCAAAAAGTCCTTGCTGGTGACCAGCATGTTCTGCGGCTTCAACCTCGGCATGGCCGGCGGCGGGTTTATTTCCGCCAAGCTGATTCCGGCGTTCGGCTGGCACAGCCTGCTGCTGATCGGTGGGGTTCTGCCGCTGATCCTCGCCGTCGTTCTGCTGTTATGGCTGCCGGAATCGGCGCGTTACCTGGTCGTGCGCAATCGCGGCACCGACAAAGTACGCAAGGCCCTGGCGCCGATCGACCCGAGCGTCGTCGCCCAAGCGTCGAGCTTCAGCGTGCCGGAACAGAAAACCGTCAAGGCCCGCAACGTGCTGGCGGTGATTTTCTCGGGCACCTACAGCGCCGGCACGTTATTGCTGTGGCTGACCTACTTCATGGGGCTGGTGATTGTGTACCTGCTAACCAGTTGGCTGCCGACGCTGATGCGCGACAGTGGCGCCAGCATGGAGCAGGCCGCGTTCATTGGCGCATTGTTCCAGTTTGGTGGCGTGCTGAGTGCAGTGGGCGTGGGCTGGGCGATGGACCGGTTCAATCCGCACAAGGTCATCGGCATTTTCTACTTGATGGCCGGGGTGTTTGCCTACGCAGTGGGGCAGAGCCTGGGCAACATCACCTTGTTGGCGACCTTGGTGCTGGTGGCGGGTATGTGCGTCAACGGTGCGCAATCGGCAATGCCGTCGCTGGCGGCGCGGTTCTATCCGACGCAAGGGCGGGCGACCGGCGTCTCGTGGATGCTGGGGATTGGCCGTTTCGGCGCGATTCTCGGCGCATGGATGGGCGCGACGCTGCTGGGCCTTGGCTGGAACTTCGAGCAAGTGCTGACCGCGCTGGTGATTCCGGCGGCGTTGGCGACCACGGCTGTGGTGATCAAAGGCATGGTCAGTCATGCGGATGCGACCTGACACCAGGCTCCACATAATCGTTCCCACGCTCCGCGTTGGAACGCCTCAAGGGACGCTCCGCGTCCAGTGACGCGGAGCGTCACGGGCTGCATTCCCACGCGGAGCGTGGGAACGATCAGGCAGGTAGGTAGCCAGACAACAATCTGTTCGATAAACGAACACTCAGTCGATTATCGGATTGTTTGGCGTTTTGCACAGGCTTAACCTTCAGGCATTCCGGCGCTGCGCATCGCGCCTTTTTCTTCCACTGTCGGTTCATAACAAAACGGGAGCCTGCCCCATGGCTGAAATTCTTTCGCTGCACGACGCGGTGAAGCAATTCGTAAACGACGGCGATACGGTCGCGCTCGAAGGCTTTACTCATCTGATTCCTACGGCGGCGGGTCATGAAATCATTCGTCAGGGCAAGAAAGACCTGACGCTGGTGCGCATGACTCCTGACCTGATCTACGACCAGTTGATCGGCGCCGGTTGTGCTCGCAAGTTGATTTTCTCCTGGGGTGGCAACCCGGGCGTGGGGTCGCTGCACCGTCTGCGCGACGCTGTCGAGAAACAGTGGCCGCATCCACTGGAGATCGAAGAGCACAGCCACGCCGACCTGGCCAATGCCTACGTCGCTGGCGCCTCTGGCTTACCGTTCGCGGTGCTGCGGGCCTACGCCGGTTCCGACTTGCCGAAGGTCAATCCGCTGATCAAGAGCGTCACCTGCCCGTTTACCGGTGAAGTGCTGGCCGCCGTACCGTCGGTGCGTCCGGACATCACCGTGATTCACGCACAGAAAGCCGACCGTAAAGGCAACGTGCTGCTGTGGGGCATTCTCGGTGTGCAGAAAGAAGCCGCACTGGCCGCCAAGCGCTGCATCGTCACCGTCGAGGAAATTGTCGACGACCTCAATGCCCCGATGAACTCCTGTGTGCTGCCGACCTGGGCGCTGAGCGCGGTCTGCCACGTACCGGGCGGCGCGCATCCTTCCTACGCGCACGGTTACAACGAGCGTGACAACCGCTTCTACCAGGCCTGGGATCCGATTGCCCGCGACCGTGAAACTTTCACCGCATGGATCAACGAATACATCCACGGTAGCGCTGACTTCAGCGAGTTCCAGGCCAAGCTGGCCGCTGCTTCGGAGGCCAAGTAATGACTTACACCACCAATGAAATGATGACCGTCGCCGCCGCACGCCGTTTGAAGAACGGTTCGGTGTGCTTCGTCGGCATCGGCCTGCCATCGAAAGCAGCCAACCTGGCACGTCTGACCTCGTCGCCGGACGTTGTCCTGATCTACGAATCGGGCCCGATCGGTGCCAAGCCGAGCGTACTGCCGCTGTCGATTGGTGACGGCGAACTGGCCGAAACCGCCGACACCGTGGTGCCGACCGGCGAGATTTTCCGTTACTGGCTGCAGGGTGGGCGCATCGACGTCGGCTTCCTCGGCGCCGCGCAAGTCGACCGCTTCGGCAACATCAACACCACCGTGGTCGGCGATTACCATTCGCCGAAAGTCCGTCTGCCGGGTGCCGGTGGCGCGCCGGAAATTGCCGGCTCGGCCAAGAGCGTGCTGATCATCCTCAAGCAGTCGGCGCGTTCCTTCGTCGATAAACTCGACTTCATCACCTCGGTCGGCCATGGCGAGGGCGGTGATTCGCGCAAACGTCTCGGTCTGCCGGGCGCCGGGCCGGTCGGCATTATTACCGACCTGTGCATCATGGAACCGGAAGTCGGTACCCATGAATTCGTGGTCACCGCACTGCACCCGGGCGTGACCCGCGAGCAAGTGGTCGCCGCCACCGGTTGGGCGATTCGCTTTGCCGACACTGTTGAGCAAACCGCCGAGCCGACTGAAGTCGAGCTGACCGCGCTGCGTGATCTGGAAGCTCGTACCGCTGCCGCCCACGGCCAAGCCCCCGGAGAAGCCTGATGCGTGACGTTTATATCTGCGACGCCATTCGCACCCCCATTGGCCGTTTTGGCGGCGGGCTGTCGACCGTTCGTGCCGATGACCTGGCCGCCGTGCCGATCAAGGCCCTGATGGAGCGCAATCCGTCGGTGGACTGGAACGCAGTGGACGAGGTGTTCCTCGGCTGCGCCAACCAGGCCGGCGAAGACAACCGTAACGTCGCACGCATGGCGTTGTTGCTGGCGGGCCTGCCGGAAACCATTCCGGGCGTGACCCTCAATCGCCTCTGCGCCTCGGGCATGGATGCCATCGGCACCGCGTTCCGCGCCATCGCCAGTGGCGAAATGGAGCTGGCGATTGCCGGCGGTGTCGAGTCGATGTCCCGCGCGCCGTTCGTAATGGGCAAGGCTGACGCAGCGTTCTCGCGCAACATGAAGCTGGAAGACACCACCATCGGCTGGCGTTTCATCAACCCGTTGATGAAAGCGCAATACGGTGTGGATGCGATGTCGCAGACCGCTGACAACGTGGCGGACGATTACGAAGTGTCCCGTGAGGATCAGGACGCTTTCGCACTGCGCAGCCAACAACGCGCCACTGCCGCGCAAGCCGCAGGATTTTTCGCCGAAGAAATCGTCGAAGTGCGCATTGCCCACAAGAAGGGTGAAACCGTGGTGACGCAGGACGAACACCCTCGCGCTGATACCACCCTGGAAACCCTGGCCAAACTCAAGCCGGTCAACGGCCCTGACAAAACCGTCACGGCTGGCAATGCGTCCGGTGTGAATGACGGCGCGGCGGCGTTGATTCTCGCCTCCGGTGAGGCGGTGAAGAAACATGGCCTGACCGCCCGCGCCAAAGTGCTGGGCATGTCCAGCGCCGGCGTTGCCCCTCGGGTAATGGGTATTGGCCCGGTGCCGGCGGTGCGCAAACTGACCGAGCGCCTCGGTCTGGCTGTCAGCGATTTCGACGTGATCGAACTCAACGAGGCCTTTGCCAGCCAAGGCCTGGCGGTGCTGCGTGAATTGGGAATTGCCGACGATGCAGCCCAGGTTAACCCGAACGGCGGCGCCATTGCGCTCGGCCATCCGCTGGGCATGAGCGGTGCGCGTCTGGTGCTGACCGCGTTGCATCAGCTGGAAAAAACCGGTGGCAAGAAAGGTCTGGCGACCATGTGTGTTGGCGTCGGTCAGGGTCTGGCCCTGGCGATCGAACGCGTCTGACACGCTGCGTCGACTAATAAGAACAGAGGAAAGCGAAATGACTGACAAGCCTGGTTACCGTCGTCCGCAGGAGGGCACCCAGCCCGAGTACCTGCACCCGACGTATCAATCCACCAACCTGCGCTCACCGTCCAAACCGTTGGTGTTTTTGCCTCATTCGTTGTCGGAAATCACCGGACCGACCATTGGCGCTGAACGCGTTAACGAGACGGACAACGACCTGACGGCCCAGCACAAAGGCGAGCCGTTGGGTGAGCGCATCATCATTCACGGCCGCGTGCTGGATGAAAACGGTCTGCCGGTGCCGGGCATTCTGGTGGAAATCTGGCAGGCCAACGCCGCCGGTCGCTACAACCATGCTCGCGACCTGCACGACGCGCCGCTGGACCCGAACTTCACTGGCACCGGTCGCACCGTGACCGACGCCGATGGCTGGTATCAGTTCCAGACCATCAAGCCCGGCGCCTACCCGTGGGGTAACCACCACAACGCGTGGCGCCCGGCGCACATCCATTTCTCGCTGTTCGGGCCGAGCATCCTGACGCGCCTGGTGACGCAAATGTATTTCCCCGGCGACCCGCTGTTGGCGTATGACCCGATCTACAATTGCGTGCCCGACACCCGCGCCAAGGAGCGTTTGATCGCCACGTTCGATCTGGAAAAAACCGTCCCTTCCTACGCCCTCGGTTATCGCTGGGACATCGTCTTGCGCGGCCGCGATGCCACGCCGATGGAGAAATAAGATGACGCTGAACGCGACCACGTCCCACACCGTCGGGCCGTATTACCACATTGGCCTGACCTGGCTGAACCGCGAAGACCTGACCGTCGCAAAAACCCTGGGTGAGCGCGTGGCGATCACCGGGCAAGTCGTCGATGGCAATGGCGACTTCGTCAATGATGCGATGCTGGAAGTCTGGCAGGCCAACGCGGCGGGCAAGTACGACCACCCGGAAGATGATCAGGACAAGCCGCTGGACCCGAACTTTGAAGGCTTAGGCCGGGTGCCGGTAGATGCAGAAGGGCGCTTTCGTTTTACCACCATCAAGCCGGGCACGGTTGAAGGCCTGAAAGGCTCGACCCAGGCACCGCACCTGGTGGTGCTGGTGTTTGCTCGCGGATTGGTGAAGCATTTGCTGACGCGGATTTACTTTGATGGCGAGCCGGCGAACGTGTCGGACCCGTTGCTGGAGTGCGTGCCGGCCGAGCGCCGCAGTACCTTGCTGGCGAAGCAGGATGCGTCCGGTGTTTACCGGTGGAATGTGATCCTGCAAGGCACTGATGCCGAGACGGTGTTCTTCGATTATTGATCGAACACCACAGAACCTGTGCTGATCGTTCCCACGCTCTGCGTGGGAATGCCGCCAGGGACGCTCCGCGTCCACTGTGACGCGGAGCGTCACGGGATGCATTTCCACGCAGAGCGTGGGAACGATCGATGTGAGGACTGAATCTGCGGAACGGGACTGTTGCGAAGTGTGTCTAGACTCTCACTGTCCCCATTGAGTGAAAAACAATGACAACGCCCACGGCTATTACAGATCACTACACCGGTGAAGAACGCAGCAAGCGGATCTTTGCCATTGTCGGTGCCTCGTCCGGCAACCTTGTGGAATGGTTCGACTTCTACGTCTATGCTTTTTGCGCGATTTTTTTTGCGCCGGCCTTTTTTCCGTCTGACAACCCCACGGTGCAGTTGGTCAACACCGCTGGCGTATTCGCCGCCGGGTTCCTGATGCGCCCCATTGGCGGCTGGGTTTTCGGCCGGTTGGCGGACAAGCACGGGCGCAAGAGCTCGATGATGATTTCGATTCTGATGATGTGCTTCGGTTCGTTGCTCATCGCTTGCCTGCCGACCTACAAGGACATCGGCGTCTGGGCCCCGATCCTGCTGCTGTTCGCGCGTTTGATTCAAGGTTTGTCGGTGGGCGGCGAATACGGCACCACCGCCACGTACATGAGTGAAGTCGCCCTCAAGGGCCAGCGCGGGTTTTTCGCCTCGTTCCAATACGTGACGCTGATTGGTGGGCAGTTGCTGGCGGTGTCGCTGGTGGTGATCCTGCAACAGTTCCTCACCGAGGATGACCTGCGTGCCTACGGCTGGCGGATTCCATTCGTGGTCGGTGCGTGCGCGGCGCTGATTTCGCTGTACCTGCGTCGTTCGCTGAAAGAAACCTCCAGCAAGGAAATGCGCGAAAACAAGGACGCCGGCAGCATCAGCGCGCTGTTCCGTGACCACAAAGCCGCGTTCATTACCGTGCTCGGTTACACCGCCGGTGGTTCGCTGATTTTCTACACGTTCACTACCTACATGCAGAAGTACCTGGTGAACACCGCCGGCATGCCGGCCAAGACCGCCAGTTACATCATGACCGGCGCACTGTTCCTCTATATGTGCATGCAGCCGTTCTTCGGCATGCTCGCCGACAAGATCGGCCGGCGTAACTCGATGCTCTGGTTCGGTGCCCTCGGGACCTTGTGCACCGTGCCGATTCTGTTGAGCCTGAAAAGTGTCAGCAGTCCGTTCATGGCTTTCGGGCTGATTACCCTGGCGCTGGCGATCGTGAGTTTCTACACCTCGATCAGCGGCCTGGTAAAAGCCGAGATGTTCCCGCCGGAAGTGCGCGCACTGGGCGTCGGCCTGGCGTACGCGGTGGCGAACGCGATCTTCGGTGGTTCGGCGGAATACGTGGCGCTGAGCCTCAAGGCTGTTGGCATGGAAAACTCCTTTTACTGGTACGTCACGGTGATGATGGCGGTGGCGTTCCTGTTCAGTCTGCGTCTGCCCCGGCAGGCGAAATATTTGCACCACGACCTTTGATCTTTACGCGCGGGCCTGACCGGCCCGCGCCTCCAGGGACTGTTTATGAACGAGCGACCGGGCAATCAATTGTTCGATGCCTACTTCACTGCCCGCGATATGCGTGACGTGTTTTGCGATCAAGGCCGGGTTCAGGCCATGCTCGATTTCGAAGCCGCGCTGGCCCGGGCCGAGGCGCGTGTCGGTCTGATTCCGCAAACCGCGGTCGCCCCGATTGAAGCGGCGTGTGCGGCCGGGCATTACGACTTCGCCGCCCTCGGCGAGGCGATTGCCACGGCGGGCAATTCCGCCATTCCATTGGTCAAGGCATTGGGCAAACAGATCGCAACCCGTGATGCGCAAGCCGAGCGCTATGTGCATTTTGGCGCGACCAGCCAGGACGTGATGGACACCGGCCTGGTGTTGCAACTGCGTCTGGCACTGGCATTGATCGAAAGCGATCTCGCGCAACTGGGCGATACCCTCGCCACTCAAGCCAAGCGATATATCGCCACTCCGCTGGCGGGACGCACCTGGTTGCAGCACGCAACGCCGGTCACCCTCGGCATGAAAATCGCCGGTTGGCTGGGCGCGGTCACCCGTAGCCGTCAGCGCTTGCAAGAGCTCAAGCCACGTCTGCTGGTGCTGCAATTCGGCGGTGCCTCTGGAACCCTGGCAGCCCTTGGCGCGCAAGCGATGCCGATTGCCGAAGCGCTGGCCGGCGAGTTGCAACTGACCTTGCCGGAACAACCCTGGCACACCCAGCGCGATCGTCTGGTGGAGTTCGGCTCCGTGCTGGGATTGATCGCCGGCAGCCTGGGCAAACTCGGCCGCGACATCAGCTTGCTGATGCAGACCGAAGCCGGCGAAGTGTTCGAGCCGTCGGCGCCGGGCAAGGGCGGTTCCTCGACCATGCCGCACAAGCGCAACCCGGTGGGCGCGGCGGTGCTGATCGGCGCGGCGACTCGGGTTCCCGGCTTGCTCTCGACGCTGTTCAGCGCAATGCCGCAGGAACACGAGCGCAGCCTCGGTTTGTGGCATGCCGAATGGGAAACCCTGCCCGAGATTTGCTGCCTGGTGTCCGGCAGCCTGAAGCAAGCGCTGCTGGTCGCGCAGGGCCTGGAAGTGGATGCGCAGCGCATGGCGCGCAACCTCGATCTGACCCAGGGCCTGGTGCTGGCCGAAGCGGTGAGCATTGTCCTCGCCCAGCGGGTCGGCCGCGACACTGCGCATCATCTGCTGGAACAGTGCTGCAAGCGTGCGGTGGCTGAACAGCGTCATCTGCGTGCCGTCCTCGGTGACGAGCCGCAAGTGACCGCCGAGCTTTCTGGCGCTGAACTCGATCATTTGCTGGACCCCGCCCATTACCTCGGTCAGGCCCGTACCTGGGTCGAGCGAGCGGTGGCTGAACATATTGCGTTGACTGCCTGAAGGAGATTGCTGTGGCTTTTGTACAACTCGCCGAGGGCGAACTGCATTACCAATTGGATGGCCCGAAAGATGCGCCAGTGCTGGTGCTGTCCAACTCGTTGGGCACTGACCTGCATATGTGGGATGCGCAGATTGCGGCGTTCAGCGAGCATTTTCGCGTGCTGCGTTTCGACACCCGTGGTCACGGTCAATCGCTGGTGACGCCGGGGCCGTACAGCATCGAGCAACTGGGCCAAGACGTTTTGGCACTGCTGGATTCGCTGCACATCGAGCGTGCGCATTTCTGTGGTTTGTCCATGGGCGGTTTGATCGGCCAGTGGCTGGGGATCAACGCCGGACAGCGTTTGCATAAGCTGGCGGTGTGCAATACCGCCGCGAAAATCGGCGATCCGTCGATCTGGAACCCGCGCATTGAAACGGTGCTGCGCGACGGTCCAGCGGCCATGGTTGCCCTGCGCGATGCCTCGATTGCGCGCTGGTTTACCCCGGACTTCGCGCAGGCCAACCCGGCCGCGGCCAAGCGGATCACCGACATGCTCGCGGCCACTTCGCCTGAAGGTTACGCGGCCAATTGCGCGGCAGTGCGCGATGCCGATTTCCGTGATCAGTTGCCTTTGATCAAGGTGCCGCTGCTGGTGATCGCCGGCACCGAAGACGCCGTGACACCGCCGTCCGGCGGGCACTTCATTCAAGAACATGTGCAGGGCGCCGAGTACGCCGAGTTCTACGCTGCGCACTTGTCCAACGTCCAGGCCGGCGCAGCGTTCAGCGAGCGCGTCTTGGCGTTTTTGAACGCTCATTAAGGGGATTGTTGTGGACGAGAAACAACGTTACGACGAAGGCATGAAAGTCCGTCGCGCGGTGCTCGGCGACGCCCACGTCGACCGCAGCCTGAATGCCCTGACCGAGTTCAACTCGGAGTTTCAGGAGATGATCACCCGTCACGCCTGGGGTGACATCTGGACCCGTCCAGGCTTGCCACGCCACACCCGCAGCCTGATCACCATTTCCATGCTGATCGGCATGAACCGCAACGAAGAGCTGAAACTGCACCTGCGCGCCGCCGCCAACAATGGCGTGAGCCGTGGCGAGATCAAGGAAGTGATCATGCAGAGCGCGATCTATTGCGGCATCCCGGCGGCAAATGCGACGTTCCATCTGGCCGAGTCGGTTTGGGATGAGTTGGGAGTTGAGTCGCGGGAGTGATCCCGGTGATTTGCGTTGATTGAACTAACGCCATCGCGGGCAAGCCCGCTCCCACAAAGTTTTATGTCATGCCCAAATCTTGGGGCACACACAAAACCTGTGGGAGCGGGCTTGCCCGCGATGGCGTACTTGAGGTTTACAACAAATTGATCGGGTAGTTGACGATTAAGCGGTTCTCGTCGAACTCGTTGTTGCTGAAGTCGCGGCGAATGGTCGAGTTGCGCCATTTGACGTTGAGGTCCTTGAGCGCGCCGCTTTGTACGGTGTAGCTCAGCTCTGATTCGCGCCCCCATTCCTTGCCGTCGGTGATCGTGCCGGTGTGCACGTTATCGCCGCTGATGTAGCGGTTCATCAAGGTCAGGCCCGGTACGCCGAGTGCGACGAAGTTGTAGTCGTGGCGTACTTGCCAGGATTTCTCCTGGGCATTGTCGTAGCTGGAGTTGTAGCTGTCGTTGGCCAGGGTCCCGCCGCTGGTGCCGTTGACGCGCATCCAGGCGTTGTCGCCGGTGAGTTTTTGCAGGCCGACGTAGAAGGTGTTGCCGCCGTATTTGGCCGAGAACAGACCGTACATGGTTTTGTTGTCCAGCTCGCCGGCGCGGGCACTGCCGTCATCCTTGCCGTAGAAATAACCAAGGTTGGCACCCAGGGTCCAGTCGCCAATCGGTTGGTTGTGCGTCAGGTTGATGAATTGCTGGCTGTAAATGTCCTTGAGTTCGGCATTCCACAGGCCTACCTGGGTGCGCTTGTCGTTGAACACGTACTCGCCGCCCTGAAAGTTGAACCGGTCAGAGGTGAACGCGGCTTTGCCGGTCATCGACATGTCGTCCATGCTGCTGTCGTCCCGTGGGCTGTTCTGGCGGAACTGGCCGCCGTAGAGCGTCAGGCCATTGATTTCCTTCGACGTGATCTGCCCGCCACGGAAGGTTTGCGGCAGCGAACGACCGTCGTCCGAACGCAGGATCGGCAGCACTGGCATCCATTCGCCAACCTTCACTTCGGTCTGCGACAGCTTGGCTTTGAACGCGACGTTGGTGCGCCCGAAATTGTCCGCCGGGCGTCCGTCGTGATCCAGCGGCAGCAACTGCGTACCGCCAGTGCCTTTCCCGCCATCGAGTTTCACCGAGTAGAGCCCCAGCACATCCATGCCGAAACCGACGGTGCCCTGAGTGAAACCGGACTTGGCGTCGAGGATGAAGCTTTGTGTCCACTCTTCAGCCTTGCCCTGAGCCTTGGTCGGGTTGGTGAAGTTGCGGTTGATGTAAAAGTTGCGCAGGTTCAGGTTGACCTTGGCACCTTCGACAAAACCTGATTCCTCGGCCTGGGCGGGCAAGACCGCTGAGGCCACGGCGATGGCGATCAGGCCGGGAAACAAATACTGCGCGGTGGAAGGCTTCATGAGCTCGGGTCTCTCTAATTCTTGGGGATGAAACGGGGCGATGCCGCGACTTTTGAAGGTGCGGACAAATGATCGAAATATGAGGGTGAAACCTGAAGATCAGCCGGACAGGGCAGGGCGTGGGGGCATGACATCGAACCTGTTGTTATTGGTTTTGTGGGGCGAATGGTGCGGTGAATGTACTGAATGGTTCAATCGGCGAAAGCGGGTTTTGGGCGATTATCGAACGTAACATTAGCCTGGTTTTTTGGGTGGCTGTACTGGCCACATCGCGGGCAAGCCCGCTTGTATGTTTAGACTTGAAGGGGTGGGAGCGGGCTTGCCCGCGATGAGGGCAGTGATCACGCCACACATTTTCCTGTAGCCAACAAAAAGCCCACCAATCGGTGGGCTTCTTGTGTTCACAGCGCTATCAGAACAACTTCATCTTCGGCGCTTCTTCTTTCAGCGGTTCGAGCTTGGCAGTCTGCGAATTCCAGCCACCACCCAACGCCTTGTACAGATTGACCGCGCTGACCAACTGCGCCAGACGGTCGGTGATCAGCACTTGTTGGGCGCTGAACAACTGACGCTGGGCATCGAGGAAGGTCAGGTTGCTGTCGACACCAATGAGGTAGCGACGTTGAGCCAGGCGGTAGTAGTCCTGGTTGGCGGTGACGAAGTCACGCTGGGCCTGCAACTGATCGGTGTAGGTCTGGCGGGCGGCCAAGCCGTCGGCGACTTCCTGGAAGGCCGTTTGAATGGACTTCTCGTAGTTCGCCACGCCGATGTCTTTCTGGATTTTCGAGTAATCCAGGCTGGCGCGCAGGCTGCCGGCGTTGAAGATCGGCAGGTTGATTTGCGGTTGGAACAACCAGGTGCCGGAACCGCCCTTGAACAGACCGGACAAGTCCGGGCTGAGCGTGCCAGCGTTGGCTGTCAGGCTGATGCTCGGGAAGAATGCAGCCCGTGCCGCGCCGATGTTGGCGTTGGCGGCCTTGAGGTTGTATTCGGCCTGGAGGATGTCCGGACGACGTTGCAGCAAGTCCGATGGCAGACCGGCCGGCACGTCGCTCAGCAAATCGTCAGACAGCGGCTTGGCTGCTTGCAGATTGGCCGGGATGCCAGTGCCGAGCAGCAGCACCAGGCTGTTTTCATCCTGCGCGACCTGACGGGTGTACTTCGCCAGTTGTGCCCGGGCGTTCTCTACCGAGGTCCGCGACTGAGCGAGGTCCAGCGCCGACGCTACACCGACTTCGGCGCTGCGCGCGGTGAGCTTGTAGCTCTCCTCGAACGCACCGAGGGTGTCCTGGGTGACTTTCAGCAGTTCCTTGTCGGCTTGCCAGGTCAGGTAGGCATTGGCCACGCTGGCCACCAGGCTGATCTGCGTGCTGCGACGACCTTCTTCAGTGGCGAAGTACTTCTGCAGCGCTTCTTCGCTCAGGCTGCGAACCCGACCAAACATATCGAGTTCATAGGCGCTGATGCCGACGGTGGCCGAGTACGAACTGACAATGCCTGACTGACCGGTCTGCGAAGAGTTTTCCGGAACGCGCTGGCGGTTGCCGCTGCCATTGGCCGATACGGCCGGGAACAGATCCGCACGCTGGATGCGGTATTGGGCCGCAAAGGCGTCGATGTTCAGGGCCGCGACACGCAGGTCCCGGTTGTTTTCCAAGGAAACCTGGATCAGCTGTTGCAGTGCCGGGTCATGGAAAAACTGCTTCCAGCCTTGCTCCGCAGCAGCCTGGCTCGGCGCCTGGGCCGGCGAGTACGCCGGACCTTGCGGGTATTGGCCCGCCACCGGTGCCTCAGGCTGCTGATAATCGGGTATCAGCGAGCAACCACCGAGCACGAACGCGGCGACGGCTAGGGAGAGTAGCGACTTGCTCATTGGCCAGCCTCTTTAGGAGTTTCAGTGGCGTCATCCTGGTCGACTATTTTGCGCTGACCGATGGACGACACAGTGACGAAGAACAGTGGGACCCAGAAGATCGCCAGAACGGTGGCGGTGATCATACCGCCAATCACGCCGGTGCCGATGGCATGCTGGCTACCGGAACCCGCACCCGTGGATATCGCCAGGGGTACCACACCGAGAACGAACGCGAGCGAGGTCATGATGATCGGTCGCAGACGCATGCGGCTGGCTTCGATCGCGGCATCGCGCAGGCTACGCCCTTGCTCATGCAGCTCCTTAGCAAATTCGACAATCAGAATGGCGTTTTTCGCCGCCAGACCGATAGTCGTCAACAGGCCCACCTGGAAGTACACGTCGTTGGACAGACCACGCAGGCTGGTCGCCATCAACGCACCGATGATCCCCAAAGGCACCACCAGCATCACCGCGATCGGGATCGACCAGCTTTCATACAGCGCTGCCAGGCACAGGAACACCATCAGCAACGACAGGGCGTACAACGCGGGCGCTTGCGAACCGGATAACCGTTCCTCGTACGACAGGCCGGTCCAGGAAATACCGACACCCGCCGGCAGTTTGGCGGCAATGGCCTCGACTTCGGCCATGGCTTCACCGGTGGAGTAGCCCGGCGCCGGGGAACCGAGGATTTCCATCGCTTCGACGCCGTTGTAACGGGCCAGCTTCGGCGAGCCGTAAATCCATTCACCCTTGGCAAACGCCGAGAACGGAACCATGGTGCCGGCGCTGTTGCGCACATACCATTTCTTCAGGTCTTCAGGGCTCATACGCGAGCCGGGCTGACCTTGCACGTAAACCTTCTTCACTCGACCACGATCGATGAAGTCGTTGACGTAGCTACTGCCCAGAGCAATCGACAGGGTGTTGTTGATGTCCGCGATGGTAATGCCCAGGGCACTGGCCTTCTCGTCATCGATTTCCAGTTGGTATTGCGGTTCATCGTTCAGGCCGTTCGGACGCACCTGAGTCAGAATCTTGCTTTGCGCTGCCATGCCGAGGAACTGGTTGCGCGCTTGCATCAGTTTTTCGTGACCGATACCGGCACGGTCTTGAAGGAACACGTCGAAACCGGTGGCGTTACCCAGTTCCAGTACCGCCGGTGGCGCGAAGGCAAACACCATGGCATCACGGAAGGTGAAGAAGTGCTGCTGGGCACGGGCCGCCACCTTGAACACGTTGTTGTCGGCGTTACGCTCGTCCCATGGACGGAGCATGATGAACGCCATACCCGAGCTCTGGCCACGACCGGCGAAGTTGAAGCCGGTGACGGTAAACACCGAGTTCACCGCATCGCCTTCACCGCCATCCTTACCCGGACGCAACAGGAATTCACGCATCTCGTCCACGACCACCTGGGTGCGCTGGGAGGTCGAACCGGCCGGCGTCTGCACCTGGGCGAACAGTACGCCCTGGTCTTCTTCAGGCAGGAACGCCGTCGGGATACGGGTGAACAGCCAGATCATGCCGACAATGATGATGAGATAGGCCAGCAGGTACGGCGCCTTCTGGGTGAGCATATTGCCCACGCCGCGCTCGTAGCTTTTGACGCCACGATCGAAGTTGCGGTTGAACCAGCCGAAGAAGCCGCGTTTTGGCATGCCGTGCTCACCCTTGGGAATAGGCTTGAGCATGGTGGCGCAAAGCGCCGGGGTGAAAATCAGAGCAACCAGAACCGAGAGCGCCATGGCCGAAACGATGGTGATCGAAAATTGCTTGTAGATCACGCCGGTGGAGCCGCTGAAGAATGCCATCGGCAGCAGAACCGCCGACAGCACCAGGGCGATACCCACCAATGCACCCTGGATCTGCCCCATCGATTTCTTGGTGGCTTCCTTGGGCGACAGGCCTTCTTCACTCATCACCCGCTCGACGTTTTCCACTACAACGATGGCGTCGTCTACCAGCAAGCCGATGGCCAGGACCATACCGAACATGGTCAGGGTGTTGATGCTGAAACCGGCTGCCGCAAGGATGCCGAACGTCCCCAGCAACACCACCGGCACGGTCATCGTGGTGATGATGGTGGCGCGGAAGTTTTGCAGGAACAGGAACATCACCAGGAACACCAGTGCGACCGCTTCGACCAGGGTGTGAACCACGCCCTTGATCGACTCGGTCACCACCGGAGTAGTGTCGTACGGGAACACCACTTCCATCCCTTGCGGGAAGAACGGCTTGAGGCTGTCGATGGTGGTGCGCAAGGCCTTGGCAGTATCGAGGGCGTTGGCGCCAGTGGCCAGCTTCACAGCCAGGCCGGACGCCGGAGCACCGTTGAACTGGGCGTTGATGCTGTAGTTTTCACCACCCAAACCGACATCGGCGACATCTTTCAAGCGAACCTGAGAGCCGTCCTTGTTGACCTTGAGCAGGATCTTGTCGAATTGCTCGGCGGTCTGCAGACGGGTCTTGCCGATAATCGTCGCGTTCAGCTGTGTGCCGGGCAGGGCAGGCAAGCCGCCGAGCTGGCCGGACGACACCTGGACGTTCTGCGCGGCGATGGCGGTTTTGACATCGATCGGGGTCAGGTTGAAGTTGTTCAACTTGGCCGGGTCGAGCCAGATACGCATGGCGTACTGGGAGCCGAATACCTGGAAGTCACCGACACCGGCGGTCCGCGAGATCGGGTCCTGCATGTTCGACACGATGTAGTTGGACAGGTCGTCCTTGGTCATGCTGCCGTCACGCGAGACCACACCGATCACCAACAGGAAGTTCTTCACTGCCTTGGTCACGCGGATACCTTGCTGCTGTACTTCTTGCGGCAGCAGCGGGGTGGCCAGGTTCAGCTTGTTCTGGACCTGAACCTGCGCGGTATCGGAGTTGGTACCTTGCTCGAAGGTCGCGGTGATGGTCATGGTGCCGTCGGAGTTACTTTCCGAGGACACATATCGCAGGTGGTCGATACCGTTGAGCTGTTGCTCGATCACCTGCACCACGGTGTCCTGTACGGTTTGTGCCGAAGCACCCGGATAGGCAACGGAAATGGCGATGGCCGGAGGCGCAATGCTCGGGTATTGGTTGATCGGCAACTTGAGGATCGATAGAGCCCCGACCAGCATGATCACCAGGGCAATTACCCAGGCGAAAATCGGACGGTCGATAAAAAATTTCGACATGGGTTACTCCCCTTTGCCGCTGGACGCCTTATCAGCTGTCTGTGCGGGGGCCGGGTTCTTTGTGCCAACGTTAGTCGCTTCACTGGCTTTGACTTCGATGCCAGGTTTGACGAATTGCAGCCCTTCGGTGATCAGGCGATCGCCTGCCTTCAAGCCATCTTCGATCAGCCATTGGTTGCCGACGGTGCGGTTGGCCTTGAGCTGACGCAGCTCGACTTTGTTGTCAGGACCAACGACCAGAGCGGTCGGGGTGCCTTTGAGGTCGCGCGTCACGCCTTGTTGCGGGGCCAGGATTGCTGCGGCGTTCACACCGGCCAACAATTGCGCGTGCACGAACATGCCCGGCAGCAGGGTGTGGTCAGGGTTGGGGAACACGGCGCGCAGGGTGACGGAACCTGTTGTCTGGTCAACCGAGACTTCGGAGAACTCGAGCTTGCCGTCCAGCTTGTACTCGCTGCCGTCTTCGAGGGTCAGCTTGACCTTCGCCGCGTTGTCGCCCGACTTTTGCAGGCGACCGCTTTCCAGTTCGCGGCGCAGTTGCAGCAACTCCACCGAAGACTGCGTCACGTCGACGTAGATCGGATCGAGTTGCTGGATCACCGCCATCGGGTCGGCCTGGCCGCTGGTGACCAGCGCGCCCTCGGTCACATTTGAGCGACCGATACGACCGGTGAGCGGCGCGTAAACCTTGGTGTAGCGCACGTTGATCTGGGCCGTTTGCAGGGCCGCTTCCGATTGCATCCGGTTAGACACGGCGGTGTCGTATTCCTGGCGGCTCACGGCTTGTTCGTTGACCAGTTGCTTGTAGCGGTCCGCGATCGACTTGGTCTGTTGCAGGTTGGCTTCTGCGCTTTTCAGCGTGGCGTCATAGACCGACGAATCGATTTGGTACAGCTGCTGGCCAATCTTGACGTCGCCGCCTTCCTTGAACATGCGCTTGAGAATGATGCCGTTCACCTGAGGGCGAACTTCGGCGATGCGGTACGCGCTGGTACGACCCGGAAGATCGGACGTCAGGGTGAAGGCTTGAGGTTGCAGGGTAACGACGCCGACCTGAGGAGGCGGTGCGGCTGGTGGCGCTTCTTCCTTTTTGCATCCGCTGAGCAGCGATGCCAAGGCGACGGCAGTGACCAGAGCGGTAACAGCTGGCTTGAATTGCATGAAAATCCTCGGGTCAGGCGCGCATCATGCGCACTAGAAAGGTGGAAGGTTAAAAATAGGGTGCTGAGTGGATAAGTAGCTTGCTAAGGAATATACTTACGTTCATGGTTGTTTGTAAACACCTTGGCTGCGTACCCGATTCATTACAAAAGCCGTTCAAAGCTTCGAATTGTAAGACGGGGACTGCGCCCAAGAGCGCTCGCTCCACTTTTATTCAGCTGATGTTCAGACATCGCTGAAGCATCCTGATTGAGGTTTTACTGCCATGGTCCGTCGTACCAAAGAGGAAGCTCAAGAAACCCGCAGCCAGATACTTGAAGCGGCAGAGAAAGCCTTTTATGAAAGGGGCGTGGCGCGCACGACGCTGGCGGACATCGCTACCCTGGCCGGCGTGACTCGCGGTGCTATCTACTGGCATTTCAGCAACAAGGCCGATCTGGTGCAGGCCATGTTGGATACCTTGCATGAGCCACTGGATGAATTGGCCAGGGCCAGTGAAAGCGAAGAGGAACTCGATCCGCTGGGCTGCATGCGCAAGCTGCTGATTCATTTGTTTCATCAAATTGCACTGGACCCGAAAACCCGACGCATTAATGAGATTTTGTTTCATAAGTGCGAATTCACCGATGAAATGTGTGACCTGCGTCAGCAGCGTCGAACGGCCAGCCTTGATTGCAATGTGCGCATCAGCCTGGCCCTGAGTAATGCCGTGAATCGGGGGCAAATGCCCGAAGACCTTGACACGGCGCGCGCTGCCATCAGCCTGCACGCTTACATCGATGGCATCCTGTACCAGTGGTTGCTGGCGCCCGACAGTTTTCAATTGCACACCGAAGCCGAACGCTGGGTCGAGGCCGGGCTGGACATGCTGCGCTTGAGCCCAAGCCTGTGCAAATGAAACAAAAGTCAGTCATTGGCTTCGTTTGTATCAACGATCAAGGCGGGCGCTGAATCCTTCGCCGGCTCGATTTATGGCCAGGGGTGCTTTTATATACGGACGCTCGCCAGGTTGACAGGTAGCGAGCTACGTATTTTGTAGGGAAATTGTGTCTTGGGTGTGAATGAGCGTGAGCACTCCACTCCTAAAACCCAAAAGCCCCGACTCTCACGAGTCGGGGCTTTTGCATTTCAATGGCTAACGTTTACAGCGTCGGATAGTCGATGTAGCCAACCGCGCCTTTGCCGTAGAACAACTCCGGACGCGCTTCGTTCAGCGGCGCGTCGGCCTTCAAGCGGGCAGGCAAGTCAGGGTTGGCAATGAACGGCACACCGAAGGCGACCGCATCGGCCTTGCCGCTGGCCAGCCACGCGTTGGCGCTGTCCTTGGTGAAGCGTTCGTTGATGATGTACGGGCCGCCGAACGCTTCTTTCAATTGTGGACCGAGGCTGTCGCCGGCTTCTTTTTCGCGCGAGCAGATGAACGCGATACCGCGCTTGCCCAGTTCGCGGGCGACGTAGGTGAAGGTTTCTGCCAGGTTGTCGTCGCCCATGTCATGGGAATCGGCGCGCGGTGCCAGGTGCACACCGACACGGCCGGCGCCCCAGACTTCGATGGCCGCGTCGGTCACTTCCAGCAGCAGGCGCGCACGGTTTTCCAGGGAGCCGCCGTAATTGTCAGTGCGCTGGTTGGTGCTGCTTTGCAGGAACTGGTCGAGCAGGTAACCGTTGGCACCGTGGATCTCGACACCGTCAAAACCAGCGGCTTTGGCGTTCTCGGCGCCGGTGCGGTAAGCGTCGACGATGTCGGCGATTTCTGCGGTTTCCAGGGCACGCGGCGTCGGGTAGTCAGCCAATGGGCGAACCAGGCTGACGTGGCCTTTAGGCTGGATGGCGCTCGGTGCGACCGGTGCTTCGCCGTTCAGGTACGAGGAGTGCGAAACCCGGCCGACGTGCCACAGTTGCAGGAAGATCTTGCCGCCCGCGCCGTGGATTGCCTTGGTCACGTTGGCCCAGCCACGTACCTGGTCGTTGGACCAGATGCCCGGGGTGTCCGGGTAGCCGACGCCCATTGGCGTGACCGAGGTGGCTTCGCTGAGGATCAGGCCCGCGGAGGCGCGCTGGACGTAGTATTCGGCCATCAGCGCGTTCGGCACGCGGCCTTCGTCGGCGCGGCAGCGGGTCAGCGGTGCCATGATGATGCGGTTGGCCAACTCAACGTCGCCCAGTTTGATCGGATCGAAAATAGTCGTCATGAAGTAGCTCTCTTATGGAGATCAGTTGGTAGCAGGTGCCAGTTCGGGATTGCCGCTCTGACGGAAAGTAATCAGGGTCACCAGCAGGGCGAGTACCGCCAGTGCCGCTGCGGCGAGTGGCACGCTGGTCAGGCCGAAGCCGTGGGCGATGACGCTGCCGCCGACCCAGGCACCGAGTGCGTTGCCGATGTTGAAAGCGCCGATGTTCAGGGTCGACACCAGGTTGGGTGCCGCTTTGCCGAAGGTCACCACGTTCACTTGCAGGGCGGGTACGGCGGCAAAACACGCCGTGGCCCAGAGGAACAGGGTGATTTCGGTCGGGATCAGCGCAACGCTGGTCCACGTCAGTACGGTGGAGACCACGGCCATGGTGATGAACACGCCGATCAGCGTCGCGGCCATGCCTTTGTCAGCCAGTTTGCCGCCGATGATATTGCCGACGGTCAGGCCCAGGCCGATGAGCATCAGGGTCCAGGTCACGCCACGGGGCGAGACGTCGGTGACTTCGCCCAGCAGCGGTGCGACGTAAGTGAAGAGGGTGAAGACTGAGGCAGCGAACAGCGCTGTCATGCTCAGGGACAACCAGATCCCGGCGCCCTTGAGGGCTGCGAGCTCGGTGCGCATGTCGAGTTTTTCTTCGTCGCGCTTGGCCGGCAGGAAGCGGATCAGGCCGATCAGGGCAATGACACCGATCACGGTCACAGCCCAGAAAGTCGAACGCCAGCCGGCTTGCTGACCCAGCGCAGTACCCAGCGGCACACCGAGCACGTTTGCCAGGGTCAGACCGGTGAACATCAACGCCACGGCCGACGCACGTTTGTTGGCCGGCACCAGGCCTGCTGCCACCACCGAACCGATACCGAAAAAGGCACCGTGGCAGAGCGCGGTGACGACTCGCGCAAACATCAACACGTTGTAGTCACTGGCCAGGGCGCAGAGCAAGTTGCCGATGATGAAAATGCCCATCAACGCGATCAGCGCAGCCTTGCGCGGCAGCCTGGCGGTGGCCAGTGCCATGAACGGCGCACCAATGGCCACGCCCAAGGCGTAACCGGTCACCAACCAGCCGGCGCCGGGGATCGACACGCCGAGATCCGCCGCCACGTCGGGCAGCAGGCCCATGATGACGAATTCGGTGGTGCCGATGGCGAAGGCGCTCAAGGCCAGGATGAGGAGCGAGAGGGGCATTGTTGAATTCCTTTTGGGCTGGCTGACGTTAAGGGTCAGAGCTCTTTACTGAAGGTTTTGAGGAACTCCTGAATGGTTTCCTCATTACGTTTGAAAAAATGCCACTGGCCGACTTTGCGGCTGCTGATCAGGCCGGCGCGTTGCAGGGTGGCCAGGTGCGCGGACACCGTGGACTGCGACAGGCCGCAACGTTGATCGATCTGCCCGGCGCAAACGCCGTGCTCGTTGCTGTGGGACTGGTCAGGGAATTCGACGGTCGGGTCTTTGAGCCAGTGCAGGATTTCTCGCCGTACCGGGTGTGCCAGGGCTTTTATTATTTCGTCGAGGTCAAGGTTCATGGTCGGGGGCTCGTGATGTGTAAAACGCTATATCGCGATGAAGCGAACTTTAAATCGGTATTTCGCGATATACCAATACGCATTCGATCTGATGACCGTGTAAATCGGTATATCGGGTTATAACGATACGTTGGGTGTAAAGAAACAAAGGCGCAGTGCTAAGCTGCGCCCATGAACTATCTCGCACATCTTCACCTTGGTGGCCAGCGTCCCGGCCAATTGCTCGGCAGTCTGTATGGCGATTTCGTCAAAGGACGGTTGCAGGGGCAGTTTGAACCCGATGTCGAAGCAGCCATCCAGCTGCATCGCAGCATTGACGTGTTTACGGATCGCCATCCGCTGGTGGATGCCTCGTTGTCGCGGTTCTCCACGACGCGCCGGCGTTACGCCGGGATCGTGCTCGATGTGTTTTTCGACCATTGCCTGGCACGGGACTGGACGCTATACGCCGATCGGCCGCTGGAACTGTTCACGTCAGATGTGTACCGGATACTGACCGCCGAGCCGCAATTGCCGGAACGCCTGGCCAGGATCGCACCGCACATGGTGGCCAATGACTGGTTGGGTTCTTACCGGGAATTCGAGGTGCTGGAGCAGGTGCTGCGGGGGATTTCTCAGCGGTTGACCCGACCTGAGGAACTGGCGGGGGCGATGCAGGAATTGCGACGGTTGTATGAACCGTTGAGCGAGGACTTCAGGTTGTTCTACCCACAACTCCAGGATTTCGCCCAAAACCGCTGACACAAATTTTGTAGGAGCAGAGCTTGCTCGCGATGAACGATAACGCGGTCATCAGTCAAACCGCGGTGCCCCAATCGCGAGCAAGCTTTGCTCCTACAGAAAAGCGGTTAGGCGGCGATCAGTTCGCCAGCACGACGCGGTTCGGCAGGTTTCGCCACTTCACCAAACAACGCCTTCTGCACCGCCTGCTGCGCTTCGAACGCCAGCGCCGCGCGCTCGCGACCTTCGCAAGCAATCGGCTTGAGCAGGTGAATCTCCACATCCCCCCGGTCGTTGGCGAACAAACGCATCAAGTGCGAGAGCAAATCATCATCGCCAATGAACGGTGCCAGCGTGTCGAGTTGACCGTCACGCAGGTAACGGATCGCCACCGGTTGCATTTGCACCTCGGAATCAATCGCCGCTGACAGCAAGCGACCATGGAAGGTGCGCAGCGAACGGCCATCGGTGGTGGTGCCTTCCGGGAACATCAACAGCGGATGCGCTTGTTCCAGGTGGCGGGTCATTTGTTTGCGGATCAACTGGCTGTCACCCGAGCCACGACGGATAAACAGACTGCCGGCCTTGGCTGCCAACCAACCGGCGACCGGCCAGGTGCGCACTTCGGCCTTGGACAGAAACGACAGCGGCGTAAGCATGCCCAGCAGCGGGATGTCGGTCCAGGACACGTGATTGCTGACCCAGAGCATCGGTTGCTTGGGCAGTTCACCATGAACGGTGACCTGGAAGGGCAGGGCATTGCTCAACCGCGCCATGAAAAATCGCGACCAGCGCTGGCGGCGGACCATCGAATGGGCGATGCCCATACGCTCGAAAGCCCCAAATATACTGGCCATGCTCAAACCCAGTGCGACCACGACAAGCACTCGCGCAATCCGCGCGTACACCCGCAAACGGATCATCACATGGCCGCCTTGAAGTGCTTGGCGTAACGCGGGCAGAGTTCATCGCGCTTGAGCAGGATGAAGACATCGGCCACCTGGAAGTCTTCGTCCCAGCACGGCTCGCCGCAGATTTTCGCGCCCAGGCGCATGTAGGCCTTGAGGAGCGGGGGCATTTCGGCGATGACGTTGGAAGGAATATCCAGGGTCGGCAGTGGCTTTTTCGGTTCGGCGCGCAGGTGTTCGGTGCACAGGTAGCGTTCGCGCAAACGCTGCATGATCGCGTGGGCCTGGATGCCGCCGTCCTGCATTGGAATGCTCGCGCAGCCCATCAAATAGCTGTAGCCGCCCTGATTCAACACCTCGGCCAGTTCGCCCCACAGCACCGCGATGGTGCCGCCGTTGCGGTACGCCGGGTCGACACAGGTGCGGCCGATTTCCAGAATCGGGCCTTTGAGGTGAACCAGGCCATGCAGGCTGAATTCTTCTTCGCTGTAGAACTTGCCCAGGCTGCTGGCCGCCGTGTGATCGAGTAAACGTGTGGTCGCCACCAGACGTCCGGTGTTCAAGTCACGCACGCCAATGTGGGCGCAGTGAACATCATAGTCATCCATGTCCAGACCCAACTCTGCGCCCTTCAGCTTGGCGTTGAACTCGCCGCTGAACACGTTGAAGCGTAAGGCCTGGGCTTCCTGCAAGGCTTGGCTGCCGATCAGGCGTTCGGCTTGCAGGCGGCGGTCGTTGCCGGTGTCGCGGATGCGGGCGATCTGAGTCATGGCGATTCTCCGTGCGGGCTGCTCACCCGTCTTGGGTTACAGCGGATCGACTTTCTTTATGCAGCCGTTTTGTGCAAGGTCAGGCTATGTAGCCCCGGTGTCATCGCCATTAAGCTTTGGTGATGCTTATATGACAGCCCACGAGGAGCCTCTTATGCCCTGGCAAAACCTGTTGAACCGCCACGACCGCCTGCCCGCCAACCCGGATCTGGCGGAAGGTTTCGTGACCTTGTTGCACCAGTTGGGCACGGTGACGCCGTTTGAGTTGGCCGTCGCTGGCGGGCGTTTGATGGCGACGCCGGGGCTGGCATTTCTGGTGGGGTATCAGGCGGCGTTGCGCATGCTCTGGCCGAGCGCACCGTTGAGCCTCGGCGCGTTGTGTGCAACCGAACAGCGCAGCCTGCGACCGGCAGACATGCAAACCCGCCTTACCGACCTGCGCCTGAGCGGGCGCAAGGATTTCGTCACGGCCGGTGATGCCGCGGAATGGCTGCTGATCGCTGCACGCAGCGAAGAAACCGGTGAATCGCCGCGCCTGAGCCTGGCGGTGGTCTATCCCGGCGAACCGGGCGTACGTCTGGAAAAACTCCCGGCGATCCCATTGATGCCGGACATCAGCCATGGCCGGTTGTTTCTCGACAACACCCTGTGCGAGTTGCTGGCGGGGGATGGCTGGGATGCGTACGTCAAACCGTTCCGCACCCTTGAAGACGTTTATGTGCTGAGTGCGATGACGTCGTGGCTGTATGGCGTCGGCCAGGACTGCGACTGGCCGCAAGCCTTGCAGTTGCGGTTACTGGCGTTGCTGGCCGGGTGCGCGGAAGCCAGCCGTCAGGCACCGAACAATGCCGCCGGGCATGTATTGCTGGGCGGGTTGTTTGCACAATTCGACGGGCTCAAGGCCGAGATTGATCAGGCAATGGCCGATGGTCCGGCGCATTGGGCGCAGATGTGGCAGCGCGATCGGGCGGTGATGGATCTGGCTGCGGGCGCGCGGGGGAAGCGGTTGGCCAAGGCACTCGCGGTGAACTGACGGGCCTCATCGTCGGAACGCTCGCGATGGCGGCCTCAAGGCCAATACAAATTCCAAAACTGTCATCAAGTCCAGCTAGGCTCAGCACGTTAATCCCTCCGAGCCCCTGCCATGTTCAAAGGCTTGTCCCTGACTTTCATGCTGTTGCTCAGCCTCCCGGCCCACGCCGAAAACTGGCCCGGCGAGCAATGGTCGAACGGCCCGACGGTTACCGGGCCGGCGCTTCAAGCCCTGGAAACCTACGCCTTCCCACCCCGCGACGACAGCACCCGAAAAGGCATTCGCACCGATGCGTTGCTGGTGATCCGCGACGGCCAATTGATCTACGAACGCTACGCCGGCCCGGCCCGCGCCGACACGCCACACTTGACCTGGTCGATCAGCAAAAGCCTCATGGCCACGGTGCTGGGCGTGGCCTATGGCGAAGGCCTGTTCAAACTCCAGGACCCGGTGCAGACGTTTTATCCGCCGATGAAACAACACCCCGGCGTGACCATGGCCGACCTGCTGCACTGGGCCTCGGGACTGGACTGGCAGGAAGACTACGAGTACGCCCCGTTGAAATCCTCGGTGGTGGCCATGCTCTACACCCGTGGCCATCAGGACATGGCTGCGTTCACCGCCGATCACCCCGAATACGCCGCACCCGGTCAGGCCTTTCGCTATTCCAGTGGTGAAAGCAACCTGCTCTCCGCCGCGCTGAAAAACATCGTCGGCCCTGCCCGTTACCCGGACTTTCCATGGACCGCACTGTTCGAGCCGCTAGGTATTCGTCATGCCGTTTGGGAAACCGATGCCACGGGCACCTTCGTCGCTTCGTCTTACGTCTACCTCACGGCTCGCGATCTGGCGCGGGTCGGTTTGTTGATGGCGCGCGACGGGCGCTGGCAGGGGCGCCAATTACTGCCCCGGGATTGGGTCGCCTTCAATCGCGAACCGTTCGCCCACTATCAAGCCCATCAGGATGACAGCGTGCCCGGTGGTCAGTGGTGGCTCAATCGTGCGGTGGCGGGCGCGCCACAACCCTGGCCTGATGCTCCCGCCGATACTTTCGCCGCGCTGGGACATTGGGGCCAGGCAATGTACGTAATCCCCAGCGAAAACCTGGTGATCGTGCGCTATGGCGATGATCGCGACGGCAGCTATCGGCACAACGATTTGCTCAAACTCACGCTCAAGGCGTTTGCCCAACAGGTGCAGCCATGAGCCGCCAAAGTGTTGTTCGCCGCCGACCGTTGAGCACGTTGCTGGTGATCCTGCTGATCGCCTTGCTCGGCTGGGGCTGGCAGGAGCGGGTGGCGCTGTGGGCATTCCCCGACATCATCAGCGCCTACACCGCCAAGGAATATTGCTCGTGCCGGTATGTAATGAACAACGAGACCGAGTATTGCCGCAGCTATGTAAAGCAGTGGCTGCCCACCAGCCGCTTCGTCGATGACTCTGCCAGCAAACGCATCACGGTCAGCGGCATGGGCCGCACCCACAGCGCCGCGTGGGTCGGCGAACGCCAGGGCTGCCGCCTGAATCCCTGACTCCCACGAACCTTTGTAGCAGCTGCCGAAGGCTGCGTCGGCCGGTCCGCGCTCGGGCGAAGCCGTCGTAAAACCAGGCGCCGCGGTACTTCAGGTTGCCCCCGGTAGGCAGGGTTTGACGACTGCTGCGCCCGAGCGCGGACCGGCCGACGCAGGCTTCGCCAGCTGCTACAGGCTTGCATCTTGCTCACGGACGGTTAAGGTTCAGCACAGGTTTATCTGCCCCCATGAGTCTTTATGTTCAACCGCTTCCACGCCAAAACCTTCGCCTTCCTGCTGTTGGCCGGTGCCACGCTGTCGGCCCACGCCGATTGGTACCTGGACGGCGAGTCTTCGCGGCTGTCGTTCGTCAGCACCAAAAACGCCAACATCTCTGAAGTGCAGCGCTTTCTGGTGTTGCACGGCAAGGTCGATCCCAATGGCCTGGCCGAAGTGGAAGTGGAGCTGGAATCTGTGAACAGTGGCGTTCCATTGCGCGATGAACGCATGCGCAAGCAGCTGTTCGAGATTGAGAAATTTCCCGAAGCACTGATCACCGCGCAGATCGATCTGCGCCCGATCAACGATCTCGCGCCCGGTGCGCAGTTGGAGTTGCGTTTGCCGCTGACCGTCAACCTTCACGGTAAAACCCACGAGTACAACGCCGAACTGCTGGCGACGCGGCTCGATGACCGGCGATTTCAGGTGGTGACACTGGAGCCACTGGTGATCAATGCCGAAGACTTTGATCTGGTACCCGGACTGGAAGCGCTGCGCAAGCTCGCCGATTTGTCGGCCATCAGTCTGTCGGTACCGGTGGGTGCGGTACTGATTTTCACGGCGCGCTGACATGGCCGGTGCAATTTTCCCCTGGCGTGAAGGCAACCACTTTGAACTGCTGGTCGACGGTCCGCAGTTCTTCCCGCGCATGTTGGTCGCGATTGCCCGCGCCGAAGAACAGGTCGAGTTGGAGCTGTATCTGGTCGAGGCCGGTGCCTGCGCCGAAGCCATGGTCCAGGCACTGGTCCAGGCGGCTGAGCGTGGTGTTCGCGTGCGCTGCCTGTTCGATGATTACGGCAGCCTGGCGTTCACGCTGACTTTGCGTCAGCGTCTGACGGCGGCCGGGGTCGAACTGCGTTTCTACAATCGCCTGAACTGGCGGCGCTGGGTCGGCAACTTCTACCGCGATCACCGCAAGCTGTTGCTGGTGGATCAGAGCCTGGCCGTGGTCGGTGGCACGGGCGTCACCGACGAGTTCTGGACGCCGGGTGAAGACACCAGCGAATGGCATGAAGTCATGGTGGAAATCACCGGGCCCTTGGTCATCGACTGGCAGTTGCTGTTCGATCGCCAATGGATCGCCAACCGCCATCGGCGTGCCTGGAAACCGGCCTCGCATTTCGGCTTGCCGCGTCTGCCGCGAGTGCCGTCGATGGGCGAGGGCATGGGCCGGGTGGCCTATGCCGACGCCCGTCAGCATCGCGATATTCTGCAATCGCTGATCAGGGCGTTGAACAGCGGCCAGCGCCGGATCTGGCTGGCGACCCCGTACTTCCTGCCGACCTGGAAAGTCCGCCGTTCGTTACGCCGGGCCGCGGCCCGGGGTGTCGATGTGCGCTTGCTGCTCACCGGACCGCGCACCGATCACCCCTCGGTGCGCTACGCAGGGCATCGCTACTACCCGCGATTGCTCAAGGCCGGCGTGAAGATTTTTGAATACCAGCCGTGTTTCCTGCACCTGAAAATGGTCTTGATCGATGACTGGGTGAGCATCGGCTCGTGCAATTTCGATCACTGGAATCTGCGCTTCAACCTTGAAGCCAACCTTGAAGCGCTCGACCCTGGGCTGACGCGGGCAGTGGCGGGGAGTTTCGAGCGCGACTTTGCGCAGAGCCTGGAAGTCAGCCTCGAAGAATGGCAACGCCGGCCACTGTGGAAGCGGATCAAGCAACGGATCTGGGGATGGGTGGATCGGGTGGTGGTGAATTTGCTGGGTGGCCGGGGTTAGTGCTTACTCAGCCACACCCAAAAAACCACTGTGGGAGCCGAGCTTGCTCGCGATTGCGGCTTAACATTCAACGAAGATGCTGAATGTGATGGCCTCATCGCGAGCAAGCTCGGCTCCCACAGTTGTTATGTGTTTCCTACAGGATTACAGCAATTCAAAGCTCTGCTGCGTCACGTCCTCGGAGTTCAGGCCGATCTGCACGTTGAACTTGCCCGGCTCGGCTGCGAACTTGAGCTGTGCGTTGTAGAACTTCAGGTCGTCCTCGGTGATGGTGAAGTGCACGACTTTCTGTTCGCCGGCCTTGAGCATGACTTTCTGGAAGTTCTTCAACTCCTTGAGCGGCCGGATCATCGAACCGGTCACGTCCTGAATGTACAACTGCACCACGGTTTCGCCGTCACGCTTGCCGGTGTTTTTCACCGTGACGCTGGCGTCGAGCTTGCCGGTCTTGTTCAGCGTGGTCGACGACAGGGCCATGTCGCTCAGGCTGAAATCGGTGTAGCTCAAGCCGAAGCCGAACGGGAACAGCGGGCCGGTGGTGTCATCGAAATACTGCGACGTGTAGTTGCCCGGTTTGCCCGGTGTGAATGGTCGGCCAATGCTCAGGTGGTTGTAGTAGGTCGGAATCTGGCCTACCGAGCGCGGGATGGTGATCGGCAGTTTGCCCGACGGGTTGTAGTCGCCGAACAGCACGTCGGCAATCGCGTTGCCGCCTTCGGTGCCGCTGAACCAGGTTTCCAGAATCGCGTCAGCCTGTTCCTTCTCTTCGAGAATCGACAGCGGACGGCCGTTCATCAACACCAGCACCAGCGGTTTGCCGGTGGCTTTCAAGGCTTTGATCAATTCGCGCTGGTTGGGCGGGATGTTGATATCGGTGCGGCTCGATGATTCGTGCGACATGCCGCGGGACTCGCCCACCGCTGCGACCACCACATCGGCATCCTTGGCGGCTTTCACCGCTTCGTCGATCAGCACTTGCGCCGAACGCGGATCGTCTACCACTTCCGGGGCATCGAAGTTGAGGAAGTTGAGGTAACCGAGGACTTTGGGGTCGCTGGTGATGTTGGCGCCACGGGCGTAGATCAACGTCGATTGCGAACCCAATGCTGTGGTCATGCCGTCGAACAGCGTGACCGATTGCGCAGGGCGACCGTTGGCGGCCCAGCTGCCCATCATGTCGATCGGTGCCTTGGCCAGCGGACCCACCAAAGCGATTTTCGCGGTTTTTTTCAGCGGCAGGATTTCGCCCTGGTTTTTCAACAGCACCAGACTGCGGCGCGCGACGTCGCGGGCCTCGGCGCGGTGCAGGCGGCTATCGGCATTGGTGTCGGCCGGATCATCCTCGGCCTTGCCGATGCGCAGGTACGGGTCCTTGAACAGGCCCATGTCGTACTTGGCCGCCAGCACTTCACGCACGGCGTTGTCGATGTCGCTTTGTTCAATTTCGCCGGCCTTCAACAGCCCAGGCAGCTCTTTGCCATAGAGGGTGTCGTTCATGCTCATGTCGATACCGGCCTTGATCGCCAGCTTCGCGGCTTGGCGGCCATCGGCGGCAACGCCGTGCTTGATCAGCTCGAAAATCGCCCCATGGTCACTGACGGCCAGGCCTTTGAAGCCCCACTCCTTGCGCAACAGGTCATTCATCAGCCAGGTGTTGGCGGTGGCCGGCACGCCGTTGATCGAGTTCAGCGCAACCATCACCCCGCCAGCACCCGCGTCAATCGCGGCGCGGTAAGGCGGCAGGTAATCCTGGTACATCTTGATCGGGCTCATGTCGACGACGTTGTAGTCGCGGCCGCCTTCGACGGCGCCGTACAAGGCAAAGTGCTTGACGCTGGCCATGATGCTGTCGGCCGCATTTGCGCCGGTGCCCTGGAACGCCTTGACCATGACGCCGGCAATGCGCGACACCAGGTAGGTGTCTTCGCCGAAGCCTTCGGAAGTACGGCCCCAACGCGGGTCGCGGGAGATGTCGACCATCGGAGCGAAGGTGAGGTCGACGCCGTCCGATGAGGCTTCCTTGGCGGCGATGCGCCCGGACAGGCTAATGGCGTCCATGTCCCAGCTCGAGGCCAGGGCCAGCGGAATCGGGAAAATGGTGCGATGGCCGTGGATCACGTCGTAGGCGAAGAACATCGGGATCTTCAACCGGCTGCGCATGGCCGCGTCCTGCATCGGACGGTTTTCCGGGCGAGTGATCGAGTTGAACGTGCCGCCGATGTTGCCGGCCGCGATTTCCTTGCGGATCAGTTCGCGGGGCATTTCCGGGCCGATGCTGATCAGGCGCAACTGGCCGATTTTTTCATCGAGGGTCATCTGCTTCATCAAATTGTTGATGAAAGCGTCCTTGTTCTCTAGAGGTGCGGGCGTCGTGGCGGCCAATACGTTATGACTGGCCAGGCCGACGAACAGGCCCAGCAAACACAGCTTCTTCATGAATTTTTTTCTCAAAAGCCCAAACGGCTGTGAATACGCGCCGGTCAGCCAAAAGTTAGGGAGCGACTATTGTTGTTCAGGTAAATGCATGCACACTTGCCCAGCGTTTTGCGCTGGGGGCATCTTTTAGCCCATTGGCTCGATGCAATCCAGTGGCGGCGGCAGATTATGCCCCAAGTGCCCGGTCAGAGGGGTGCAGGTTG
Source organism: Pseudomonas sp. B21-040 (assembly GCF_024748695.1). Lineage (NCBI taxonomy): Bacteria > Pseudomonadati > Pseudomonadota > Gammaproteobacteria > Pseudomonadales > Pseudomonadaceae > Pseudomonas > Pseudomonas sp. B21-040. Next base: position 1,374,379 of record NZ_CP087176.1, read on the forward strand.
TTATTCAACGGAATGTGCCAGGGAGTGACCCAAATGAATGTACGACACCACTATCGGTCGAGCCTGCAGGTGGCCGCCTTGTTGTTGCTGGCCAGCGTGTTGACGGGCTGCGGCATCAATACGATTCCGACCCTCGACGAACAGGCCAAAGCCGCGTGGGGCCAGGTTCAGAACCAGTACCAGCGTCGTGCCGACCTGATTCCAAACCTGGTGGAAACCGTCAAAGGCTACGCCAAGCATGAAGAGGAAACCCTGACCGCGGTGATTGAAGCACGGGCCAAGGCAACGTCCATTCAAGTGGATGCCAAGACCCTCGACAATCCGGAAAAACTCAAACAGTTCCAGCAGGCCCAGGATCAACTGACCGGTGCCTTGAGCCGTTTGATGGTGGTGTCCGAGCGTTATCCGGACCTCAAGGCCAACCAGAACTTCCTGGCCTTGCAGTCGCAACTGGAAGGCACCGAGAACCGTATCGCTGTGGCGCGTCGTGATTTCATCCTCGCGGTGCAGAAATACAACACAGAAATCCGCACCTTTCCAGGGCGCCTGTGGCACAGCGTGATGTACAGCGATTTGCCGATCCGCGAAACCTTCGAGGCGACCACGCCCGATGCCGACAAAGCGCCCCAAGTGAAATTTTGATCGGTTGAAGTGCTGAGCGACTCAACGCATCACCACGGATGAGGTTGCCAATGCGCGTGTTGAAAGTGGGCCTGATGTTGTTGTTTTGGGTGTTTGCCCTGGCGGCCCAGGCTGAACTGAAATTTCCATCGCTGACCGGGCGTGTGGTCGATAACGCCCAGATGATCGAACCGTCGGTGCGCGAGCAGCTGACGCAGCAACTTCAGGCCCATGAATCGGCCACCGGCGAGCAACTGGTGGTGGTCACGCTCCCGGACTTGCAGGGCACCGACATTGCGGACTTCGGCTATCAACTGGGGCGTTACTGGGGCATCGGCCAGAAAGATAAAAATAACGGCGCGCTGCTGATCGTCGCGCGCGATGAGCGTAAATTGCGCATCGAAGTCGGCTACGGCCTCGAAGACCGCCTGACCGACGCGCAAAGTTCGGTGATCATCAACCAGGTGATCACCCCGGCATTCAAGACCGGCAACTTCAGCAAAGGCATCAGCGACGGGGTCGCGGCGATGCTGGTGGTGCTGGGCGGTAGCTCGCTGGATGAACCGTCCACGGTTTACGAGCCGCGAGGTGACGAGGACAGTGACTTCGTTGCGCGCCATCCCGGCGTCTTCGTGTTTCTGGTAATGCTGTTCATCCTGACGATTTTCGTCTTGCAGATGCTCGGGATTCTGCCGGTCGGGCGAGGAGGCTCGGGCGGTTCCAGCGGTGGCTTTGGCGGTGGCGGTTTTGGTGGCGGCGGTGGAGGCGGGGGCTTCAGCGGCGGCGGGGGCAGTTTCGGGGGCGGCGGTTCGTCGGGCGGCTGGTGATAACAATAATGATCAGGCACTTTTAAACATGGCATTACTGACTGAACACGAACAACGCAAGGTGGCCGAGGCAATCGCCCGGGTCGAGCGTGACACCGACGCCGAGCTGGTGACGGTCCTCGCGGCCCGCGCCGATGACTACGCGTACATCCCGCTGCTGTGGGCCAGCCTGCTGGCGCTGATGGTGCCGGGAATCGTGCATTACCTGACCGGCTGGTTGACCCTGCACAGTTTGCTGCTGGTGCAATGGATCCTCTTCATCGCGCTGTGCCTGGTATTCCGCATTCCAAAAGTCACCACCTACCTGATCCCGCGCTCGGTGCGGCACTGGCGTGCATCGAACCTGGCACGCCGGCAATTCCTGGAGCAAAACCTGCACCACACGGTCGGCAGCACCGGCATGCTGATTTTTGTCTGCGAAGCCGAGCGTTATGTAGAAATCCTGGTGGACGAAGGGATTTCCAGTCGGCTGGATAACAAGAACTGGGATTCGATTGTGGCGGCGTTCACCCAGCAAGTGAAACAGGGCCAGACGTTGCAAGGGTTTGTGACCTGTATCGAGGCCTGTGGTGAGTTGCTCAAAGTGCATGTGCCCGTGACGCAAGTGCGCAACGAGTTGCCGAACCGGTTGGTGGTGTTGGGCTAAATGCAGGCCGCAACTCACTTCCCTGTAGCAGCTGGCGAAGCCTGCGTCGGCCGGTCCGCGCTCGGGCGCAGCAGTCGTAAAACCAGCACACGCGGTGCATCAGGAAGACCGTGCTAACCGGTTTACGACTGCTGTGCAGTCGGACGCAGGCTTCGCCAGCTGCTACAGATCGCACCGTTCGGGAAATTACCCGTGCCCTGCATCCACATCCCCCCTAAAATACCCGCCATTCCCCGATTCGCCCCGTCCGAGGCCGTTTTTACATGTCCGTCACCGCCACTCCCGCCAGCCTCGCGCCGGATCACCACGCCCAGTTCATCGACCTGCTGCAAACCAGCCTCGACGCCAACGCATTCATCAAACTGGTATTGGCCAAGTACGTCGGCACCGAAGCGGACTTGCAGCGGCTGATCATCAAGCAAACCACGGTCAAGGATCAGCCTTGCCTGTCCTTCGTCTACCGCTATAAAACCCGCGATATCACCAAAAACCTGGCGCTGGCCGAAGGCGTCGCGACCATTGCCGCTTTGCTGCCGGCCTCGTTCAAAAATGCGCATTTGTTGTCGTTGACGGACGAAGCCCAGCTCGAATACAGCAAAAAGGGCAAGTCTTCGCTGTTCAAGAGCAAACCTCAGCAATTACGTGAAGTACCGTCCGCCGAGCACAACCGCGAGAAAAACCGCTTCCTCGACCTCAGCCGTCCGTTCCTCGCCGACCTTGGCGTGACCAACAGCAAGCACGAGCTGATCCCGGCGATGTCGCGCAAGTGGAAGCAGATCAACAAGTTCATCGAAGTCTTCAGCCATGCACTGACCACCTCGCCGCTGGCGCTGGACAAACCGGTGCAAGTGGCGGATTTCGGTTCGGGCAAGGGTTACCTGACGTTCGCCATCCATGACTACCTGCGCAACACCTTGAACGCCGAAGGTGTGGTGACGGGCGTCGAACTGCGCGAAGAAATGGTCAACCTGTGCAACGCCGCGGCTGCGAAGCTTGAGCATCCAGGGTTGGCGTTCAAGTGCGGGGACGTGCGCAGCGTGGCGCCGAGCGAGCTGGACGTGATGATCGCGCTGCATGCCTGCGACATTGCCACGGACTACGCGATTCACACTGGCATCCGTTCCGGCGCGTCGATCATCATGTGCTCGCCGTGCTGCCATAAACAGATTCGCCTGCAAATCCAGAGCCCGGCATTACTCAAGCCGATGCTGCAATACGGCCTGCATTTGGGTCAGCAGGCGGAAATGGTCACTGACAGCCTGCGTGCGCTGTACCTTGAAGCCTGCGGCTACGAAACCAAGGTGTTCGAGTTCATCTCGCTGGACCACACCAACAAGAACAAGATGATTCTGGCGGTCAAACGCGCCGAGCCGGTGGACCCGACTCAGCTGTTGGTGAAGATTGAAGCGCTGAAGGATTTCTACCACATCAGCGAGCATTGCCTGGAGACCCTGCTGCGGGCTGACGGCTTCCTCTAAACACGACACTCCTGTAGGAGCACTGCTTGCTGGCGATGGCGATTTCAAAGGCGCCATCGCCAGCAAGCTGTGCTCCTACGGGATTACGCGGTGGCCACACGCGCCGGTTTGACTGCTGTCTTGCGCCCCAACATCACCGTCACGATCACCCCGGCGGCAAACAGCCAGGTGATCGGCTCGATGTGCTCGCCGAAGAACAGTGCCGAGAAGGCGATGGTGAAGAAGATCTGCAGCAGCTGGATCTGACTGACCCGGGCAATACCGCCCATCGCCAGCCCGGCATACCAGGCAAAGAAACCGATGAACTGCGAGAACAGCGAGACGTAACCAAACGCCCACCAGGTCTTGGCCGAAATCTCGCCCTGATGCTGCAACGCCAGGTACACCACTGGCCCGATCAGCAGCGGCGTCGAGAGCACCAGCGCCCAGCAGATCACCTGCCAGCCGCCCATCTCCTTGGCCAGCCGACCGCCCTCGGCGTAGCCCAAACCACCCACGGCAATCGCCCCGAGCATCAGCAAATCACCGGCCTGAATGCTGCCGGCGCCGCTGATCAACGCATAACCCAGCACCAACGCACTGCCCAGTGCGGCGCAGGCCCAGAAGGCTTTCGACGGTCGTTCGTGGGACAACCACGCGGCGTACAGCGCCACGCACAGCGGTTGCAGGCCGTTGACCAATGCCCCGTGGGACGCCGGCAAGGTTTGCATGGCCCACGCCGACAACACCGGAAAACCGAGAATGACCCCGGCGATCACCAGCGTCAGGCCTTTGACCTGCTTCCAGGTTGGCCATTTCTCCCGCCGCCACAGCAACAACAACGCCGCCGGCACCGCCGCAAACAGCGCCCGGCCCAGGCCGTTGAGCAGCGGATGCAGTTCCTGCACGACGATGCGTGTGAAGGGCAGGGTGAGGCTGAAGATCACAACGCCGAGCAGGCCGAGGGCCATGCCGGTGTTTTCGCGCGAGGACATGATGGCAACCAGAATCGAGGGTGGCGGGAAGAGTCTTCATCTAGCCACAAACCGCGCCGGCTGCGCTGTTACAGCTAGGCGCAGAGTTATCCGTACAGTTTGAGGACGTTATCGCGGGCAAGCCATGCTCCCACAGTTGACCGCATTCCAAAGGGAGACTCGGTCAACTGTGGGAGCATGGCTTGCCCGCGATGAACGATGACGCGATCCGTCAGGTAGTAGCTGGTTATTACCCGACCTGCCGGATAGGGACTACCTTGAATACTCCCAAGCATTTCCCAGAGGAGTTCTCCCCATGGCGGCTAAAAAAATCCTGATGCTGGTCGGCGACTACGTCGAAGACTACGAAGTAATGGTGCCATTCCAGGCACTGCTGATGGTCGGTCATACCGTGCACGCCGTCTGTCCGGACAAAATCGCCGGCCAGACTGTGCGCACGGCCATCCACGATTTCGAAGGCGACCAGACGTACAGCGAAAAGCCCGGCCACCTGTTTGCCCTGAACTTCGATTTCGCCAAGGTCGCTGAAGCGGACTACGACGCGCTGCTGATACCGGGTGGTCGTGCGCCGGAGTACCTGCGCTTGAACGAAAACGTCCTGGGCCTGGTGCGAGCGTTCGACAAGGCCGGCAAGCCGATTGCCGCCGTTTGTCACGGCGCGCAATTGCTGGCCGCAGCTGGCGTACTCGAAGGTCGCGAATGCAGCGCCTACCCGGCCTGTGCTCCGGAAGTGCGTCTGGCCGGCGGTACGTACATCGACATCCCGGTGACACAGGGCCACGTTCAAGGCAATCTGGCCACAGCCCCGGCCTGGCCGGCACACCCGAGCTGGCTCGCGGGTTTCCTGGGTTTGCTGGGCACCAAAATCACGCTGTAACGAGGGAATTGTCCATGTGCGAGCTCTACGTCAAGGCCGATCCGATCCTCTACGAATCGCGCTCTCGCTCGCTGCGCATCTGCGGGGTGGTGACGACCCTGCGGCTGGAGAATCAGTTCTGGGACATCCTCAGTGAGATCGCCGAGGTCGACGGCATGAGCACCAACCAACTGATCGCCAAGCTGTACGAAGAAGTGATGGATTACCGGGGGGAAGTGGTGAACTTTGCGTCGTTCTTGCGGGTGAGTTGCATGCGGTATCTGAGTCAACGAAGGGGGGTGGCGCCAGAGTTGTCGGTGGTTCGGACGGTGACCCGACAATGAGGTCGGTTCAGGCGACAAATGTCCCTGGCGGGTCTTTACTCTGAAGCGCCAAACCTCTCAATTGCCAAGGAGAAAGAGCATGTCTGGATGGTACGAATTGAGCAAAACCAGCAGCGGCCAGTTTCGCTTTGTATTGAAAGCGGCCAATGCCGAAACCATTCTGAGCAGCGAGCATTACACGACCCGTGGCGCTGCTGAAAACGGCATTGCCTCGGTGCAGAAAAACAGCCCGCTGGATGAGCGCTACGAGAAAAAGACCACCAAGGATGGCCATCCTTACTTCAACCTCAAGGCGGCCAACCACGAAATCATCGGTAGCAGCGAAGCCTATTCCTCCGAGGCCGCGCAGGAAAAAGGCATCGCCAGCGTGAAGGCCAACGGTCCGACCACGGTGATCAAGGACAAGACGTTACCGGTGCTCTAAACAACAACCTGCTCTCACACTGGATCTGAGGTGTTCACATCCTCTGTGGGAGCGGGCTTGTTCCGGGCGGCATTGCGACAAAGGCGTCGAGCCCGTCAACGCTAAACCTCAACCGGAACCGTCAGCTTCGGACTGCCCAGGGCATGGGTTTTAGAATCAAAGAACCGCAGCTCACTTCCAGTCCCCTCAAACACCTTCGCGTAATGGCGCTTCTGATGCTCAATAAACGCCTTGCTGCGCGGGTAGATCGAGATCGCCACCACCTTCGGCTGCGCTTGGCGCAACGCATGAACAATGTGGCTGTCCTGCTCGCCCAGGGCATGACCGAAGAGGCACAACCCCTCTGCGTGCCCCAATAACTGCTCATAACAAAACGACAAATAGTCCGAGCTGCGAATGGTCTTGAGCTTGTCCTGCGCCGGCCCTTCGTTGACGAACAGCGGCACGTCATCAAGGGTCTTGATCGTATTGTTGATCGCAAAACTGCCGAGCAGCGTGCCCTCGGTCGACATCAGTTTGCGCGCCGTGCCGTCCTGGTTGCGCACCAGATGCAGGCCGCCGTGCAGGTACAGCAAACGGGTTTTATCGGTCGCCGTGGCGCTCAGGTCAAAGCCCGGCTCGGTGCCCTGGAACAGGTCGCTGACCGCGCCCGGTTGATGCTGGATGGCCCAGTAGTTGAGCAGGTCATAGTTGGTGGTGAACACCGTCCGGTAGCTGGCCAGTTCCTGGTTGATAGCCGCCAGGGTCGAAGGCACCACCAGTCGCCACGGAATGTGGACCGCATGCACGGTGTTGATCAGCGCTTCCTTGATCGCGTAGTAGCGATTGCGCGGTGCGGCAGAACTCACGGCCAGCGCCTTGTTGACCCGGCTCGTGGTTTTCAGGGCGCTCAGCACTTGCTCGAAACTGCGTGTCTGCATCGCCTCGAACACGCTCAGCTCCGATTGGCTCAGCGGTTTTTCTTCGACGGTGCGTGCATTCTCGAACAGCGAGTCGTAACCAAAATCGTCCCACACGGCGCGGCTGGCGCCGTTGCCCACCAGCAAACCGCTGAACGAGGCGGTGGCGCGCAAGGCGTTCCAGTCTTCAAGTTGGGCATCAACATCCTGGAAATCGGTCATTGCGGTCAATGTCTCAAAGCAAAAGGTCTGATGGGCGGCGACTTTATCACGACCATGACTTGAGCCAGATCAAGTTACTGCGTGAGCGAAGGGTCGAAGCTGTGGGCGTCCCGCTGGATCGGCGTCGCCGATTCGGCCCAGCCAGGAGAATCGCTCATGAGCAGCACGTTTTTCATTCCCTCCGTGAACATCATGGGCACCGGTTGCCTCGACGAAGCCATGGACGCCATTGGCAAGTACGGCTTTCGTAAAGCGCTGATTGTCACCGACGTTGGGCTGGCCAAGGCCGGCGTAGCGAAAATGCTTGCGGAAAAACTGGCGATGCAGGACATCGACTCGGTGATCTTCGACGGCGCCAAACCAAACCCGAACATGGCCAACGTCGAGCTCGGGCTGGGCTTGTTGAAGGAAAACCGCTGTGATTTTGTGGTGTCTGTCGGTGGTGGTTCGCCCCACGACTGCGCCAAGGGCATCGCGTTATGTGCGACCAACGGCGGGCAGATTCGCGACTATGAAGGTGTCGATCAATCGAGCAAACCACAGCTGCCGCTGATCGCAATCAATACCACCGCCGGCACCGCCAGCGAGATGACACGTTTTTGCATCATCACCGACGAATCGCGCCACGTGAAAATGGCCATTGTCGACCGCAACGTCACGCCGCTGCTGTCGGTCAACGACCCGGCGCTGATGGTCGCCATGCCCCAGGGGCTGACGGCAGCCACCGGTATGGATGCATTGACCCACGCCATCGAAGCGTACGTCTCCACCGCAGCCAACCCGATCACCGATGCCTGCGCCCTGAAGGCGATCACGTTGATCAGCAACAACCTGCGACTGGCGGTACGCAACGGCGGTGACATGGCTGCGCGGGAAAACATGGCCTATGCGCAGTTCCTCGCTGGCATGGCGTTCAATAACGCGTCTCTGGGTTATGTCCACGCCATGGCTCACCAACTGGGCGGGTTCTATGACTTGCCTCATGGAGTCTGCAACGCGGTACTGCTGCCCTACGTTCAGGGCTTCAACGCTCAGGTTTGCGCCCCACGCCTGACCGAGGTGGCTCATGCGATGGGCGCCGACATTCGTGGTTTGAGCCCTGAAGAGGGTGCTCAATCGGCTATTGCAGCGATCCGTCGACTGTCCAGTGATGTGGAAATCCCTGCCGGGTTGCGTGAGCTAGGCGTCAACCTCAACGACGTCCCCATGCTTGCCACCAATGCGCTGAAAGACGCCTGCGGTTTTACCAATCCCCGGGCGGCGGATCAGAGCCAGATCGAGGAGATTTTCCGTAGCGCCTTTTAGGCCGTTTTGCGACCGGGCGCGAGCATGACACACAGCATCGCGCCCAACGCCAGCAAGGTGCAGAGCAACGACAACGGCCAGGCCTGTTCACTGGCGATCAGGCTGGCAATCGCGCCAATGGACGCGGCCATCAGTTGATGAATGAAACCGCTCAACGCCATCGCATAAGCGCCGCCGACCGGTGAGCCGTCGTTGGCCAGCGACAGGCTGATCGGGTAGGTCAGCGACTGCCCGAACACCGCCACGCAATAGGGCAACCAGAACAGCAGGGCAATGGAGGTGCCGGCGATGCTGCCCAATAACATCACCGCACTCCCGGTCAGCACCAGCCCCACGCCGGCTTCCATCAGTCGACGCTGACCAGTGCGCAGTACCAAGGCATTGACCCCCAACGCCCCCAAAAAATACGCCGCGCTGATCGGCCAGCCCAACAGCCCGTATTCCACCGCCGACCAGTTGAACGGTCCTTGCAGAATCAACGGCGCGGCAGTGTTGAAGGCGACGATCACCCCATAACCGAGGCCGCCGGTGAGGGCCGGCAGCAAGAAGGCACGATCGCGCAGAATGCGCCTGTAACTCGGCCAAGCAGACGACTGCACATTACCCTCGGTCAAAACCGCAAACGGGACCCGCGCCACGACCGCCGCCATCAGCAGGCTCACGCCACCCAGCAGATAGAAAATCGCCGGCCAGCCCAGCGCCACCTGAATCACCGACCCCAGGTACTGGCCGATTCCCAGCGCCACCACGAATGAAATCGAAATCCATGACAACGCCTTGGCCAACAGATCGCCGCGGAAACTGTCGCGGATCAACACCCGTGCCATGACTGAAATCCCGCTGGCACCAATGCCTTGAAGCAGCCGAAAAAACAGAAACGATTCAAGTGTTTGGCCCAGCGGCAGTGCGAGGTTTCCCAACCCATAAATGCCCAGCGCCGCGAGCAATACCGGTTTACGACCGATGCGCTGACCGAGGCTGCCCCAGAACAACATCGGCAGCGCCATCCCGATCAAGTACACCGCCAGGCCCCAGGATACTTGCGAGGCGTCGGCGGACAGATGCCGAGCCATCTCCGGCAGCGCCGGCAGGTAAATGCTCATGCCCAGTTGAGCGAGAAAAACCGTGCTGCAGGTGACGAGGAGGGTGGTGCGGCTCTTCATGACATCTTCCCTGGTGTTCAGTCGCCGAGGACTGCGGCGGGTGTACATAAAAGCTCGGTGAGGAGCTGACAAAAGTGGCGGATCAGCATCGGTTCCATGTCCGCCCGCAAAGTGATTCTGAGAGCGGCCTTGCCTTGTGCAACCACAGGGAAAAATACCGCCGAGGTCAAGAAACCGAGGTTGGCCAATTCGATGGCGATGCGGTTGGCCGGCGCCGCATCCCCGCAGTGGATCAAGCGAATCGCCATGTTGCTGCCGTGCTGTGCGGTTCGGATCAGGCTGTCAAAGAGGCGGATATTAACCTGAAGTTTTTCCTGTAACGCAGCAAATGCCGGCGTTTGATGCAGCTGGATGGAGGCTCTGCCCGCGCCGATGGCCGCGCTGTTCAGGCTTTGCGACCAATTGCTGGGGCCGCCGTAGCGTTGAATCAGCTTTTTCTGCCGTTCATTGCCCAGCATCACCAGCCCGCCGCTGGCGCCAAATGACTTGGCCAATGAGGCGACGATCAGGCCGTCATCTTCCAGGGCCTGAAACCTGGGGCGCGCCAGGCCGGCACCGAATGTACCAACGGTGGATAGAGCATGGGAGTCGTCAAGGTAGAGAAACAACCCATAACGGTCCTTCAGATACAAAAGGCTGTCCATGTCGGCGACCCCGCCCATGCTGTACGCACCGTCGGCAACATACGCGACCCTGCTGTTTTGCTGGCACTGGGTTTCGAGGAAATCCATGTCGTTGTGCGGACTGGTCACGACCCTGGTTTCATCGGCGCAGGCGGCTTTGAGGTGATTCATCGAGTAGTGCGCCAAACGGTCAAACACCATCACCGGCGGCCGGTTCTCGGTGAACACGCCGCTGGCCAGCAGCGGCAGGATGCCGGCACTTGCTGCGCTGCACGACAAGGTGCTCAAACAGGTGGCGCCGAACAATGCTGATAGCTCGGTTTCGTACTGATCGAGGATCGTCAGTTTGCAGCGGTTTTTTGAGTTGGCGACGCGCAGAGTGCCGGTTTCCCATAAGGTGGTCATGGCGCCGTCGAGCAGATCAGGGTGGTGATCCAGGCCCAGGTAGGAGGTGGTGCAGAAGTGATGAAACGCACGTCCGTGCTGGTCAACCATGCGGTTGCTGCTTCTGATGTCGACATTCAGTCCCGCGACTTTCCCCGCTTCTGCGGTTTCCCAGTCGTGATCGGCCAGCGCGACCAGTTTTCGATAGTTGGTGAAGGTATTTGCCGCGTGCGTTGTCTGGTCCATTTGAAGTGTCTGTCCTTGAGTGGTGAAGCCGTCCGTGTGTGTTGCCAGACTTTACAGAGTGCGACGTTGCCGCTGAATCGGCCGTTTCCGCTTCGGTCGAGTGTTACAAGAGATTTATGTGTAGGGCGATAGCGGTGTGGATGTGGGGCAAAACCCGGTTATCCTGCCCATTCAGCCGCGCAGAAGTCATCGAGCCCTCCATGCTGCAAAGAAGCCTGATCCGCCGTCTCGACCTGCTCACCCTGCAACTGTTCGTCGCCGTCCATGAAGAGGGCACGCTGACCCGTGCCGCCGCGCGTGAAGCCATCGCGGTGTCGGCGGCCAGCAAGCGCCTGGTGGAGCTGGAAGACGCGTTGGGCATCAGCCTGTTCGTGCGCCAGGCGAAGGGGATGACCCTGACGCCGGCCGGCGAAACCTTGCTGCACCACGCGCGGCAGATGCTGTTCAACGTCGAGAAAATGGGCCTTGAACTGGGCGAGCACAGCCACGGCATTCGCGGCTATGTGCGGATGCTCGCCAACCTGTCGGCGATCATTCAGTTTTTGCCCGAGGACTTGCGCGACTTTTCCGAGCGTCATCCGCAGGTCAAGACCGACCTCGAAGAGCGCCCCAGCAGCGGCGTGATTCAAGGGGTGCTGGACGGTGTGGCGGACCTGGGCATTTGCTCGATCGACAGCGACACCAAGGGTTTGCACAGCGTGCTGTACCGGCAAGACAAGCTGGTGGTGTTGATGCTGCCCGATCACCCGTTGGCGAGCCGTTCGAACCTGGCGTTTGCCGACACCCTGGACAGCGATTACGTGGGTTTGCATGCCGCCAGTTCGATCAACATGCGCACCCATGCCGCCGCTCGCAAGGCCGGCAAAGTGCTGCGGTTGCGCATTCATGTGCCGGGATTCGACGCCATGTGCCGGATGGTGCAGGCCAACATGGGCATCGGCATTCTTCCGCTAAAGGCTTATGAATTGTTTGGCCGGGCGCTGGGGTTGCACGCAGTGCCGTTGACGGATGACTGGTCGGATCGAGCGTTGATCATCGTGGTGCGGGACGAAGCGGCGTTGTCGCCGGTGAGCCGGATGTTGTTTGAACAGTTGCGCGGGCAGGTCTGATCATTCTCGGTTGAATGGGCGGGCCTCATCGCGGGCAAGCCCGCTCCCACAGGGTTTTCTGGCGTGACATAAATCCAGTGTGGGAGCGGGCTTGCCCGCGATGACTGACCTGAGTTTGCCGACAATCTCCAACCGAGCGTTCGCGTTTCACGAACGCCCGTTGCCAACTGAAGGTTGGATTCCTTGACCCCCGCTCCTCTAGCCTTGGCACATATTCCAAGAATAAGAGGTAACTTGCGATGTCTGCCCCTTTAAGCGCCATCAAAGTGATCGAGATCGGCACGCTGATCGCCGCGCCATTCGCCGCGCGCATGCTTGCCGAGTTCGGCGCCGAAGTCATCAAGATCGAAGCCATGGGCCAGGGCGACCCACTGCGCAAGTGGCGCAAGCTGCACGAAGGCACGTCGCTGTGGTGGTACCTGCAATCGCGCAACAAGAAGTCGCTGGCACTCAACCTCAAATCCCCTGAAGGCATCGAACTGGTCAAGCAACTGGCGACCAGTGCCGACGTGCTGATCGAAAACCTGCGCCCCGGTGCCCTGGAAAAACTCGGCCTGGGCTGGGACGTGTTGCACGCCCTCAATCCCAACCTGACGTTGGTACGCATTTCCGGTTACGGCCAGACCGGCCCGTACCGTGATCGCCCGGGCTTCGGCGCCATCGGCGAGGCCATGGGCGGGATTCGCTATACCACCGGTACACCCGGTTCACCACCGGCGCGGGTGGGTGTCAGCCTCGGCGATTCCCTCGCTTCGCTGCACGCGGTGATCGGCGCCTTGATGTCGTTGCTGCGGGTCAAGACCGGGCAGGGCGGTGGGCAAGTGGTCGATGTATCGCTGGCTGAAAGCGTGTTCAACGTCATGGAAAGCCTGGTGCCGGAATACGACATGCTCGGCCATGTGCGTGAACGCAGTGGAGGCGCCTTGCCGGGCATCGCCCCGTCTAATACGTACCTGACGGCCGATGGCGCTTACGTGGTGATCGCCGGCAACAGCGACCCGATTTACAAGCGTCTGATGGAGGTCATCGGTCGGCATGATCTGGCCGAAGCCCCCGAGTTTGCTCACAACGACGGGCGTGCATTGAAAAGCAATGTGCTCGACGCCGCCATTACCCACTGGACCAGCAGCCTGCCGATCGATGCCGTGTTGGCGGCGCTGGAAGCGGCCGAAGTCCCGGCCGGTCGTATCTATTCAGTGGCCGATATCGTCGCCGATCCGCATTATCAGGCGCGGGACATGTTGCTCAGCGCCGAACTGCCGGGTGGCGCCACCGTGAAAATGCCGGGGATCGTGCCCAAACTGTCCGAAACGCCCGGCGGCGTGAACTGGTCGGGACCTGGCCTGGGCCAGCACACCGATGACATCCTCGGGACGCTTGGCCTCACGAGGGCAGACATCGAACGCCTGAAAGCTGAAGGAGTGGTGCAATGATTACTGATTACTCCCAGACCCTGATCGTTCAGGAAGTCTCCCCGCGCGATGGTTTGCAGATTGAGCCAACCTGGGTTGAAACCGTCGACAAGATTGCCCTGATCGATCAGCTGTCGCTGGCCGGCTTCAGCCGGATCGAAGCCGGCTCGTTCGTGTCGCCCAAGGCCATCCCGGCGTTGCGTGACGGTGAATCGGTGTTCAAGGGCATCACCCGCCAACCGGGCGTGATCTACGTTGCGTTGATCCCCAACCTCAAAGGCGCGCAACGGGCGTTGGCGACGCGGGCCGATGAGCTGAATCTGGTGATGTCCGCCAGCCAGACGCACAACCTGGCGAACATGCGCATGCGTTGCGAAGACTCGTTGGCCGCATTCGGTGAGATCGTGCACTACGTTCAGGGCACGCCGGTGCGCCTTAACGCCAGCATCGCCACCACCTTCGGCTGCCCGTTCGAAGGCAAGATCGATGAGGACCGGGTGCTGCAAATCGTCGAGGCCTATCAGGAACTCGGCATCCAGGGCATCACGTTGGCCGACACCACTGGCATGGCCAACCCGCGACAGGTCGACAGGCTGGTGCGCCGGGTGTTGCAACGGGTCTCGCCAGCGGATTTGACCCTGCATTTCCACAACACTCGCGGCCTTGGCTTGTGCAATGTGCTGGCCGCCTACGAGGCCGGCGCCCGACGTTTCGATGCCGCGCTGGGCGGGCTCGGCGGTTGTCCGTTTGCACCGGGTGCGTCGGGCAACATCTGCACCGAAGACCTGGTCAACCTGTGCGATGAAATCGGTATTCCAACTGGCATCGACTTGCCTCTGCTGCTGAAACTGTCCCGAGGATTGCCGGCGCTGCTGGGTCACGAAGTGCCCGGTCAACTGGCCAAGGCCGGACGCAATTGCGATCTGCATCCCGTGCCTTCCTGACCACACCTAATCCCTGTAGGAGCCGAGCTTGCTCGCGATGACAGAGTCGCATCCAACATTGATGTCGACTGAACCACCGCTATCGCGAGCAAGCTCGGCTCCTGCAAAAAAGCATCTCAACCAGACAACAAAAACAATCGGACACCCACGGGAAGTCCGCCTGGAGAATCATCATGAGCCTCAATGTACTGGAGGCGGGCGTGAGCCCGTCCGTTAGCCACGACGAAGAAAAAGCCCTGGTCAGCAAGGTCGCCTGGCGCCTGATGCCGCTGATCATGGTTTGCTACCTGTTCGCGTTTTTCGACCGCATCAACATCAGCTTCGCCAAGTTCCAGTTGCAAACCGACCTGAGCCTGAGCGACACCGCTTACGGCCTCGGCGCCGGGTTGTTCGTGGTCGGTTACGTGATATTCGAAGTGCCCAGCAACATGATGCTGTACAAGGTCGGCGCGCGGCGCTGGATCGCCCGGATCATGATGTCCTGGGGGCTGGCCACGGCGGCCATGGTCTTCGTCAACAGCGAATGGCAGTTCTACGCGCTGCGCTTTGTGATCGGTGCGATGGAAGCCGGGTTTGCGCCGGGCGTGCTGTATTACCTGACGCTGTGGTTCCCGCAGCACTATCGCGGACGCATCACCTCCATGCTGTTTTTGTCGTCGGCGTTCGCCGGTCTGGTCGGCGCACCGTTCTCCGGTCTGGTGTTGCAACACCTCGACGGTTTCCTCGATATGCGCGGCTGGCACTGGCTGTTTTTGCTCGGCGGCGTACCTTGCATCGGCCTCGGCTTGCTGGTGCTGACATTGCTCAAGGACCGCATCGAAGATGCCCATTGGCTGACGCCGTCCGAGAAGACGCTGCTGGCCAGCCGCATCGCTCAGCATGAACCGCACAAGAGTGGCGGCTCGTTGCTCGCCGCGCTGCGAATTCCGGGTTTCCTGACACTGGGGCTGATCTACTTCCTCATTCAGGTAGCGTCCTACGGCTTGAATTTCTGGGCCCCGCAACTGATTCGCAGTGCCGGCACCGAGAGCCCGGTGATGATCGGTTTGCTGACCGCCATTCCTTACATCTGCGGCGCCATCAGCATGGTGGTGATCGGGCGGTTGTCTGACTCGACCGGCGAGCGGCGCAAGTTTGTCGCAGGGCTGGTGGCGGTGGGGGCGGTGGGGTTCTTCTGCGCCGGGATCTTCGCCAACCACACGACCTTTCTGATTGTCGCACTGGGCCTGCTCGGTGCCGGCATTATCGCGTCCATCCCGAGCTTCTGGACCCTGCCACCCAAACTGCTGGCCGGTGCTGGCGCAGGGGCCGCCGGCGGGATTGCGGTGATCAACACCCTGGGTCAGTTCGGCGGCATCGTCAGCCCGGTGATGGTCGGGCGGATCAAGGACCTGACCGGCAGCACCACACCGGCCCTGTATGTCATCGGTGTCTGCGCGTTGATCGCGGTGGCGCTGCTGTTGTGGGGGTTGCCGCAGAAGTTGCGCACGCTGGACAAGTTTTAAAGATCGTCCTCCGGCAGCACCTACGTGGACCACGCATCCACGCAGGCGCTGCCGGAGGGTGCGATCTTTAGGTTTTCAAGGCGTTGCGGCGATGGCTTTTTCCGTCATGCCGCCCAACTGAATCAACACCACCCCCGCCACTAACAAGACGGCCCCGAACGCCCGAGGCAACGTCATGTGCCGCTCCATCAATCCAAACCACCCAAAGTGATCCAGCACCAGCGACGCCACCACTTGCCCCGCCAACGCCAGCGCAATAAAGCCTGACGCTCCCAGCTTGGGCAGCAGCATCAACGCCAACGAAATAAAGCACACCCCAAACGCGCCTCCTGCCCACATCCACAGCGGTGCCCGGGTGATAAAGGCCAGCGACGGCAACGGCAAGCGCAGCGCCACGATGATCGGCAGCAACACCACAATACTCACCAGCAACGAGGCGAGCGTCGCCCACAACGGATGGCCCAGACCTCGCGTGAGGTTGGCGTTGATCGCGCTCTGAAAGGGCACCACCGCCCCGGCAATCAGCGCCAGCAGCAACAGACCGGCCCAGTGCAATGTACTCATGATGTGTTCTCCAACAGGTTTCGCTGGACTGTAGGGTATTCGTCACGCAAATTTAAATTCCGGTTTGCTATACAGAACATGCATCAAATGAATGATCTTCGACGCATCGACCTCAACCTGCTGGTGATTCTCGACGCATTGCTCAGCGAACAACACGTGACCCGGGCTGCCGAGCGCCTGCACCTGAGCCAGCCGGCGGTCAGCCACGCGCTGGCCCGACTGCGCGACATGCTCGGCGATCCGCTGCTGGTGCGCGCGGGCGCCACACTCGTGCCGACGCCACGTGCGCTGGAACTGGTCGCACCGTTGGCCGAAGCCCTGGCTCAGGTGCAATCACTGCTGGCGCCAAACACCTTCGATCCCGCCACCGCCAAGCGCACCTTTCGCCTGGCGATGTCGGATTATGGCGCGGCGATTATCCTGCCGGGGCTGATTCGGACCTTGCGCCGGGAAGCGCCGGGCATCGACCTGCTGATCTCCCACGCCAGCCGCGAAGGCATGATCGAGGGTGTGCTCAATGGTGATATCGACATCGCCGCAGGGGTCTTTCCCGAATTGCCGAATGAGTTGCGCAGCACACCGTTGTTCGAAGAGCACTACGTGTGCCTCGTCGACCGTTACAGCCTGCCCGCCAATGGCATCCTCGACCTGCCAACCTACCTCGCGCGACCGCACGTCCTGCTGGAAATGCGCGGCAGCGGCACCCCGGAAATCGAACGGGCCCTGACCGCACTGCGCGAACGCCGTCGCGTGGCGATCAGCCTGCCGCACTGGAGCGTCGCCCCGGGATTTATCAGCGGTACTGATCTGATTCTGACAGTGGCGTCCCGTGGGCTGCGTGATATTGATGAACAGTCGCTGGTCGTCGTGCCGCCACCGTTTGATATTCCGTCGTTCACCTTTGTGTTGGCGTGGCACAAACGGCGGGGTGGGGATCAGGCGTTGAATTGGTTGAATGGGCGGATTGCGCAGGGGATAGTGCGCGGTGACATGTCCACTGACTCAACTCCAAACTCTTGAGGCGATCAAATTGCTCACAGGCCTCAACCACCTGACCCTCGCCGTCACCGACCTGAGCCGCAGCGTGGCGTTCTACCAGAACCTCCTGCAACTGCGCCTCGAAGCCACGTGGGACTGCGGCGCCTATCTTTCGCTGCCGGGTTTGTGGTTGTGTCTATCCCTCGACCCGCTGCGCCATCCCGAGCCTGCTGCCGACTACACCCATTACGCCTTCAGCCTCGATGCGGCGGATTTCCCACGCTTCGTCGAACGTCTGCGATCCACCCACGTGCAGGAATGGCGCGACAATCGCAGCGAGGGCGCGTCCTTCTACTTCCTTGATCCGGACGGCCACAAGCTGGAAGCCCATGTGGGTGACCTGGCGTCGCGCCTGGCGGCCTGCCGGCAGCGGCCGTATGCGGGGATGAAGTTCTTCGACGATCTGTAAGTCGATGTTGCTGGACCTGATATAGACTGGCGTCCATTCACTAAGTGGTTCAAAAGAGTTTTTCTATGACCCCATCCCTGCTAATGGCCGTTCTTGCCTCGGGTTTTATCTACGGCATCACCCCCGGGCCGGGTGTGTTGGCGGTATTCGGGATCGGTGCGGCGCATGGGCGACGGGCGGGGGCGGGTTTTTTGTGCGGGCATTTGCTGGGGGATGTGGTCTGGTGCAGCACGGCACTGATTGCGATTGTCGGCGCACGCGAAATCGGTAGTACTGCGTTTGATGTGTTGGGTGTGCTCAGCGGACTGTATTTGTTTTGGCTGGGTTTACGCGCGGTACGGGCCAAACGCAGCAGTGCCGAAGCGCCTCAGGGCCCGGCTCGCCAGCCGTTCTGGCACGGCATCATGTTCGGTTTGACCAATCCCAAGGCTTACCCGGTGGCGGTGGCCACCTTCACCGCATTGTTGTCGAGCCGCGCAGAACTGCTGCACTGGTCGATGCTGCCGTGGCTGATCGTCCTGAGCTTTGTTGGAGGCCTGATCGCCTACGCTATTCTCATCGGCATCGTGGGCGCGCGGCAGGTCCGCACCTTGTATCAGCGCCATGAACTGGCGATCACCCGGTTGTGCGGGGTAATGTTTATCGGTTTTGCCATTAATGCCCTGGCGCACGCGTTGCCGGGGCTGGTCACGAACAAGGCTTGAGGCCACATGCAGGGCACCATGGCATCCAGAAACTCCGCGCCGTTGGCGAGCTACATCGATCTTTTGCTGGACGCCGTGTGTGCCGTCGACAAGCAAGGTCGCTTCGTTTTTGTCAGTGCGGCCTGCGAGCGCATTTTCGGTTACACCCCCGACGAACTGATCGGCCAGCCAATGATTGATCTGGTGCACCCGGCCGATCGCCAGCGCACCCTCGACGCCGCGCGGGAGATCATGGGCGGTGAGCCCAAACTCAATTTCGAAAACCGCTACGTACGCAAGGACGGCCAGGTGGTGCATATCCTCTGGTCGGCGCGTTGGTCGGAAGTCGATCAGTTACGCATCGCCGTGGCCCGGGACATCACCGAACGCAAGCTGGCCGAGTCCCGACAAGCGGCGTTGTACGCGATCTCCGAAGCGGCTCACGCGGCGGAAGATTTGTTGGCACTGTTCAAGCGCATTCACTTGATCATTGGCGAATGGCTGCCGGCGCTTAATTTCTCGGTGGCGCTGTATGACGAGCACTGCGCGCAGCTGAATTTTCCGTATCACGTCGACGATCAGGAACTGCAACCCGAACAACCCGGCACCATGACCGGGCGTCTGTGTGCGGAAGTGATCCGCAGTGGCCTGCCGATTTTGCTGACCCCGGGCCAGGAAAATTCGCACGAAGGTTTTGAGATGTTGGTCTCCGGGCCGAATTCGCCGTGTTGGCTGGGCGTTCCGCTGAACTCGAAAAACGGCACGATTGGCGCGCTCATCGTCAAAAGCATTCCCGGCGGAGAGCGCTACACCGAGCGGGACAAGGAATTGCTGCAATACGTCTGCGCCCAGGTCGCGACCGCCATCGAACGCAAGCAATTGCATGCCAGGTTGCAGCGCATGGCCCAGTACGACCAACTGACGCAATTGCCCAATCGCGAGCTGCTGCGTGATCGTCTGAAAGCGTCACTGGAGCTGGCTCGGGCAGATAGCGGGCGCATGGCGTTGCTGTACGTCGACCTTGACCGCTTCAAAAACGTCAACGACACACACGGCCATGCGGTGGGCGACATGCTGTTGCAAGCGGTCGCCAATCGGCTCAAGGGTTGCGTGCGCGAAACTGACACCGTGGCGCGCATCGGCGGGGATGAGTTTGTGGTGTTGTTGCACAGCATCCAGGCCGCGGAAGACGCCGACAGCGTGGCGGGGAAAATCCTTCAGATTCTGGCGCAGCCGCTGCGTCTGGACGGGCACAGCCTGAACATCCAGGTCAGTATCGGTGTCGCTCATTACCCCGAGCACGGTACCGAAGAAAAGCAGCTGTTCCGGCATGCCGACGAAGCCATGTACACCGCCAAGCGCCGGCATCACCTGCGGCTCGACACCTGAAATATCCGCTGCCGTTCGTCGCGGCGTTATCAGGTTTTCTAAACCTTTCAGTGCGCCTCAATTCTGATTCTATGCGGGCTGCTGCTCGCCTGGGTCATTACCAAGAGGTAGAGAATCATGCCTAACTCAAGAAACTCGAACTCGGGAAACTTCGCCAACGATCGAACGAAGGCGTCTGAAGCCGGTCGCAAGGGTGGGAAAACCACCACTACGACTGTCGACAAAGACCCTTCGAAGCCCGAAATGGGCCGCAAAGGAGGTCAGAAATCCAAGTAGTGATTGAAGGTGGTTTTGATGAGAGGCGGGGGCGAAAGCTCCCGCTTGAATTTTTCAGAAGGAGGGCGCGACCATGATCCGGATGGCCACCCGAATACGATATGTATGTTTTGCTACGTTGCTGGGCCTGTGTGCCGGCAGTGCCTTTGCCCAGTCCCCCGCAGAATTCATCAACGAGGCCTCGGCCCAAGGCATGGCCGATATTGAAACCAGTCGCCTGGCCCATCAGAAAACCGAATCCAAAGAGGTCAAGGACTACACCATTGTCGTCATCAACGACCGCACCACCGCTAACCAGCACCTGGCGAAAATCGCCAAACAGCTGGATTTGTCGGTAGCCCCGCGCGAAGAGGTGGTCGACAAGGCCAAAGCCTTGATGCCGCAAGTGATGGACGGCGAAACCTTCGATGAGGCGTACGCCGCCAGTCAGGTGAAAACCACGCAGGAAGCCATCGAGCAACTTCAGCAAGAAGCGCAGACCACCGACATCCCGCAAATCAAGGCGTTTGCTGAAGAGACCCTGCCCAAACTGCAAAACCACCTGCAGATGGCCAAGGCGTTGCAAGCCGGTCGCTAGCACCAGGTTTGGGGGTGTTTAAAGCAAACGGCGCGTCATTCACATCACGCGCCGTTTTGTTTGGGTTCAGCACTCGTTCAAATCCTGCTTGCGCTGACTCGACGTCGCCAGCCCTGCCAGGCCATGCACATCTTTTTCGCCCATGGCGCGATAGTGTCTGCGCAGTGCTTCCAGTTGCTTGAGATCGAGCAACTCCAGCCCCAGCATGGCGTTCTGCGCCTCCTTGTTCACCCGCAGCAACTCATCGATTTTCAAGTGCAAGATGTCGGTATCGCGGTTCTGCGTGTTCTGGATCAGGAACACCATCAGGAACGTGATGATGGTGGTCGACGTGTTGATGATAAGTTGCCAGGTGTCGTTGAAATCAAAAATCGGCCCGCTCAGGCCCCACAAGCCAATAAGAATCAGCGCCCCCATGAATGTCTTTGGGCTACCGGCCCAGAGGGCGAGTTTCTGCGAAATCTTTGCGAATTTCATGGCCGTGTTCCTTGTTGGGGTGTGTCTGATTTTCAGACAGCGACGGCGTGTTGAAAATTCTATCCACATTTCCAGATTCGCCAGCGACGCGACTTTTGTAGCAGCTGGCGCAGCCTGCGTCCGGCTGCGCAGCAGTCGTGAAGCCATGCGACCGGTGTTTCAGGGAGACCGAGAACTCAGGATTTACAACGGCTACGCAGCCGGACGCAGCCTGCGCCAGCTGCTACGTATGTGCGCCTAGTCAGCCATTTCCACTTCAACCGCCCAACTGAAGTAGCCCAGCGCCTCGCAGTTTTTGTCGATCAGCATGAAATTCAGCTCACACGTCTCCACGCCTGAGGACCGTCGAGTGCATTTCCAATAATGATCATCGGCCTGGTGGTTACCCGGCTCCGTCGGCGTTGCCGGGTCGGGCACAGGCACCGTCAGGTTGCCATGGACCACCAATTCGGGCGCTGACAGTACGCCGGCATCGCCCACTGATATCTCGTAAAACACCACGCTGTGTTCGGCCAGCAGGCTGATGGTCCTTCCACGGAGATGGAATGTCGTTTCTTTACTCGTGTGTAACGTAATTTTACTGTCATTTATTGTACTTTTACCTCCAGCGATGACGAGGATGAAACCCTCTTCAATCACCGTTGGTAATGGCGGTTTCAGACTGGGTTGCGGATAACGTGAAAGCAGTGATTCGGCATCCACGATCAGCAATATATTGTTCGCGGAGGAGGGGGCGTTGATCGGTTCGGAAGTCATCATGGATTCCTTTCATGATGGTGGTACATGACGGCAGCCGCGTCGGTTCATGCAAGACATCCCGGTTCCTGTCGAGGC
The DNA here is from genome assembly GCF_024748695.1 of Pseudomonas sp. B21-040. Classification (NCBI taxonomy): domain Bacteria; kingdom Pseudomonadati; phylum Pseudomonadota; class Gammaproteobacteria; order Pseudomonadales; family Pseudomonadaceae; genus Pseudomonas; species Pseudomonas sp. B21-040. The sequence goes on from NZ_CP087176.1 coordinate 1,396,608, forward strand.
GGCAACGTGTTCGGCAAGCCCCTTGTCGCCAAGGGGCCAGACCCTCGTCAGTTACGGATGGTAATGAACGGATCCCACGAACAGCAGCCGACAATCTTGCACTCGCGATCCACGATCAAAAAGTTGAAATGGTAGGTCACGCTACCGCACGCCAGTGTTTCCGACGACCAGTAATAGTTGTCGACTTTCTGGCAGCTCGGCACTGAAGGATTACTGGTGTTGGGGACGGCCACGCAAGCAGTGGCCTTGCGTGGCGTGGGGGTGGAGATCAGCTCGTTGCCGACATTGCCGATGAATTTGTAGAAAATCACCGCTGTTTCAAAGCTCTGCGACAGGCTGGTTTCCCGCCAGCGGATCAGGTCGCCCACTTGTGCTTTCAAGTTCAGTTCGCCACCCGCCTGACCATTAATCACGTTGTTCTGGTTGGTCACCATGTACACATGATTGACGTCGATCATCGTCGGCGCGGCAGGGTTTTTGCTGATGTTCGGGTAGTTTTTCAGGATGGTTTCAGTGTCGATCGAAACCAGTACGTCCGTGACTCGAGACATAGTAAAGCTCCTTCTTCATAGTGAACGCCTGGCATCTTTCCAGGCACAACAACGCTTGCTTGCCTTGCGGTCGTTGCGCAAACACTACGGGCGGAACCCACCTGTCACGAACATGAGCTGGCCTTGCTCCTTGCGTGCAAACTAACGGGTTCGGGTTCCTTCCGACGGGCCGCGATTGGACTATAGATGCGAAATTGAGGCTGTCAAAACTACCTCGTGTATGGCTCGACGAGCGGTCAAGTTGTCATGGTTGGACAAAGGTCGGGGATAGGGCCTTGAAGGTTGGTCGAGGTATCGTAGCGAACCGGTTGTGCGCCTCGGGCCACAACACCGCACCTGCAGGAGAACGCAATGAGTTGGTCCGCCAAACAATACGTCGCTTTTGAAGATGAACGCACACGCCCGGCGCGAGACTTGCTCGCCGCCATCCCGCCCGTGGAGGCGCGCTCGGCCATTGATATCGGTTGCGGCCCCGGCAACTCGACCGAACTGCTGGTCGAGCGCTTCATCGGCGCCACGGTGCGTGGCGCGGACAGTTCGCCGGACATGATCGATGCGGCTCGCAAGCGCTTGCCCAACGTGCAGTTCGACACCGTCGATATCGGTACCTGGAACGATAGCGGACCGTTCGACGTGATTTTTGCCAATGCGGTTTTGCAGTGGCTGCCCGATCACGCGACGTTACTGCCTTCGCTGGCCGCCAGACTGACGCCGGGCGGCAGCCTGGCCATCCAGATGCCTGACAACCTCAACGAACCGTCCCATCGCCTGATGCGTGAAGTGGCCGCCGAGGGCCCGTGGGCCGACAAACTGGCGAGCGCAGCCGGGCAGCGCACCGAAATGGCCAGTGCCAGCGATTACTACTCGATGTTGCGACCGCACTGCGCGCGCGTCGATGTATGGCGCACCACCTACCATCACCCGCTGGCGGGCGGGGCGTCGGGCGTGGTTGAGTGGTTCAAGGGCAGCGGTTTGCGGCCGTTTCTCGAACCGCTGGATGACGCGGAAAAGGCGCAGTACCTCAAGCAGTATCAAGCCGCGATCGAGCAGGCTTATCCGGCGTTGAGCGATGGTTCGGTGCTGCTGCCGTTTCCACGGTTGTTTATTGTGGCGACTCGGTAAAAGCACACTGAACCTGTGGTGAGGGAGCTTGCTCCCTCGCCACAGTGGTGCTTCGGTCATTCTGACGGAAGGGCGTCAACTATCAATGCTACCGGGCTTCCCCCGAGTATTTAGTCCTGTCGATGTCCAAAACTGCCCATACACATTCCGCGTACTGCGGATTCGATATGTGCAGGGTGACATTGTTTGCCAGTGGAATCGGGGATCCTTGGTCCGCGAGAATTTCGAAATGGCCTTCAATGGCTTCGCGCGCCATGGCTATTGCATCGTTCAGTCCTTCTCCAGCCGAAAAACAACCCCGGACATCAGGCACTTCTACGCCCCACGCGTGTTGGTCATCGCCTGCTGAAATCGCAATTGGAAAAAGCATGTTCATCGTCCTCCTTTGACTGGCTGTCAGGCCATGAAAGGCAAAGGGCGCCCCGAAAGGCGCCCGGTATCACCTCAGGACGGTTCGGCATCCATGCGTCGAGCGATAACGTCCAGCACATCGCAACCGTCGCGCAAGGGCACGCAGCAGAGCAATGCAAAGTCGCTGAGGATGACCGCGTCGGTGGTGATGTCGCCTCGCATGGCGAGGTTTTCGAGGATCTGCGTCACGGCTCGTATTCTGTAGCTGGCCGTGCTGAGCAGTGAGTGCAGCGGTTGGGTGGTGTTGACGAAGAGGGAGGGCAGATCGTCGGCGTTGCTGGTTAGAGCCATATATTCTTTCAAGATTGATCTCCATGATAGGAGGAAGACCTACCACTCAATCGTCGCCAAACAATAGGGTGGTAGCTGTACGCGGGTTGGCGAACCGGGCCATGGTAAAACCGGCAGACCCTAAGGTCTCCCACGCACAGCCACCATAAATGAGGTAGCAACGTACGTTCAAAAGCGCTCCGAGAAATTCTCGGAGGCTCCTGTACCAAGGCATCGAGTCGCCAAACCCGATACGCCATTTGGGCGCGCTCGGACTATAGGCCTCGTGACAAAGGCACAGCAATGCGCAAGTGTACGGACAATTCCCAGCGTCGTGTAGGACGTTGCCTTTTCGGAAATTGGCCACTTTCGTGCCATCAGGGAATTGGGTGATCGACGCGTGATTGGGCAGACGTTGACTGCTTTGTTCAGGATGAAGAATCAGCGTTTCACTAAATCCCGCCCACAAAAAAACCGGCCACACAGGACCGGTTTTTTCGTTATGGTCGCCCGTCAGGCAACAGCAGGGAACAAACTCTCATAAGGAATTCGTAATTCATTCTTAGGGGGGCAGTTACTGGAAACGATGAAATTTCATGAGCTCCTTCCAGATGTAACCGTAGCTGTAGCGTAGCCATGCCACTTTTAACTGGTCGAAGCGACGTCGAAACCAACTGTGTTCTCGCGCTTTGAGTTCTTTGGCTATTTCCTCTAGTAACCATTCATCCTTAAAACCACTCCAAACAGGAGGGACGGGCGTTTCAAGGTTGCTGAAGCAGACAGGCGCGACCTCTGAGTACAAGATTTCTTCAACGTCCTTTGGGTCATAGCCTCGAATTCGTTCTGCGATAGAGGCGTAGTCGACAGTGCTGTCTACAAAGGCCTCTGCCAGCGCGATCTGGATGTTCGCTCGTTCCGTAGGCGTCAGAATATGTCCCAATGGGCCAGCTCCTCTAGCTCTGCGTCGAACGTGTCAGCCGCGACCCCGCCGGCGATGCCGCCGACAACGCTACCGATGAGAACTACGGCGATTGCGCAGGCCGGAGCTCCAGGACCACAAAGAGCGGATATGCCCAAGCCCGCCAAAAACCCACCTGCCGCACCACCACCCAGGATCGTGGCTTGACGCGCCGTTTCCTTGGCCTTGTCATCAGCGTTCAGTATTTGGTAGGTGGCCAGCACCGCCGTCAAGATGATGCCAACCTTGCCCATGACAGACATGATTTTTGTGCCAGAAGTGAACTTGGCATTGGCACTGCCGGACCGCTCCAGAGCTCTGTACAAGACCTCTTTCTGTTGAGCCTTAGAAAGTTGTTCGTAGTTCTTGTGGAACTGGGTTTGAGATTTTTCGTTCAGGATGTCGCTGTGTGTTCGGCCGGCCTTTTTCTTTTTTTGCACGATGGCCAAACCCTGTGCAGAGGTCAGCTTGCGGTGTTCGAACATGATTTTGTTGCGCATCTCATTGCTGAACTTTGTCGCGTCCTCGACGCTGATATTGCCAGCTCTCACCTCAGCGAATATCTGCTGTGACATTCGTCGAATATTGCTCTCATAGCTTGCGCGGACGCGTTCGTCCTTGATGGCATCGATGGAGAAACGACTGGCCGCCCCCTCCATGCCTGCAACCGCCATCTCAAGGGGAGACCGGTCGAGCGTATGTTCGCTTTTAACAACATAACTTCCGGTTACCAGGTTCGGTTCCGTCACTAGAATATCCTTATCCCAAAATGTCGTTCAGCAGTCCGTCGATACCTGCGGTTGTGCAGGTGTTTTCGTGTTGGGCAAATGCCAAGGTATGGCATGCCTTTCCGGTGGGGTTGGAAAATTTGACCGAGTTGTTTGCGTCAAAGACGCCGGGCATGGAAGACCCATCGTCAAAGTGAGCCGTGCAAGCAAACCCTTCGTAGCTTTCTTCTGCGGGAATCTTAAAGCCGATCCAGTTCCCGTGAATGACCATGGGCGTAGGCGGAATAAAGGGGGCAGGGGTATGGGGGCTTCCGATGATGACCGTGCCCGAACCGCCGATCACGACATCGCCATGATGTGCCGACAGTACCGACCAGCGCGGCATTTTTGCCGTTGATTAACACTGTGCCGGACACTTCTGAAGCTAACGCACTACCGCAGGTGCAGGTGTCACCTTTGCGAGCGGCTGCAAGGCCGTCGAAGAACACATCAGGAGAGCCAGAGGCGATAGCTTTGGGGCCGTGCCCAGGGATGGGACAACTGGTTGGGTCGGTGATACGTGCAGCTGGCTTTGCCATGCTTGACTCCCTGTCAACGAATTTAACGGGGACGACTGTATCAGACCTACTCTGAGAAATGGCTCGCGAAGATGTCAGCAAGGTCATGCCTGGGGCATGCGGCGGGAGTTGATAAGCCAGAGATGCACAACCATGCTTATTCAGCTGTGGAAAATTGGGGACTGATCTATTTATCAAAGATTGGCCAAGTTGACCACATACCCGAGTCCACCAAACCCCAGACACAAAAAAACCGGCCATCAAGGCCGGTTTTTTTATCCCCCGTCAAAAAACAACGTGAGACTGAAGTCTGAGTGGAGCGGGTGAAGGGAATCGAACCCTCGTTATCAGCTTGGGAAGCTGGAGTAATGCCATTATACGACACCCGCTCAGAGCGGCTGACTTTGTACCAGATGTGCGCACGGATTTGAAGTTTTTCTTTATGCGCGCTGCATTTAGCACGGCTGAAACGAAAGCACGGTCTATCGCGGGCAAGCCTCGCGCCTACAGGACTGCATTCAACACTGTAGGGCGAAGCTTGCTCGCGAGGACGCTGTTTCAGATAGCCAGTGCATGGTGGTCCTGAACGTAGTGGTAACGCGGTCGGCTTTCATGCTGTGCCGGTCTCAGGAACCCCATCAGTGCATTGCGGCTGTCTCGGCAGGCGGCTTTGTGTTCCATGTCGAGAAAGTGGCCGGTCGCTTCCAGGGTCGTGAAGGTGGCGTGTTGCACATGGTTGGCGAACAATCGCGCGCCGTCGGCGGCGGTGTATTCGTCCCATTCGCCGTTCATGAACAGCACCGGTACGTTGATTTTCTCCGCAGCCTTCAGAAAGCATTGGCGATCACTGTGCAGCAGGTCGCTGATGTGGAAGTGCATCTGCCCGTATTCATGATCGGCCAGGCTGCTGACGTGCCGATAGTTGAAGCGCTTGAACAGAGTCGGCAAGTGTTTACCGATGGTGCTGTTCACCAGGGTGCCGACCCGGTCGCCGTCCCGGCTGCCGAGGTAATCGACGCCTCGCTCGAGGTAGTCGAGCATGTGCGCATTGATCTCCGGGGAGAACGAGCTGATTACGGCTTTTTCGATCCGTCGTGGCCGGTGGGCGAGGGCGACCAGGGTCGCGGCACCGCCCCAGGAAAACGACAGAACGTGTTCGGCGCCGAAGTGGTCGATCAGCTCCAGGAGGATCTGCCCTTCGACTTCCTTGGTCAGCAATTTCTCGTGCAGGTTGTGGGCCTTGGACTTGCCCGCGTAGGGCTGGTCGTAGCAAACCACGTTGAATTGCGGGTGCAGGTTTTTCACGGTTTGTGCAAACGACGCAGTCGTGGCCATCGAGCCGTTGACCAGAATAATGGTCTTCTCTGCGGCGTCTGCGCGATAGAACTCCGTGTAAACCCGATACTGACCTTGTATATCCAGCACAGCGATTTCTGGCCTCATGTCATAAGACTCCTGGCAAGCGGGTATGCGCGCAAATGAGATTGCACGAGCTTTGTGACAGGTAGGCATACGCCTGGAATTTGGAGGCCCATGTCGATCCATGCAGCAGGTCGACGGGTATTATTATTGGCGGGCAGTCTGTCGGTCTGAGGCGGAACCTGAGGGTTCTCTAACCGGCAAAAAGTTTCTTAGAAGTATGTTGTGACTCGTCAGTCACATTTCGGCTGACGACCTGATTCAAGCAGGGGAGGCGGCATCGCGCAAGTGTCTTTCGTAAATTGTTCGACAACTTCTGCTGAGCGGTTGCCTGCTTAGATCAAATGAATCTCTTCGGTGCGCAATGGGCGGTACTCGCCCGGTTTTAGCGCATTGTCCAGCGCCAGCGGGCCCATGCGCTCGCGGTGCAGGCGTAGCACCTTGTTGTCGAAGTGGCCAAACATGCGCTTCACCTGATGATAGCGACCTTCAACAATGCTAAGGCACGCCGACTTCGGCCCCAACAGCTCTAACCCGGCGGGTTGAGTGGTGAGGTCCTCGAAAGCGAAATACAGCCCTTCTGTGAATTTCAACGCATATTCCGGGCCGATCTCCTGCTCGGTCTCGACGTAATAAACCTTGGGCAGTTTGGTCTGCGGTTGGGTCAGGCGTCGTGACCAGCTGCCGTCATTGGTGATCAGCATCAGGCCGGTGGTATTGAAATCCAGGCGACCGGCGATGTGCAACTCATCCTTGTCGGGCTCGTGAATCAGGTCGAGGACTGTCGGGTGTTCCGGGTCGCGGGTGGCGCTGACACAGCCGGCGGGCTTGTGCAGCATGAAGTGGCGCAGCGGCTTGCCGGCTTGCAGCACGTCGTCGTCCACTTCAACACGACTGAATTCGCGGACGTCGGCGTGCGGGTCGCTGACGATGTTTCCGTCGATCCGCACGCGCTTTTCCACCAGCAACAGGCGCACCTGCTTACGGTTGAAGCACGGCAGATTGCTGAGGAAACGGTCAACGCGCATGGCAAGGGATCGGTGGGAAAAGGGTCGCGTATCTTACGTGATCCGCCGGAGGCCTGCTTACAGCTGTGCCTCGACCTGCGCGCAGCGCGGGCGCAGGCAGGAGGCGTTGCGCAGTTCGGCCGGCAGTGCTTCGAGCACGGCCGGGTCGATGCTGACGCCGTAGCACCAACAGGCGCGATCAGCGGTTCGCGGGTCGGCCAGGCTGCAGTCGTTGGAGGCGCCGCAGGCCGGGCAGTGTTCAGGCCGGTTCATAAAGGTCATTCATAGCTGGAGTGAGACATTTCCACGCAGGTGCGATTACGGCCCGATTGCTTGGCGCGATACATCGCATGATCGGCTCGTGAGAGCAGGGTGTGCAAGGTGTCATCCGGCTGCAACGTGGTCAAGCCGATGCTGACGGACAGCTGCAAGGCTTGATCGTTGTAGGCATAACGTTGTGTTTCGACATGCTGGCGAATCTTCTCGGCGATCATCAGGCCGGTCTCACCGTCGGTGTCCTTGAGCAGCACGATAAATTCTTCACCGCCCCAGCGGCAGACGATGTCGGAATGGCGCAGACAGCTCTCCAGATCCCGCGCGAAGCCGATCAGCACCTGATCGCCGGCCAGATGCCCGTAGGTGTCGTTCAACACCTTGAAGTGGTCCAGATCCAGCAGCAGCGCGGTCAGCGGTTTCGGCTCGCGCTGGGCTTCATGCATGGCCTGTGCGGCCAGCAGATCGAAGCCGCGACGGTTCGGTAATTCGGTCAGGGTGTCGAGGGTGGCCTGGGCCTGGATCTTGCCCTGAAAACGCTTGATTACCCGGTTCAGCAGGGCCAGCACAATCAGCGTGACGAGCAGGCAGATCAGCAGGTTGAGGTACAGCGACTGGCGGATTTCACTGAGGGCGCCGTCTTCGCGTTTGTCGACGAACAGGTACCAATTCAGCTCTGGAATGAAGCGCACATTGAGGAAATGTCCCTGGCCCTGAACGGAATATTCGTAGCTGCCGCTGTGGGGTTTGGGCAATTGGCTGACCAGGCTTTTCATGCTGTCGAGCTCGCTGAGGCTCTGCCCGATGTGTGCACCTTGTGGGCCACCCTCGGCGCCAGTGAGCACCAGGCGCCCGAAGTTGTCGACGAAATACACGCTGCGCTGGTAGCGCTGCTGGTACTTGTCGATCAGCTTGATCACCGCATCGACCGTCAGGCCGACACCCGCCGCGCCGATGAAACGGTCGTTGTAGTCGTAGACCTTGTAGTTGATGAAGAAGGTCAGGTTGTCCTTGTTGGCCATGTCCGGGTCGACATTGATTTCGTAAGGCTCGGCCATGTCCCGCACGCGAAAATACCAAGTGTCACGGGGCTCGGTGGCCTTGATCTGTTTGAGCACGCCTTTGGCGTGGTAGTAGGTCAGCGTGCTGTTGGAAATGAAGAACGAGGTGTAGGCGCCGTAGTGCGTCATGACTTCGTTGAGGTAACGAGTCATTTTCTCGGGGTCGTGCTCGCCGTTCACCACCCAGTCCCGCATGAAGGTGTCGCGGGACATCATCGAGGAAATCAGGATCGGTCTGACAAGGTCTTTCTGGATTTCCGAGTAGACCGTGTCCGATGTCAGCGGCAGTTCAGTGTTGACGATGTTGTCGCGAATCGACGCGCGAGAGGCGTAGTAACTGAGGAAGGACGTGGCAAGAAACCCGGCGCCCAGCAGCGCGATCAGCGTGAGGACCAACGAACGTTGAGAATACAGAGGCGAGCGGGGCGACATGACACTTCCGTGGGTAATGGTCCAAGGCAGGCATTCTAATGGCACTGCCGGGAAATAACTGCTCTATGTCGAACGCGAATGATCGCTCACGGGCCTCAACGGAATGATCATTCCCACGCTCTGCGTGGGAGTGCCGCCCCGGACGCGCTGCGTCCCTTTGCGAGCGTGACGCGGAGCGTCACAGCATGCATTCCCACGCAGAGCATGGGGACGATCATTGAGCGAGATAAGCGCGCCAGCCTCCTAGGTGGCTGATATCGGTGGCACCTTCCAACCCATACGCCTCACAGATAAACCCGCTCTCCCATCGCCCATCTGCCAGTTGCACCTTGCCCAACCCCAGCGGCGCCGGAATTCCGGTCAAAAACGACCCCAATTCACTGCTTGGCAGTTCCCAGACTTCCACCGCAATCGCCACGCCACCGGACTTTACGCGAACCATCCCCGGACGAAATGGCGGGCCACCGGCCAGCGCATACAGTTGATAGTCCGGCGAACTGTAAGTCGTCTCGATCAACCGCGCCCCGCGCCGCTTCAATTGCCAGTTCAACGCCAACCCGTTCAGATGTGCACCACACACCACCAACCGCGCGCGGTCATTGCGCGCAACGGTTGTTGACGTGGGCGCCGTCACACCGTGCTGACGCTGGAAAGCGTCCGCCACGCTCAACAAGTACTGATCGGTGAACGCCCGACCAAACAGGGTCACGCCCCACGGCAGGCCATTGCCCATGAAACCGCTGGGCACGGCGACGGCGGCGTAATCGAGCAGGTTCATGAAGTTGGTGTAGTAACCCAACTCCGAATTGCGCAGCACCGGTTCGGCGTCCAGTTGCGCCCGTGTCACCGGGCGGCCGATGGTCGGTGTGACCACGCAATCGAGGTCTGCCAGTGCGGTGTCGCACAGCGCCTTCAAGGCTTGCAGGCGATACTGGGCGCGGAAGGTTTGCACGCCCGTCACCGCCGGAGCCTTGGCCAGCACCGCACGGATCACCGGCAGCACCGCTTCCGGGTTTTGTTCCATCAATTCGCCGGCCACGCTGTAACGCTCGGCCACCCACGGCCCTTCGTAAAGCAGACGTGCGGCTTCGAGAAACGGCGACAGGTCCAGTTCGACGGCTTCACCGCCCAAAGCCTTGAGTTGGTCGATGGCATCACCGAACAACAGCGGGCCTTCGGGGCAACCGAAGAACTCCAGATCTTGCGCACGGGGTACGCCAAAGCGGAACGGGCGCGGTGTGCCGAATGCCGCGCCGTCATTCCATTGCGGGTTGCTTCGGCTGTATTCATCGCGCGGGTCGAGGTGTGCCGTGAGCGCGAGCAATTGGCTGGCCTCCCGAGCCGTCGCGGTGAAAGTCGTTACGCAATCGAGCGTGCGACAGGCGGGCACCACACCTGCCGTGGAGATCAATCCTTTGGTCGCTTTGAGCCCCACCAGATTGTTCAACCCCGCGGGTACACGCCCCGAACCTGCGGTGTCAGTGCCCAGCGAAAAACTCGCCACGCCCAGCGCCACCGCCAGCGAAGACCCGGCGCTGGAACCGCCTGACGGATACTCCGGCAACACACTGTTGGGGCACGCGCCATACGGCGAGCGACTGCCGTTGAGGCCGGTGGCGAACTGGTCGAGGTTGGTCTTGCCCAACGGGATCGCCCCCAGCGCCAACAACTGTTCGACGATGGTCGCCGAACGCTCGGGCACGTAAGCAAACTCCGGGCACGCCGCCGTGGTGGGAATGCCCGCCAGGTCGATGTTGTCCTTGATTGCAAACGGCACGCCGTACAGCGGCAGGCTGTCGATGCTGTGGCCGTCGAGGGCGGCGAGGTACGGCTCCAGTTCTTCAACACTGAGCAAATGGATGAACAGGTGATAGTCCGGGTTCAGCGCCGCCGCTTTATCGCGCAGGCTCAGCAGCAATTGCCGGGGCGTGAGGGTCCCGTCGCGGTAAGCGCTGCGCAGGGCGTCGAGTTGTAGATTGATGTTCATGGCGTTAATCCTTTTCGAAATGGGTTCAGTCGAGTTCCAGCACCACGACGCGCTGCCCGGCACGTACCGCCGAGCCCGGTTGCAAACGAATCTCGCGCACCACGCCGGCCATGGGGGCCAGCAGTGGGATTTCCATCTTCATCGACTCCAGAATCACCAGCACGTCACCGACGGCCACGCGGCTGCCGGTTTGCACCTGAACCTGCCAGAGGTTGCCGGCGATGTGGCTGTCGACGCTCTGTTGACCGTTGGCCAGTGGCGCATCTTCGGTGGTTTCGGCGACCCGTTCTTCGCTGTCGAAGTGCGCCTGACCGCTGGCGATCCAGCGCTCGCGCTCGGCGTTGAACGCGCCTTTTTGCTGATCACGAAACGCAGCAATGGTGTCGGCTACTTTGCTCAGGAATGCCTGGTAATCCGCGAGGTTCAACTGGCTGTGCTCGATGTTCAGATCGAAACGTCCGAGCGGGAAATCCCGGCGGATGCGCAGCAGTTCATCGGCGCTCACCGGGTAGAAACGGATCTGGTCGAAGAAGCGCAACAGCCACGGTTTGCCGTCGAACGCGGCGACTTCGCGGTAGCGGTTCCACATCTGCAACGTGCGACCGACAAACTGATAACCGCCGGGGCCTTCCATGCCGTAGACGCACATATAGGCGCCCCCGATGCCCACCGAGTTTTCCGCGGTCCAGGTGCGGGCCGGGTTGTATTTGGTGGTCACCAGACGATGACGCGGGTCGAGCGGCGTGGCGACCGGTGCGCCGAGGTAGACGTCGCCCAGGCCCATCACCAGGTAACTGGCGTCGAACACCGTGCGCTGCACTTCATCGAGGTTGGGCAGGTCGTTGATGCGGCGGATGAACTCCAGATTGCTCGGGCACCACGGCGCGTCCTTGCGCACGGTGGTCATGTATTTTTCGATCGCCAACTGACAGGCCGGGTCATCCCAGGACAGCGGCAGATGGACAATGCGCGACGGCACTTGCAGGTCCTTGGCGGCGCACACGGCGTCCCATTCCCCGGCGACGATGCCGAGCAAATCGGCCAGCGGCAGTTGCTCGGGTTGGTAGTGCACTTGCAGCGAGCGAATGCCCGGCGTGAGATCGATCACGCCGTGCAGGTGTTTGCTTTCCAGCGCTTGCATGAGGGCGTGGGCGCGGAAACGCAGGACCAGGTCGAGTTCGGGGGCGCCGATTTCCAGTAGTAGATGAGTATCCCCAGAAAGACGCGCCACCAACCGCGTATCTCCCTGACCCAACTCCAACACCACAGGCGACATAAGACTCTGTGGGAGCTGGCTTGCCAGCGATGAAGTTGAAGCGGTGTCTGGACGGGCCCCATCGCTGGCAAGCCAGCTCCCACAGGTATTCCACTTGCAGGCGAGATTGCGGGCGGTTTTGATATCGACCGGGATGAACTGAACCTTGTCTCCAGCCTTCAATTGCCCCAGCTGCCAAAGGTCCGCCTCGATCACCGTCACCGGGCACACAAACCCGCCCAGGCTCGGGCCATCCGGGCCGAGGATGACCGGCATGTCCCCAGTGAAATCCACTGCGCCGATGGCATACGGATTGTCATGAATATTCGACGGATGCAGGCCCGCTTCACCGCCGTCGGCGCGCACCCATTCAGGCTTCGGCCCGATCAACCGCACACCCGTGCGGCTGGAGTTGAAGTGCACTTCCCATTGGGTCGCGAAGAACGTGCCGATGTAGCGTTCGGTGAAGTATTCCGGTGCGCCATGCGGGCCGTAGATCACGCGGATTTGCCGCACCGCGGGCAACGCGGTGACTTGAACCTCGGGCAGTTCTGCACCGGCACTGCGGTCGCTCAACGCTGGCACATGCAACACGTCACCAGCGCGCAAGGCGCGACCACCATGCCCGCCAAACTGACCGAGGGTGAAGGTGCTTTTGCTGCCCAGGTAATCCGGAACCTGCAGACCACCGCGCACGCACAGATAGCTGCGGGCGCCGGCGCCGGCCATCGTGCCGAGGCTCAACGTGGCACCGGCCGGAATCAACAGCGCGGTGTTCATCGCGACAGTTTCGCCGTTCAACGTCAGCGGGATAACCGCGCCGGTGACCGCCACCACCGCATCACAGTTGAAGCGCAGCAACGGCCCGGTCATGGTGATTTCGAGGGCGGCGGCACCTTCTTCGTTACCCAATAGGAGATTGCCCAGACGCAACGCGCGACTGTCCATCGGGCCCGACGGCGGCACGCCCACCGCCCAATAGCCGAGGCGACCGGGATAGTCTTGAACGCTGGTCTGGGTCCCGGCGCTTAACACTTCAAAAGTGTTGGCCTGATAGATCAGGCCTTCCAGACAACGCGTCCACGGCTGGCCACTGGCGAACGGCGCATCCAGCAGAATCTGGCGCAGGTAATCGCGGTTGGTTTCCACGCCATACAGCAGGCTGTCGCTCAATGCCTGATGCAGATCAGCGCGTGCTTCTTCGCGGGTCGGCGCCCAACTGATGACCTTGGCGATCATCGGGTCGAAGTACGGCGGGATCTCGCAACCGGCCTCGACCCAGGTGTCGATGCGCAGTTGAATGCCGTTGGCGGCCGGGAAATTCACGGCGGTGAGCAAGCCCGGGCTGGGCTGGAAATCGCGTCCCGGATCTTCGGCATACAGTCGCGCCTGAATCGCATGCCCTTCGGCTTTCAAACCTTGGCTCAACTCACTCAACGGTGGCAAATCACCGGCCGCGAGTTCCACCATCCAGCGCACCAAGTCAACGCCCCACACTTGTTCGGTGACGCCGTGTTCGACTTGCAAACGGGTGTTCACTTCAAGGAAGTAGAAGCGCTGATCTTCGCTGTCGAAGACAAACTCCACGGTGCCGGCGCTACGGTAATTCACCGCTTTGGCCAGTTTGATCGCCGCCGCGCACAGGTCTTCGGCCATGCCGTCGGGCAGGTTCGGCGCCGGGGTTTCTTCGAGGACTTTCTGGTTGCGGCGCTGCACCGAGCAGTCGCGTACGCCGAGGGCAATCACTTCGCCCCGGCCATCGCCGAACACCTGGACTTCCAGATGACGGGCGCGCTGGATGTACTTCTCGATGAACACCCCGGCGTCGCTGAAGTTATTCTGGCCCAGACGTTTGACCGCTTCGAAGGACTCGCTCAACTCAGCCGCACTGCGGCACACGCGCATGCCGATGCCGCCACCGCCTGCGGTGCTTTTGAGCATCACCGGGTAGCCGACCTGTTCGCCTGCGATCAGGGCCGCGTCGAGGCTGTCGAGCAGTTCAGTGCCTTCGAGCATTGGCACGCCGTGTTGTTTGGCCAGGGCGCGAGCCGTGTGCTTGAGACCGAATACGCGCAGCTGTTCGGGTGTGGGGCCGATGAAGGCGATGTTGGCGTCTTCACAGGCCTGGGCAAACGCGGCGTTTTCCGAGAGGAAACCGTAGCCGGGATGAATTGCCGTGGCGCCGGTGGTTTTGGCGATGGCGAGGATCTTGTCGACCGCCAGGTAAGTGCCGGCCGCCGCGCCTTCACCGAGGCTGTGGGCTTCATCGGCTTGCAGGATGTGCAGGCTGGCCGCATCGGCCTCGGAGTAAACGGCGACGCCTTTAACCTGCAATTCACGCAGGGTGCGCAGGATGCGGCAGGCAATCGCGCCACGGTTGGCAATCAGGACTTTTTCGAACATGGCATAACCCCCGGAGGCGATAGCGCATCAGCCTCGACCTGGGATGCGGGCCGTCCCGCAGTTTTTCGAGATGCATCCGGGCCGTCCCGGATGAAAAATCAGATTTCTCAAACGCCGCCGTCCCCCTGTAGGAGCGAGCCGGCTCGCGATAGCGGTGGGTCAGTCGACATCAATATCGAATGTGCTGGCCCCTTCGCGGGCAAGCCCGCTCCCACAGGTTCGGCGGTGTCAGGGTTGTTTCAGGCACTGGCCGGAGCGTGCCTGGCACAGGGCGAACAACCATCTGCGCAACCGCGCTAATTTCAATTCCATACCAGCAGCTCCGCAGGGGTCGGGTTGTAGGCGTTGCACGGGTTGTTCAGTTGCGGGCAGTTGGAGATCAACACGATCACGTCCATCTCGGCCCGCAGATCGACGTATTTGCCCGGCGCCGAAATGCCGTCTTCAAAGGTCAGCCCGCCGTCCGCCGTGACCGGCACGTTCATGAAGAAGTTGATGTTCGGCCCGATGTCGCCCTTGCCCAGGCGCCCGTCGTGAACGCAGGCGCGCAGGTAGTTGTCGCGGCAGCTGTGCATGTAGCGTTTTTCCAGGGCGTAGCGCACGGTGTTGCTCTCCTGCGCACAGGCACCGCCGAGGGTGTCGTGACGTCCGCAGGTGTCGGCGACGATGGTCAGCATCGGTTTGCCGAGGTTGGAATACAGCACGCTGCCGGTGCTCAGGTACACGCTGTTCTGCCGGCGTAAGGTGCGCTGCACGTCGTAGCGTTCCTTGGGATTGGCGACGCTGTAGAACAAGGTGTCGACGGCCTGGTTGCCTTCCAGGTCTAGGATGCGCAGGGTCTGGCCGGCCTTGACCTCCATCAGCCACGGTTCGCCGGCGGGGATGGTGGCGCGATAGATCGCGGTGTCGGGTTCGTTATGAACGGTAGCGATTGCGAGTGACATGGCAGCGATCCTCAGGCGAACAAACGGTCGGTGTTGATGAAGCCGCGCTCGTTTTCCGGGCGCGAGGTGCGGCAGTGTTCGGCCACGCTGGCGTCGGCGTTCATCCAGCTGAGCTTCAGCGGTTTTGGCGCGTATTCAGGCGATGGGTCCATCGGGTGTTGCAGGGCCGTGAGCACCACCAATGTGTCCATCGGCGCGTACAACTCGATGTAATCGCCAGCCCGGGAATTGCCTTCGACGAAGTGGAAGCGCCCGGCTTCGTCGACATCGACGCGGCTGAACAGGTTGAGGGTCATCAGCAAATCCGACAGGCCCAATCCCCACTTGCCGAGTTCCACCAGCAGGTTGTCAGTGCCGTTGCGGAAGAAGCCGTTGCGCAGTTCCTGATAGCGCCCCGCGCCGTATTTTTCGGCGACTTCTTCAGCGCAGAGCACACCGCCGAGGCTGTCGCTCCAGCCGCAGGTGTCGGCAGTGATGGCGGCCAGTACGCGGCCCATGTCCGAGTACAGGCAATGGCCGCGAGTGAGTTTGGCGGTGTGTTGGCATTTGAGGCTGTCAGGCAGGTTCAGGCGTTCGGTTTTTTCGTTGGCGTTGAGCAGCGTCAGGCTGACGTTGGCCCCGCCGCGCAGATCGGTCAGGCGCAGCAGTTGGCCGCGTTTCAACACGAACGAACGGTGGCCACCACCGGGCAGCAATTCTTCGGCGAAGGGCGTGAACAGCAAGGTCGAATCAGTCATTTGCAGATTCCTCTAAGCGGTACGAAGCGTGCCTGCCAGCGGCATCGGCAGGGCGTCGACGGCGGCGCGGGTGGCGCGGCGGTCGCTGTTCAAAGGGATGTCGTAGGTGATGCGTGCGCCATAGGCGCCGGGGGCGTGCGGGTCGACACGAACCTTGTCGAACACCAGCAGGCGCGTGCCGAGACTGAAACCTTCGGACAGGTCGTGGGTGACCATGAATACCGTCAGTTGCGTCTCGCGCCACAGCTCCAGCAGCAAGGCGTGCATGTCTTTGCGGATGCCCGGATCGAGTGCGCCGAAGGGTTCGTCGAGCAGCAACACGCGAGGTTTCATGATCAACGCCTGGGCGATGGCCAACCGTTGTTGCATGCCGCCGGACAGTTGCGCCGGGTACTTGTCCAGCGAATGACCGAGGCCGACTTTGTGCAGCAACACCGAAGCCTGTTCCCGAGCGTCACGTTTGGCGCTGCCAAACAGGCGTCCGAGCAGGGGCGAGCGCGGCAGTTCGAGGCCGAGGGTGACGTTGTCCAGCACCGTTAAATGCGGGAACACCGAGTAGCGCTGGAACACCACGCCACGGCTCGAATCCGGTTCGCCGGCCAGCGCCTGGCCGTCGAGCAGAATCTCGCCGCGACTGGCGCGTTCCTGGCCGAGGAGCAAGCGCAGGAAGGTCGATTTGCCGCAACCGGAGGCGCCGACGAGGGTGCAGAACTCACCCTCGTTGACGTTGAGGTTCAGGCCTTCGAGCACCACCTGATCGGCGTATTGCTGCCAGACGTTTTTCACCGTGATGAAGCTCATGCGCGCGCTCCTTCATACCAAGGGAACGCATGCTGGGTCAGGCGCTTGAGGCCCCAGTCCATCAGCCAGGCGAGGAGGGTGATCCACACCACGTACGGCAGGATCACGTCCATCGCCAGGTAACGGCGCACCAGGAAAATCCGATAGCCGAGGCCATCGGTGGAGGCGATAGCCTCGGCGGCAATCAAGAACAACCACGCCGAACCGAGCATCAGGCGCAACGAGATCAGCAGGCGCGGCAACAGTTGCGGCAGCACCACGCGCAGCATCAGGGTCCAGGTCGAGGCGCCAAGGGTCTGGGCCTTGATCAGCAGCTCCACGGGAATTTCCCGGGCGCGCTGTTCCAGATCCCGCGCCAGGGCCGGGGTGATACCGATGACGATCAGCATCACTTTCGACAATTCCCCCAGCCCGAAAACGATGAACAGAATCGGCAGGATCGCCAGCGGTGGCACCATCGACAGCACCGTCAGCAACGGTGACAACGGTGTGCCGAACAGTGGCAGGGTTCCCGCCGCCATGCCCAGGCACAGTCCGGCCAGGGCGCTGATACCGAGGCCGATGGCCAAGCGGCGCAGGCTGGAGGCGCTGTCCTGCCAGAGCAGGTATTCGCCGGTGCGTGCGTCGGCCACGAAGGCCAGGCGCTTCACTGCATCGGTCATCTGTACGGCGCTGGGCAGCAGCTTGTCGTTGGGGTTGTCCGTCAGCCGCTCGGCCGAGCCCATGAAGTAGGCGAACAGCACCAGAGCGAACGGCAGGATCACCAACAACAGGCGGCTCGGACGATCCGGGTGGCGATTGATCAGGCGCATGGCCAGCTCCTCGTGATTACAGCTTGGCGTCGGCAGCCATCTGCACGTAGGTCGGGTCAAAGCGCAGCTTGAGGTTGCTCTTGTCACCGCTGGTCACGCCGTTGGCGAACGCCATGCCGACGGCACTGGTGTCCTTGGCGCCTTCGCCGAGCAAGCCGTGCTGGAACGAAAACTCGGCGACTTTGCGCATGGTTTCCGGCAGTTGCTTGCTGGTGGAGAAGTCCAGGGCCTCTTTGGGCGTGGCGAACAATTTGGTGGTGTCGAGTTGCGCCTGGAAACCGGTCAGGTCAGTGCCCGAGGCTTTGGCCATGTGTTCGAGTGCGGTTTTGCTGGCGGCGTTTTTCGCGTTCATCAACTCGACGACTTCAAACCAGGCACCGGTCAGCGCTTTGCCCAGAGCCGGGTTGTCTTTGAGCGTGGCGCTGTTGACCACCATCATGTCCATGATTTCGCCGGGGATCTGGCTGGAGTTGAAGACTTCGGTCACGGCAGGCTTGGCCTTGATGTCCGAGAGCATCGGGTTCCAGGTGGTGACGGCGTTGACCTGTTCGGTGTTGAACGCGGCGGAAATGTCGGCGTCGGAGGTGTTGACCACTTTCAGGTCTTTCTCGGTGAGGTCCACCGAATCCAGTGCCCGGGCCAGCAGGTAGTGGGAAACCGACAGCTCCACCAGGTTGACGTCCATGCCCTTGAGGTCGGTGACTTTCTTGCCGTCACCCTTGAGCACGATGCCGTCGTTGCCGTTGGAGAAGTCGCTGACGATCAGCGCGGTGCTGTCGACGCCGCCCGCGGCCGGAATGGTCAGCGCGTCCATGTTGGTCATGGTGCAACCGTCGAACTGGCCGGCAGTGTATTGATTGATGGATTCGACGTAGTCATTGAGCTGCACCACATCGATCTTGATGCCGTACTTCTTCGCCCATTTGTCGACGATGCCTTGGCTGCCGGCGTATTCCCAGGGCATCCAGCCGGCATAGATTGTCCAGCACACGCTGAAATGGTCTTTCGGTGCAGCCTGGGACGAGACGCTCACGAGGGCGGCAAAGGCCGCGGCGAGCAGGGCGGGGAAACGTAGCTGGGACATGGGTGGTTCTCCAGTTGATCGAGGGCGGGCAGGAGTCAACGCGGCACCGCGAACGGTGGCTTGTCTCCCGGGCTTTTGTCCCGCCGTGTAACCTCAACTGGAGGTCGCCAACTCTCGGACCAGTCACTCGCTCAGCGAGCCGGAACCCTAGTCAGCCATTGCAAATTGTGGTGCCGCGAACCTGTAATGAACTCCTGCACGCAGTTGCTAAAGCGAGAGGCGTGCCAACTCCTCTTGAGCGCTCTAGCGTGGGGGATGGCGCGTAGCCGCGTCGGTAAAGAGGCTTACGGTTGCCTTGTGATGGTGCGCGATTGCACCGCAATGGGACGCATCGCCCGCTGATCTGAAGGATTTTGCGGCACAGCACTTGATGGCGGATTCTCAGTCAAAAGCAGTGTCAGCCGGCCATTGTCGGCTGCTGTCCAGGGTCTTTTCGGAGGCCGTCATGCTGCGTCGAATCGTGTTCTATGTGTTGCTCGGTCTGGGGGTGTCTGGCTGCTACTACTACGCAGACCCTTACGATGCGTACTCCGCACCTTATTACTACCCCGGTTATTACGCGCCTTACTACTACTCGCCTTACTACAACCACGGCTATTACGGCCCGCGTTATTACGGGGGTTATCGCTACTACAACCACGGCTATCACGGCGGTCACGGCTCGCGTTATTACGGCGGTGGATATCACGGCGGGCACCATTAATCAGGGGGTGAATAGATGAAAAACCTTTCATCGGACAGATGTTTCAATCTGTTTCGTGAACGCACCAGATTCAGGAAACGGAGGTCTGATCTTTCGACAGTCACCGAATAATTGACTGCCGCCTGCCAGCGTCGCTGGTACGGCTCACTCGCGGTCCAGGAGGCCGCCATGCTCTGTCGAAAACAGCTCCGCCAAATTCTGCTGATTGCTTTATCGGGATTGTCTCTTGGTGCGTGCGTGCCCTATTCCGATGGAGGAGACAGCTACTATTCAGATGGCTATACCTCGCCTGCACCCGCCTATTACGCTGGTGGCAGTTCCTACTATTCAGGTGGCGGTGGTTATTACTCGCCACCGCCCCGGTACTACGCGCCCCCCGCGCGGTATTACCAGCCAACACCGCGTTATTACTATCAGCCGCGCGTCTATCAACCGGCCCCGCGTTATTACCAATCCCGGAGCTATTACCGGTCTCATCAGAATCAGGGCTGGGACGGTCATCATCGAGGTGGCTGGAATAATGACCACCAAGGGAACCAAGGTAACTGGAACAATGGCAGCCGAGGAGGCTGGGATAATGACAATCGAGGGGGTGGACGCCATCACGACGGGCGCGGCGATCACATGGGCCGAGGCGGCAACCGGTAATCGCTCAAACAAAAGCGGCGCATCAAGCGCCGCTTTTTTTATGCCCGGATTTCAGTATTCCGACAAATCCGCCAACGGGTGCCGTCCTTCCCAGACTTTATGAAAGTGCGCCAGCACCACGGCATCCGGCACGTTGTTGATGTCCGGCCAGTGCCAGTGCGGTTTCTGATCCTTGTCGATCAACCGTGCGCGCACGCCCTCGCTGAACTCCGGATGTCGGCAGCAGTTGAGGCTCATGGTGTATTCCATCTGAAAAACCTGAGCCAGCGACAGGTGCCGGGCCCGGGCGATTTGCTCCCAGACCAGATGAGCGGTCAGCGGCGAGCCTTCACTCATGGTTTTTGCAGCACGATTGAGCAGCAGGTCGGCGCTGTCGCGTTGCAGGCTGATGGCTTTCCAGGCGCAACTCACATCACTGACGTCCAAAAGTTCGTCGATGCGCTGGCGCCGCGGTAGCCACTGGGCTTCGGGCAGTTGCGCAACCGCTTCTTGCTGCAAGGCCTTGAGCAAACTGTTGAGCTGCATCGGCGTCTGTTCCTGCCAGTTCAATTGCAGCAACCCTTCGATCAGCTCCTCCTGTTGTTCATCGAGCAAGAAGCGGTCGGCCAGGTCCAGGTCGATCGCATCGCGCCCGTTCATATGGGCGCCGGTCAGGCCCAGAAACAATCCGAGCTTGCCGGGCAGCCGCGACAGGAACCAACTGGCGCCGACGTCCGGGTACAAGCCGATGCTGATCTCCGGCATCGCCAGCCGACTGCTTGGCGTGACAATGCGGATACTCGCCCCTTGCAACAACCCCATCCCGCCACCGAGCACATAACCATGGCCCCAGCAGATCAACGGTTTCGGGTAGGTGTGCAGTTTGAAGTCCAGGCGATATTCCGCCGCAAAGAAGTGCGCGGCCAGCGGTGGCACCTCCCCGGGATGGGCGCGACAGGCCTCCACCAGGCTGCGCACTTCACCGCCGGCACAGAATGCCTTGGCGCCGTTGCCACGCATCAACACGCAGACAACTTGCGGGTCTTTGGCCCAGGCGTCCATTTGATCGCGCAGGGCGTTGATCATCGGCAGGGACAGGGCGTTGAGGGACTTTTCGGCATCGAGGCTGGCGACGCCGATGCGAGCGCCGTCGGTGCCAGTGAGTTCTTCGAAGTGCAGATTCATCGTGACCTCGATCGGGAATTTGAGGGTTAAGTATGATCGCTGTGTGGGAAAGTGCCGGATGTGCGTCAGATCAATTGACAAGCGTGATGGGCTTTCCTAGGGTTCGCCCCATTGTTTTTGCCGGATGTAACCATGACTGCTGACGACCGTATCAAACTCGAACCGAGCTGGAAGGAGGCACTGCGTGCCGAATTCGACCAGCCCTACATGGCAGAGTTGCGTAATTTCCTGCAACTGGAGCGCGCGGCGGGCAAGGAGATCTATCCACCGGGCCCGATGATTTTCAACGCGCTCAACTCTACGCCGCTGGACAAGGTCAAGGTCGTCATCCTCGGTCAGGACCCGTATCACGGCCCGGGCCAGGCGCACGGCTTGTGCTTCTCGGTGCAACCGGGCGTGCCGGCGCCGCCGTCGCTGGTAAACATCTACAAGGAATTGAAGCGCGACCTGAACATCGATATTCCCAACCATGGCTATTTGCAGAGCTGGGCCGACCAAGGCGTGCTGATGCTCAACACCACCATGACCGTGGAGCGCGCCAACGCTAACGCGCACAAGGACAAGGGCTGGCAGTTTTTCACGGACCGGATCATTGAAGTGGTCAGCCAGCAGCAACCGCACCTGGTGTTCATGCTGTGGGGCGCCCATGCCCAGAGCAAACAGAAGCTGATCGATGCCACCAAGCATCTGGTGCTGACCTCGGTGCACCCGTCACCGCTGTCGGCCTATCGCGGTTTTCTCGGATGTGGACACTTCAGCCGCACCAACAAGTTTCTTGAGCAGAATGGCGAGACGCCGATTGAGTGGCGGTTGCCGCCAGTTTGAGAGGTTTCGGTTTCGCGTAGGCAATAAATCAGGGCGTCAGCGGTTGTTTTGTTAACAGCGCCTTGATGATGAATCTGGCCATTGTTTCCGCCACTGGATAATCGGTTTGACTGAGTAAAAAAAAGGCAGACACACATGAACTGAATGCACTTTCAGGGCTGCACATCAATGCGATTGTGTCGTCATACATTTGCTTGTCTTGCGGGACGTTTCTCGACATTTGCAGTGCTAGCCAACATGTCCTGATTTCTTCGGCCCGGCGTGAAGTGAGGTCCTCATGGTTAAGCTGAAAGAACTCGATGTTGGTGACTGCACGTTCATAGGCGGGGCCGGAGTTGTGTTTCGGAACGGCTAGCACGCCATTGAAGGTGATGATGTCTTGAGGGTCGTCGGCGTCGGTCATTGAAACCGGATAGAGCAACAGCGCCGACTCATCCTGCATGTCCGCCGGATCGCCGTTCTGAGTGTCGCGATTGCCGCGAATCGGAAAGTAGCTCGACTTGAGCGTGGAGTTGCAGCGGGTGCAGGCAATGGCATAGTTCAAGTGATGGTAAGCGAGCTTGTAATACCCGACTTTGCTGCCTGCACCAGTCGTCCAGGCAGGTTTGAATTTTTTCCAGTGCTCGACGTTGTGGTTGGGCCAGGTCTTGACTTCGCTTTTGGGGCGATAGTGTTCCACTTCATGGACTTTGCTCGCCAATACCGCGCCTTGAAGCTTGGTCTCGCAGTACGCGCATTTTTCGTGCTGCAGCGTAATGTAGACCTGTTTGATTTCTCCCCAGAAGTCCGAGTCATCGGTATAGCCGCCCGCATCGACGTAGTGCTGGGTTCGCTGCTGGGCACGACCCAACCAGTTCGGTTTTTTGCCGTTGATTAATGCAATCAGCTCAGCTTCCGAAATGGGGTAACGGATCATTCTTTGGACTCTGCCTGCTTACTGCGCTGCGGTTGAGCAACAACTTCAGGCTTGGCTTTGACAGCGCGCGGGCGTCGAACACGAGCAGTGGCCACTTGGACCTTTTGCGGTTTTGCCATGTCTTCGAAGGACATGCCTTCGGCGAGCACTCTCAGGTAGTCGACAGAGGCTTTAACATTGCCCGACACCGCTCGGCGAGCCAGTTCGTTGAGCTTATCCGCCACGGGCGCCGCCCGAGTGCTATCAAGGCCGAAGTAGGGCGACAGCAGAATTTGCTCGGCGCTTTTTCCACGCACATGTTCGGGCAGCCGCTTGACAATGGTCGAGCCGTTTTCCTCTGCCAGCACAAACAGGTTTTGCGACATCAATGAGCCGACGACCAACGGACTATGGGTCGTCAGGATGAACTGAACATTCGGGAGTGCCTTGGCCAGTGTGGGCACTACGCTGCGCTGCCATTCGGGATGCAGGTGCAGATCGATTTCATCGACCATGATCACGCCGCGCATTTCTCTCAGTTTCAAGCCACTGGCGATACCTTTACAGACGTGGAACAGCATGTCGCCGATCCAGCCGATATAGGCCCTGTAACCATCAGACAAGGCGCGGAAGGGCAGAACGATGCCGTTCATTTCGAACAAGTGTTCACGGCCCGTTGGCTGCGTTTGAATTTGGCAGGCCGGTGGCAGCAGTTCATTGATCAGATTGATAACTTGCTTGTAACGGCCCTTGTTTTCCACGGAAAAGGCCGGCAGCCAGTAAGACAGCGGCATGAGCGTCAGGTGGTCTTCGAAAAGGCCTGCAACGCGTTCGTAACGACGTAGACGGGATCGGGTACGGGCACTTTCATCCACCCGTGCGGATGCTTCCACACGGCGGGTAGCTCCATATCCGACAATGAAAAAGGCCGGGCTTTTTTCATCGAGCTGCATCGCCTCGATCGTTTCATCCGCGCTCTTTGGCGACATATGCCAACTCATCCGCTCTACGGAGCTGACCGTGCGGACTTCGGTACTCACTGAAAACGTTTCGGGCATGAGGTCCGTCGCAGCTTTCAGCGGCCGTTCTTCTACGGTCGAGATGATGTCGGCGGTCAGAATGGCTGTGTTTTTCTTGAGGTTGACCTTGCCGGCGATCTTCGCCGGAGCACGCCGGATCAAGCCTTCAGGTACAAAACCAGAGTTGCCGCTCAGCAACGGTCCGAGTACCGCAAGTGCAACAGCTTTTAGAATGCTGGTCTTGCCGAGACCATTGTCCCCCAGCAATACGTTGACGTTAGGGTATTGGAGGTCTTTGGTGCCCGGCAGATTGAATTCAAGGGTGGCCTTCTCGAAAGACCGCAAGTTTTCTATCTGTAGTTTGCTGATGTGCATCTAATCACCTCTCCCGAAGCAGAGATGGTAGCAAACTCTTTCCTGGCGGGTATCACAAGCCTCCGCTAAGGCATGCTCTCGCGGTTCCAGTATTTGAACAACGGCTCGGCCAGAAACAACACAAACAACAACCGCATCACCTGCATCGCCGTTACCAGCGGTACTGACAATTGCAGGGTCTCCGCCGTCAGGCTCATCTCCGCGATCCCGCCGGGCATCATGCCCAACGTCAATGAACGCAGATCCAGATGAGTCAACGCACTCAACCCCAAGGCAGCCGCCGTGGCAATCAACATGGTCAGCACTGTGCCGATCAAGGTTCGGCCCATGAAGGAAGGCGCGCGCCGGAAAAACTGACGGTTGAAGTGACAACCCAGGCCGCTGCCAATCAGCCATTGGCCGATCTGGCTGCCGCCGTGTGGCAAACCGATATGCAGATCCCAACCGATGCTCACCGCCGCACTCACCAGCAACGGCCCGAACAACCATGGGTTGGGTTGACGCAAGCGCTCCCAGAGCCACGCCGCCAGGGCGCCTGCCGGGAATAAAAAGGCCAGCCACCGCCAGTCGACGGCCGTTGCGTGCAACACCGGCGCGCCGTCACCCAGCAAGTATTTGAAGGCTGCCGGTACGCACAGCACCACCACCAGCACCCGCAGGCTTTGCCCTGCCGCCACGCGACTGAGCACTGCGCCATTGCGCGCGCCGAGGTTGACCATCTCGCCGGAGCCGCCGGGCATGCTGGAGAAAAATGCGGTGGCGCGATCCTCACCGGTACGCCGCATCAACCATACGCCGACCACGGCTGACAGGCTGGTGACCAACGCACCGAAGAAGATCAAGCCGAAGTGACTGAGTACCTGCTCCATCACCACCGGGGTGAAGTGCAGGCCGATCCCGATTCCGACAATCCACTGGCCGCACTTGCGGCCGCCAGGGATTTCCGCCAATTGCCAGGGCGTCAGGCAGCGCACCAGGATGATCGCCAGCAACGAGCCGACCATCCAGGGCAGCGGCCAGCCGATCTGGCTGGCGAGGTAACCGCCCAGCAGACCGACCAGCGGTGTTCCCCACCAGGCTTTGAGCGGTGTTCGATCAGACATCGGCGATTGCGCGCTGAGCGGCCGAACGTTTGCGCCAGATCCGCAGCAGTGGCATCAGCAGCATGATCGCGGTCAGGACCCAGCAACCGAAGGTGATCGGGCTGGACCAGAGGATTTCCAGTGCACCGTTGGAAATCGACAGGGCGCGACGCAGGTTCTGTTCCATCAGGCCGCCGAGGATGAAGCCCAGCAGGATCGGCGACAGCGGGAAATCCAGCTTGCGCAGGATGTAGCCGAAGATACCGATGCCGATCATCAGGAACAGGTCGAACGTGGTGGCGTGCACCGCGTAGACGCCAATCCCGGTGATGATTGCGATCACCGGCACCAGCGCCCAGTTCGGCACGGCGAGGATGCGGGTGAAGATGCGGATCATCGGGATGTTGAGGATCACCAGCATGATGTTGGCGACAAACAACGAAGCGATCAGGCCCCAGACGATGTCGGGTTGCTGTTGGAACAGCAGCGGCCCCGGCGTGATGTTGTACAGCGACAGCGCGCCGATCATCACCGCCGTGGTGCCCGAACCCGGAACGCCGAGGGTCAGCATTGGCACCAGAGCGCCGCATGCTGCGCCACCGATGGCGGTTTCCGGTGCCGCGAGGCCACGCATATCACCCTGGCCAAACGTGCCTTTGGCCCCGGCGATGCGTTTCTCGGTCATGTAGGCCACGGCGCTGGCCAAGGTTGCGCCGGCACCCGGTAACACACCCATGATGAAGCCCAGTACGCCGCACCGCAGGTTCACCACGAACACTGCCGAGGCTTCCTTGAAGTTGAACATCATGCGGCCGGTGGCTTTCACGGCTTCCTGGCCATGATGGGTTTTTTCCAGCAGCAGGAGGATTTCGCTGATGGAGAACAGGCCCAACACCAACACCACGAATTGAATGCCGTCAGTCAGGTGGATGTTGTCCCCGGTGAACCGGTACACGCCGCTGTTGGCATCGATACCGACGCTCGACAGAAACAGACCGATCAACGCAGCGATAAAGGTTTTCAGCGGTCGGTCACCGGCCATGCCACCCAGGCAGACAATGGCGAACACCATCAACACGAAGTACTCCGCCGGGCCAAAGGCAATCGCCCATTTCGCCAGCAGCGGGGCGAACAGCACCATGCCGCAGGTGGCGATGAACGCACCGATGAACGAGCTCCACGCGGACAACGACAGTGCGACACCGGCCAGGCCTTTGCGGGCCATCGGGTAGCCGTCGAGGGTGGTCATGACGGTAGAGGCTTCGCCGGGAATGTTCAGCAGGATCGAGCTTATCCGCCCGCCGTATTCGCAGCCCAGGTAAACCGCCGCCAGCAGGATCAGTGCCGATTCCGGTGGCAGGCCGAGGGCGAATGCGATCGGGATCAACAACGCCACGCCGTTGATCGGACCCAGGCCCGGCAACAAGCCAACGACGGTGCCGATCAGGGTGCCGCACAGGGCAGTCACCAGGTTGTACGGGCTCAGCGCAACGCCGAAACCCTGACCCAAATAGCCAAGAGTATCCATATCAGTTCTCCAGAACATCGAGCACGCCAAGCGGCAGCGGCACGTCCATCAACTTGTCGAACAGCAGATAAAGGCCGACGGCCATTAGCGTGATGATCACGATGCTGGGCAACCAGCGGCCGCCGTACAGGCGCGCCATCGGGATACCGATCAAGGTGCTGGCGACAATGAAACCCAGGGGTTCGAAGGTGCCGGCGAATACCAAGAGCAACACGACGCAGATACCGATTTTGGTCAAGGTTTCGCGGTCCATCGGTGGTGCATCGTCGTCATGTTTGATCGGCGCCGGACGAAATACCATGTACAGCAGCGCCAGGCCCATCAGCCCGAGCATCAACAGTGGAAAGGCCCGAGGCCCCACCGGTTCGTAGGAAAATGCCGCTTGATACGGCCACGCCATCAGCGTCAGGCCAGCGCAGGCCAGCAACAGCACCGCAGCAAAAATGCGTTGTAAGAGCATGGGAAACTCCTGTGCCGCGACCCCGCGAAACGGGGCCGCAGCCGCTAGACAGAGGCGATCACTGGATCAGGCCGAACTCTTTGGCCAGCACTTTGTAGTCCGCAACCTGCTTCTTCACGTAGGTGTCCAGTTCCGGGCCGGTCATGGCGAACGGAAACAGTTCACGCTGATCGCGCAGCTTGGCGAAGTCTTCGGAAGCCAGGAGCTTGTCGAAGGCAGCTTTCCACCAGGCGTAGTCTTCGTCGCTGACTTTCGGCCCGAGGTAGAAGCCGCGAACCACTGGCCAGACAATGTCGTAGCCTTGTTCTTTGGCGGTCGGGATGTCTTTCATTTCCGGCTCGTCCAGACGCTTTTCGGCGAACACGGCGAGCAGGCGCATGTCGCCGCTCTGGATGTGCGGCATGGAGTCGGAGATGTCGGTGCTGCCGACCTGGATGTGGCCGCCGAGCAGGGCGGTGGCGATTTCACCGCCGCCTTCGAGCGCCACGTAACGCAGGTCACGCGGGTTGATTCCGGCGGCCTTGGCGATCAGTGCGGTTTGCATCCAGTCCTGGCTGCCGACGGTGCCGCCGGAACCGATCACCACTTTGCTCGGATCTTTTTTCAGCGCCTGAACGAGGTCGTCCAGAGTCTTGTAAGGCGAATCGCTTTTAACCGCGATGGCGCCATAGCTGGTGCCAACGGCGGCGAGCCAGCGCACGTTGGTTTCATCAAAACGCCCGAACTTGCCTTGGGCCAGGTTCAGCAACGAACCGCTGGACCAGGCCACCAGCGTGCCGGCATCGGCGGGACGCTGGGCGACCACCGCGTTGTACGCTACCGCGCCGACACCGCCGGGCATGTAGGTCACGCGCATCGGTTTGGTCAGCAGCTTTTCGTTGACCAGCGCGCTCTGCGCCAGTTTGCACGTGAGGTCGAAACCACCGCCCGGCGAGGCCGGGGCGATGCATTCCGGACGCTTGGGTTCGGCCATCAATTGACCGGCAAACAGCATGCAACTGGCGGCGAGAGCAACTTTACGCATTGATAGGTTCATTCAAGTCTCCTTGGGAGTTGTTGTTATGGACGTGCTGAATTACCAAAGGGCAACGCTATAGCTCACCAGCAGACGCACTTCGTCGGCATCGCGAGCGGAGTAGTTGGAGCGGTAGGTGGCATTACGCAGGCGCACGGCGACATCCTTGAGAGCGCCGCTTTGTACTACATATTTAATCTCGGAGTTGCGTTCCCACTCTTTGCCTTCGTCACCGTTCTTGAGCTTGATGTTGTCACCGCTCACGTAACGGCTCATGAAGGTCAGGCCGGGAATGCCGAGCCTGACGAAGTCGAAGTCATAACGTGCTTGCCAGGAGCGTTCTTCGGCACCGGCAAAGTCGTTGATCTGTACAAAGTTGACCAGGTAAGGGTCGGCGCCATCGACATAAGGGAACGCGCTGTCACCGGACATGTGCTGATAACCGGCGCTGAACTTGTGCCCACTCAAGGCGTAGCTCACCAGGCCATTGAGGGAGGTGTTGTCGATCTTGCCGCCACGGGCTTCGCCGTCATCATCACTGATGGCCAGGCGCAGGTCGGTGCCAAAAGTGCCGGGGCCGAATTTTTCCGAGGCCACCATGCCGAGGAAGTGCTGGCTGTAGACGTTATCGAGTTGCGCGAAGTAGTAACTGCCGGTGATTTTGTCGGTGAACTTGTAGTCCACGCCGCCAAAGTCGAAGTGGTTGCCGGTGACGGTGCCGGCAAAACGGCTGTTCTTGTTGTTGAGGGCGATGTCCTGGTAGTCAGTGCTGTCGCGATCCTTGGCTTTGTCGAGACGCCCGCCGGTGAAGCTCAGGTTCTTCAGCTCTTTGGAGTTCAGCAGCCCGCCTTCAAAGGTCTGCGGCAGGATGCGCCCGTCGTTGGGCTTGAGGATCGGCATTTCCGGAATCAGGCTGCCGATTTTCAGTTCCGTGGCGGAGATTTTCACTTTGCCGGTCAGGCCCAGCTTGGAGTACTCGCCAACCGCGCGCCCGTCATCGGTCGGCAGCAGGCCGGTGCCGGTACGGTCGGGGCTCGAATCGAGCTTGATCCCCAGCATGCCCAATGCATCCACCCCGAACCCTACGGTGCCATCGGTGTAGCCCGATTGCAGATTGAGCATGAAGCCTTGTGCCCATTCGTCTCGCTTGGATTGCTGGGCGCTGGTGCCATCGCGAAAGTCGCGGTTGAAATACATGTTGCGGGTTTCAAGTGTTGCCGTACTGTCTTCGAAGAAGGCAGCCTGGCTCAACGGCGAAAAGCCGGCAAGAGCGGCGGCACTGGCAAGCGCGGTGTGGCTGAAACGGGAGAGGCGGGCAGGCGCAAGAGCCTGGGTCTGCAAGGACTGCATGGGTGTCGTACTCCGTTTATTGTTCTTATTTGTCGAAAACGCTTCGAGGCGTTTTTCGGATCGCTGTGTGGCAGCAGCGACGGCAGTCGAAACTGTCCGTGACTCGACTCTAACGGGCTAACCTTTCGCTAGCCTTTCAGCAGACTTTCACGGTTTTCGGGCTTCACAGCAGCGGTTGCGGCTGTAAACTCCGCGCCAAAGAATGGTGTCGACCATCCCTGAATGAGGAAAAGATCCATGCGTGTTCTGCTCGTCGAAGACCATTTGCAGTTAGCCGAAAGTGTCGCCCAGGCGCTCAAGAGCACAGGGCTGACCGTGGATGTGCTGCACGATGGCGTGGCCGCAGACCTGGCCTTGAGCAGCGAGGAGTACGCCATGGCCATTCTCGATGTCGGCCTGCCGCGCATGGATGGTTTTGAAGTGCTCGCGCGCTTGCGTTCGCGGGGGAAAAACCTGCCGGTGCTGATGTTGACCGCTCGCAGTGACGTCAAGGATCGGGTTCATGGCCTGAACCTTGGCGCTGACGATTACCTCGCCAAACCCTTTGAACTGACTGAGCTCGAAGCACGGGTCAAAGCCCTGTTGCGCCGCAGTGTGCTGGGCGGTGAGCGTCAGCAGCGTTGCGGTGTGCTGGCCTATGACCTGGACACCCGGCGTTTCACGCTGGGCGAAGAGTTGCTGACCCTGACCTCGCGTGAACAGGCTGTCCTGGAAGCGTTGATTGCCCGGCCGGGTCGGGTGATGAGCAAAGAGCAGTTGGCCTCCCAGGTGTTTGGTCTGGACGAAGAAGCCAGCCCGGACGCCATCGAAATCTATGTGCATCGCTTGCGCAAGAAACTCGATGGTCAGCCGGTCGCCATCGTGACCTTCCGTGGTCTTGGCTACTTGCTGGAAAGCCGCGATGCATAAGCCCAGCAGCCTGCGCTGGCGGTTGCTGTGGAACCTTGCGCTGTTGCTGGTGGTGTTAATGCTGGCCAGCGGTTTGAGTGCGTACTGGAATGGTCGCGAAGCGGCCGACACCGCCTATGACCGTACGTTGCTGGCGTCGGCGCGAACGATCGCGGCAGGTGTCTCCCAGCGTGATGGAACGCTTAGCGCCGACGTGCCTTACGTGGCGTTGGATACGTTTGCCTACGACAGTGCCGGGCGCATTTTTTACCTGGTCAATGACATCCACCAGAATTTGATTTCCGGTTACGAGAACCTGCCCGCGCCGCCTCCGGGAACGCCTCGCACTGATGACTACCCGGCGCTGGCACGTTTTTACAACGCCACGTATCGGGGGCAGAACGTGCGGGTGGTCAGCCTGCTCAAGCCGGTCAGCGAGCCGAACATGAATGGCATGGCGGAAATTCGTGTGGCGGAAACCGATGAGGCGCGGGTCAGCATGGCGCGCAGTCTGGCCGCCGACACGTTGCTGCGCCTTGGCATGCTGGCGATTGGTGCGCTGCTGTTGGTTTGGTTTGCGGTGAGTGCGGCGTTGCGTCCGCTGGAGCGCTTGCGCACGGCCGTGGAGGAGCGCCAGCCCGACGATTTGCGACCGTTGCCGTTGGTGGAAGTGCAGCGCGAGTTGTGGCCGCTGGTGCGCGGGCTCAATCACTTTACCGAGCGGTTGCGCGAGCAGTTTGAGCGCCAAGCCCAGTTCATCGCCGATGCCGCCCATGAGCTGCGTACGCCGCTGGCGGCGCTCAAGGCGCGCCTTGAGCTTGGCCTGCGCACGAATGAACCTGAAACCTGGCGCAGCACCCTGGAAAGCGCCGCCCAGGGCACGGATCGCCTGACTCACCTTGCCAACCAATTGCTCTCGTTGGCTCGGGTCGAAAACGGTGCCCGGGCGATTGCCGAGGGCGGTGCCCAGTTGCTGGATTTGAGTCAGTTGGCGCGCGAATTGGGCATGGCCATGGCGCCGTTGGCCCACGCGCGCGGTGTTGCCCTGGCACTGGAAGCGGACGAGCCGGTGTGGCTGCGCGGTGAGCCGACGCTGTTGAACGAGCTGCTGAGTAATCTGCTGGATAACGCCCTGGCTCATACGCCGTCGGGCGGCAATGTGATTTTGCGGGTCATGACGCCGGCGGTGTTGGAGGTCGAAGATGATGGCCCGGGGATTCCGGTCGATGAGCGGGATCGAGTGTTCGAGCGCTTTTACCGGCGCAATCAGCAGGTGGCCGGGTCGGGGCTGGGCCTGGCGATTGTCGGCGAGATCTGCCGTGCGCATTTGGCGCAGATCAGCCTGCACGATGGTGAACCGTCAGGATTGAAGGTTCGGGTGAGTTTTATTGCAGGAGAGTGAACACATCGTGTGTGGTGAAGGGGAGCAATGGAGGTAAGCCCCCCTCGCTATATAGGCTAGTAAAACATCGAACGCGACTCTTCCAGTTCCTTGCACATCGCCTCGTTCTGCGGATCAATCCCAAGCTTCTTGAATGAAGGCACGTTGAACGCATCGATTTTTGCGAGTGGATGGTCGGTGTCCTTGTGGCAGTACAGGCTGGCCACTTGCACCAGATCGACATAGTCGACCTGCCCGGATTGACGGTTGAAGTCCAGGTACATCCCCGGCAGCTTCGCCAGCAATTCCGGAAACTCCCAGACCTTGAGCAGTTTTACGCCGATCAAAGGGTGAATGTGGTCGATCACATGGTTGAGGCTGACCGGGTCGGACAGCAGTTCATAGTGATCTTCGGCGTACGTCAAAATCGGCAACACGCCAATCTGATGCACCAGGCCGCCGAGTGCCGCCTGGTCGGGTTTGAGTTGTGTGTAACTGCGGCACAGCGCATAGCTGACCCCGGCGATTTCCAGGCTTTTGCGCCAGACATCGCGCATTTTCTGTGCGACCACCTCGGAGCGGGCGTGGAAAATCTGTTCCATCACCAGGCCGATCGCCAGATTGCTGCTGTAATTGATGCCCAGCCGCGTGATGGCGGTGTGCAGGTCGTTCACTTCCTGAGTGGCGCGCAGCAGCGGGCTGTTGACCACTTTGATCAGGCGCGCCGACAGCGCCGTATCGCGGCCAATTACTTTGCTCAGGGTGCTGACACTGATTTCCGGGTCTTCAGCGGCCTTGCGAATCTGCAGGGCCACTTCCGGTAACGTTGGCAGAACCAGGTCATCGTTATCGATGGCCTCAACCAAATCCTGTTGGACCTTTTCCGCCAGATCGCTCATTTCTTTTCTCTAGGTGTTGCAACAAATGCTGCGGTTAGCGCTGGATTTCTAGATCGCGATCCAGTGAGTAAGGCAGGTCGAGCAAGTTCAGTGCAGGTCCTTCCAGGGCACCGAGATGAATGTCCCCGCCCTCGGCCGCTTCGGCTTGCAGCACGGCCAGGAGTTCAATGGTGTGTTCAGCATTGGCAGCCAGGACTACTTCGCCGATGGAACTGCCGTGGCTCGGGGAAAACAACGGCGTGCCAGGGGCCGGCAGTTCGCTGGCCTCCAGGGTCAGACGATACAAGCGACGCTTGAGTTTGCCCAGGTACTGCATGCGCGCGACGATTTCCTGGCCGGTGTAGCAGCCTTTCTTGAAGCTCACGCCGCCGACGGCTTGCAGATTGAGCATCTGCGGAATGAACAGCTCGCGTGTTTCCGGCATGACCTGACCGATCCCTGCGCGGATCTGGCCCAGCAGCCATTGGTTCAGATTGCCTTCGGCCAACAGGGTGGACAGCTTGCCTTTGATTGCGTCGGCTTGATCGGCGGCGACCCACAGTTCAGCGCGATCCGGCGAGACGCGGATGGCGATCAGGCCTTCGTGACGCACGACACTGTCGGTGTCTGCCGGTAATTCAAGACCGAGACTGCTCAGCGCGGTATCGCCATGGTCGATCCCGAAACGGACCCAGGCGGCGCTTTCGTCGGTCAATTTGGATTTGGAGAACACGGCGTACTTTTTCAGGTCAGCCAACTGCGGTTCCAGCAGTTCGGTAGCCATGGCCAGCACAACGCCGTCGCTTTCCAGCAGGATGCGGAAACTCGACTGCATCCGGCCTTTTTGCGTGCAGCGTGCGCCAAGGCTGGCCTGGGTATCGCTTAAGTAGTTGAGGTTGCAGGTCAATTGGCCTTGCAGGAATTTACCAGCATCCACGCCGCGGACCGCGAGAACGCCTTCGTGAGACAGGGTGCAGAAAAAAGCAGAATCGGCCATGAGTCATCGCAGGGTAAAGAGTCTGGGGGACATCATAAGGTGGCGCCCTGGAAATGGGTAGTTCACAAAAGGAGGTGGTGCCCGACCAAAGCCGACTGTTCGACACTGTCCGGGGCTGTATACTTGCCGCCTATTTGAGGAGCGCTCCATGGTCGAAGATGTTGAACTGAATCGCCTCTACTGGCACAGCCGCCGCGGCATGCTTGAGTTGGACGTGTTGCTGGTGCCGTTTGTGAAAGAAGTTTATGCGCACCTCAACGAAGTAGATCGTGCCTGTTACGTCCGGCTGCTCGAATGCGAAGATCAGGACATGTTCGGCTGGTTCATGGAACGCGCCGAATCGGAAGATCCAGAGCTTCAGCGCATGGTTCGCATGATCCTGGACCGTGTCCAGCCCAAGTAATATGTTCGAATGCCGCTGGCATGCCTCTCGGCAGTTGCTGGCGGCGTATGGTGTGGCCCAGCTGTTCGCGCTGGGTTCGTTGATTCTTCTATCCATACCGGCCTGGGCCAGCCTGCTCGGCATTGCGCTGTGCGCGGCTCACGGTTTTTGGGTGTTACCCAGACAGATCTTGCTCAAACACCCACAGGCCTTCTGCGGCTTGCGCCGGGTCGCCGATGGCTGGCAATTGTGGAATCGGGCCGCGGGTTGGCAAGCCGTGCAGTTGCGCCCGGACAGCCTGGCGCTGCCATTGATCGTGGTGCTGCGGTTTCGCCTGCGTGGCGAACGGCGGATCAGGTCGATCTGCGTACCCCGCGACTCGCAGGCGGCGGATGTGCACCGACGCCTGCGGGTTCGCCTCACGTTCAGTCGGCGTAGGTGGGCGGCACCAGAATAGTGTCCAGGGCAACCGGGAGCATGTTGGGGTAGTCGAGGGTGTAATGCAGGCCCCGGCTTTCCTTGCGCGCCATGGCTGACTGGATCATCAGTTCCGCTACCTGAGCCAGGTTACGCAATTCGATCAAATCACGGCTGACCTTGTAGTTGCTGTAGAACTCGTCAATTTCGTCCAGCAATAGCTGCACACGGTGCTGGGCTCGTTGCAAGCGCTTGTTGGTGCGCACGATGCCGACGTAGTCCCACATGAATCGCCGCAGTTCATCCCAGTTGTGCGCGATGATCACGTCTTCATCGGAATCGGTCACCTGGCTCGCATCCCAAATGGGCAGGGCGACTGGAATCGACACGTGCGGCAACTGCTCAAGAATGTCCGCTGCCGCCGAACGGGCATAAACGAAGCACTCCAGCAACGAGTTGCTGGCCATGCGGTTGGCGCCGTGCAGTCCGGTAAAACTGGTTTCGCCAATGGCATACAGCCCCGGTACGTCGGTGCGACCGTTTTGATCAACCATCACGCCGCCACAGGTGTAGTGCGCCGCTGGCACTACCGGAATCGGTTGCTTGGTGATGTCGATGGAAAACTCGAGGCAGCGTTCGTATACCGTCGGGAAGTGGGTCTTGATGAACGCTTCGGGCTTGTGGCTGATGTCCAGATAGACACAATCGACACCCAGGCGCTTCATTTCATGGTCGATGGCCCGGGCCACGATGTCCCGTGGTGCCAGTTCTGCGCGCGGGTCGAAGCGTTGCATGAAGCGATCGCCATTGGGCAGCTTCAAGTGCGCACCTTCGCCGCGCAGGGCCTCGGTGACCAAGAAGCTTTTTGCCTGCGGATGGTAAAGGCAGGTGGGGTGAAACTGGTTGAATTCCAGGTTCGCCACCCGGCAGCCAGAGCGCCAGGCCATGGCGATGCCGTCGCCGCAGGCTCCGTCGGGGTTGCTGGTATACAGGTAGACTTTGGCCGCGCCGCCGGAGGCGAGTATGACGAAGCGTGCGCCGTAGGTATCGACTTCGCCGGTCCCGCGATTGAGGACATAGGCGCCGAGGCAGCGGTCGCCCTCAAGGCCGAGGCGTTTTTCGGTGATCAGGTCCACCGCGACCCGCTGTTCCAGCAATTCGATGTTCGGGCGTTGCCTGGCTTGGGCCAGTAGTGTTCTGAATATCGCAGCACCCGTTGCATCCGCAGCATGAATAATGCGCCGATGGCTGTGGCCACCCTCGCGGGTCAGGTGAAACTCGAAGCCGCCGTCTTCGGTGCCGGATTGTTCATCACGGGTAAAGGGCACGCCTTGGTCGATCAACCATTGGATCGCCTCTTTACTGTGCTCGACGGTAAAACGCACAGCGTCTTCATGGCACAGGCCACCGCCGGCGTTGAGGGTGTCATCGACGTGGGACTCGACGGTATCGGAGTCATCCAGAACGGCTGCAACGCCGCCCTGGGCCCAGAATGTCGAGCCGTTGGCGAGGTCGCCTTTGCTCAGTACCGCAATGCGCAAATGACCAGGCAAGGTCAGCGCAAGGCTCAAACCGGCAGCACCGCTGCCAATGACCAGAACATCGTGTTGAAACTGTTGGCTCATTTCAGGATTCCGCTCAAAGCGACCCGGGTCGGGGTTGGCGCGAGACTGCTGTAACGGCGAGTCAGGGCGGCCACACAGCCCACTAGTATATAGAGGGGTGGGGCGGCACAATACCCGTGCACACATGGCATTGTGAAACTACTGTGACGGGAAAAACCTGACGCTTCGTCGGATGGTTTTTTGAACGGTTCGACGACAAGACGACTGTATCGTCGATTTAACAGTATTTTTCTATTCACGGTTGCACAATGTCGGTGCCGTCTGGTTATAAATATTTGGAACTTTTGCCAAGGGCTCAAGATCAATAGACGGTTGCCTGATTCAAGGGACAGTGTCGGCTTCAGGTGCGGGATCTGCGGGTTGGATCCTTGCCGGCGAATCCGATGACAAGATTATTCGCGCAGCCGGGGAATCTCGCGCTGCGTTTTTCGTGCGTGCCGAATCAGAGCGCGCAGGAAACTTGCTTGGAGGGGGAGAACTTTTGCGAAAAGCCCGAGTCTATGTTTGCAAGTCCGGTCGTTTAGTAATGCAAGCCTCCTCCGAGCTTATCGAGGAGTGTTCATGCTAACCCAGGAAGAGGATCAGCAACTGGTCGAGCGCGTTCAACGCGGCGACAAGCGTGCTTTCGATCTGCTAGTGCTGAAATACCAGCACAAAATTCTCGGGTTGATCGTGCGTTTCGTGCACGACACCCATGAAGCCCAGGATGTGGCACAAGAAGCCTTTATCAAGGCATACCGTGCACTTGGAAATTTTCGCGGGGACAGCGCGTTTTACACGTGGCTTTACCGCATCGCCATTAACACGGCGAAAAACTATCTGGTTTCACGCGGCCGCCGGCCGCCGGATAGCGATGTCAGTTCCGAGGATGCAGAGTTCTACGATGGCGATCATGGCCTCAAGGATCTCGAGTCGCCAGAACGCGCGTTGCTGCGGGATGAGATCGAAGGCACCGTCCATCGAACCATCCAGCAACTGCCAGAAGATTTACGTACGGCATTAACTTTACGTGAATTCGATGGTCTGAGTTACGAGGACATTGCGGCAGTCATGCAGTGTCCGGTGGGTACCGTGCGCTCCCGGATTTTCCGCGCCCGGGAGGCCATCGATAAAGCCCTGCAGCCGTTGTTGCAGGAAAACTGAGACAGCGGCGATAGCCAAGAGAGGAACGCCATGAGTCGTGAAGCCCTGCAGGAATCGCTGTCCGCAGTGATGGATAACGAAGCGGACGAACTGGAATTGCGTCGGGTACTGAATGCCTTTGACGATGTTGAAACCCGTGAAACCTGGGCTCGTTACCAAATCGCTCGGGCAGTCATGCACAAGGACTTGTTGCTTCCACGCCTGGATATCGCTGCGGCAGTATCGGCTGCATTGGCCGATGAAGCCGTGCCGGCAAAAGCTTCCCGTGGTCCTTGGCGCAGCCTGGGTCGTCTGGCAGTCGCTGCATCGGTAACACTTGCTGTGCTGGCTGGCGTTCGTTTGTACAATCAGGACGAGATCGCTGGTGTAGAACTGGCTCAGCAATCCAATCAACCGGGTCTGGCCGTTCCTCAGGTCAAGGGTCCAGCTGTATTGGCAGGCTACAATGAGAGTTCGGAAGCCACTGGCCCTATGGCCAACGGCGTATTGCAAGGTCAGCCAGGCTGGCACGATCAGCGTCTGCCAAGCTACTTGCGCCAACATGCTCAACAGGCTGCATTGAAAGGCACTGAAAGTGCGCTGCCTTATGCTCGTGCAGCAAGCCTGGAAAACCGTTAAGGAGGATCATGCGCTCCATACCTCTACTTTCGCTTCTGCTCGCAGGCTGGATTGTTGTTCCAGCCCACGCTGATGAAGCCCAGGACTGGTTGACCCGCTTGGGTCAGGCCGAGCAACAGCAAAGCTTTCACGGCACATTCGTTTACGAGCGTAACGGTAGTTTTTCTACCCATAACATCTGGCATCGCGTCCAGGATGGCAAAGTCCGAGAGCGTTTACTCCAGCTTGACGGCTCCGCACAGGAAGTCGTACGCATTGATGGGCATACTCAATGCGTTAGCGGCACCCTGATAGCAGGACTTGGGGATACTCCCAACTCCGCTGCTCGTGCACTGGATCCCCAAAAGTTAAAGAATTGGTATGACCTTGCCGTCATTGGCAAGTCGCGTGTGGCTGGTCGTGCAGCGGTGATTGTTTCACTGACGCCACGTGATCAGCACCGATACGGTTTTGAGCTTCATTTGGATAAAGAGACCGGCCTGCCGCTCAAGTCATTGCTACTCAATGACAAAGGGCAGTTGCTGGAGCGATTCCAGTTCACGCAACTGGACACCGCCGAAGTGCCATCAGACCAGGATTTACAGCCCGGCGCCGAATGTAAGGCCATCACTTTTGACAGTGACAAGGCTTCCGCCGTTAAAGTGGCTCAAGTCTGGCATTCGGACTGGTTACCACCCGGTTTCGAGTTGACCAGCAGCAGTGCTAGAAAGGATCCGCAGACCAAGACCCAGGTCAATAGCCTGATGTATGACGACGGTCTGGCGCGGTTCTCGGTATTTCTCGAGCCATTGAATGGCGCAACTGTGACGGACACTCGCACACAATTGGGACCAACCGTTGCTGTATCCCGGCGCCTGACCACGCCTCAAGGCGAAATGATGGTGACCGTGGTCGGTGAGATTCCGATTGGCACAGCTGAACGGATCGCGCTCTCCATGCGCAACGATGCCACTGCAACCCAGTAGTGAGCCGATTTCGAAATGTTTGGTGAGCATTTCAAGTTGCAAACAAACCAGAATTTTTCTATAGGTCAGAGCCTCACGGCTCTGGCCTTGTTTTGTTGTTCCCGGAACAAAAATACCGGCGTATTGTTCCCGGTGTTCCTTGCTCCATATCGCTTAACCATGCTCGTCGTAACGGGAGCCGTATGTCGATACCACGCTTGAAGTCTTACCTTTCCATTTTTGCCACCGTGTTGGTCCTCGGTCAGGCGGCTGCTGTTCAAGCAGTCGAGTTGCCTGATTTCACCCAGCTCGTCGAGCAGGCCTCGCCTGCCGTGGTGAATATCAGTACCACCCAGAAACTGCCGGACCGCAAAGTGTCCGGGCAAATGCCGGACCTTGAAGGCCTGCCACCAGCGCTTCGCGAGTTCTTCGAGCGGGGCATGCCTCAGCCGC
Organism: Pseudomonas sp. B21-040; assembly: GCF_024748695.1. Lineage (NCBI taxonomy): Bacteria > Pseudomonadati > Pseudomonadota > Gammaproteobacteria > Pseudomonadales > Pseudomonadaceae > Pseudomonas > Pseudomonas sp. B21-040. Next base: position 1,436,210 of record NZ_CP087176.1, read on the forward strand.
GCTCCCCTCGCGGTGATCGCCAGCGTGAGGCGCAGTCTCTGGGCTCGGGTTTCATCATCTCGCCTGATGGCTACATTCTGACCAACAACCATGTGATCGCCGATGCCGACGAAATCCTCGTCCGTCTGGCTGATCGCAGTGAGCTGAAGGCCAAACTGGTCGGCACTGATCCACGCTCCGACGTGGCGCTGCTGAAAATCGAAGGCAAGGACCTGCCGGTCCTTAAACTCGGTAAATCCCAGGACCTGAAAGCCGGTCAGTGGGTTGTCGCCATCGGTTCGCCGTTTGGTTTCGACCACACCGTGACCCAAGGCATCGTCAGCGCCATCGGGCGCAGCCTGCCGAACGAAAACTATGTGCCGTTCATCCAGACTGACGTGCCGATCAACCCGGGTAACTCCGGTGGTCCGCTGTTCAACCTGAATGGCGAAGTGGTCGGGATCAACTCGCAGATCTACACCCGCTCCGGGGGCTTCATGGGGGTATCGTTCGCGATCCCTATCGATGTCGCGATGGATGTTTCCAACCAGTTGAAAGACGGCGGCAAAGTCAGCCGAGGCTGGTTGGGTGTGGTGATTCAGGAAGTGAACAAGGACCTGGCCGAGTCGTTTGGTCTAGAGAAACCGGCTGGTGCGCTGGTGGCTCAAATCCAGGACGACGGCCCGGCGGCCAAGGGTGGCCTGCAAGTCGGCGACGTCATTCTGAGCATGAACGGTCAGCCGATCATCATGTCGGCCGATCTGCCACACTTGGTGGGTGCGCTGAAGGCGGGCGCCAAGGCGAATCTTGAAGTCATTCGCGAAGGTAAGCGCAAAAACGTCGAGCTGACGGTTGGCGCGATTCCTGACGAAGGCAAAGAGCTGGATGCAACGCCTAAATCGGGCGTTGAAATCAGCAGCAATCGTTTGGGTGTTTCCGTCGCCGAGCTGTCTGATGAGCAGAAGAAAACCTACGACCTCAAAGGTGGTGTGGTGATCAAGGAAGTGCAGGAAGGCCCTGCCTCGCTGATTGGCTTGCAACCGGGCGACATCATCACTCACCTGAACAACCAGGCCATCGGCTCCAGTAAGGAGTTCACCGAGATTGCCAAGGCACTGCCGAAGAACCGTTCGGTATCGATGCGGGTTCTGCGTCAAGGTCGTGCCAGCTTCATCACCTTCAAACTGGCTGAATAAACCGGTTGTCGGCTGAATAAAAAACCGCCTCGAAAGAGGCGGTTTTTTTGTGCCTGGATTTTGCTGAGCGTCAGCCCATCATGTCCTTGATCATGCGCTCCTGTTCCATCAGCTCGCGTTGACGTGCATCGATACGCGAAGAAAGCGGGAAGTTGCTGCCGGCCTTACGCTTGGCGAAATCGAGCTGTTGAATGGCTTGGCGATAGTCGCCAACCAGCGCAAAGTATTCTGCACGAGCCTGATGCAAGCCGATGATGTTGCCCGACAGGCCGCGAGTCTCCGCCACCTGATACCAAACATCCGGATCGTCCGGACGCGACTTGAGCAGGCCTTCCAGGGCCTTCTCAGCATCGGCGGTGCGGTTCTGTTTCAGCAGCAAATCGACACGTATCTGATTCAGCGGGTAGTTGCCGGGGTATTGCGTGAGCATCCGCTCGACGCGTGATTGAGCGTCGGGCAGTCGATTGTTGGTGATGTCCAAATCGACCTGCGCCAGATTGTAGATGATCTCATTCGGTGATTTTGCCAGTAGCAGCTTGAGGTTCTCCCGAGCTTCATTGAGCTGGCCACCCTTGATTTGTGCGATCGCCAAACCGTAGCGCGCGACATCGTTTTTCGGGTTTTCCTCAAGCAAGGCACGGAAGCGCTTGGCGCCCAGGCCAGGGGTTTCTTCATAAATCAACTGGACCCGCGCACGAATCAGCTGATAACGCATCGTGTCTTCAATGCCGCCCTGTGGGGCTTGTTCGGCACGGTTGCGGGTGTCGGCGATCCGCGATTCGGTAACCGGGTGAGTCAGCAGAAATTCTGGTGGCTTGGCGTCATAGCGGTATTGGCGCCCCAGGCGCTCGAACATGCTCGGCATTGAGCGTGGGTCGTAACCGGCTTTTTCCAGATTGAGGATACCGATCCGGTCGGCTTCCTGTTCATTCTGACGCGAGAAACGCCGCTGTTCCTGAATCGCCGCCGCTTGCGTACCGGCAATGGTCGCAATCCCCGCATCGCCAGCACCGGCCGCCGCAATCACGATCCCGGCCAGCAGGGCGGCCATCATCGGCACCTGCATACGCTTTTGGGCTTCAACGCCACGGGCAAAGTGGCGTTGCGACAAGTGAGCCAATTCGTGAGCCAGTACTGACGCGTATTCGCCCTCGGTCTGCGCATTGAGGAACAAGCCGCCATTGACCCCGACAATCCCGCCGGGCGCCGCGAAGGCGTTGAGCTGTGGACTGTTGATCAGGATGAACTCCAGGCGCCGGTCATTGACCTGGCTGGTTTCCACCAGTCGGTAAACGCTGGATTCGACGTAATCCTTGAGTTGTGGGTCGTTGAGCTGCGCGACCTGGCTGCGCAACAGCGCCAGCCAGGCACGGCCCAACTGATATTCCTGTTGCGGCGAGACGATGGCAGAACTGGCGTCGCCGAGTGACGGCAGGTCGTCGGCAAAGCCCGGTGAGGCGAGCAGGCAAGCGAGCGTCAGCAGGGTAGGGCGCAAAAAAGTCATGCACAAAGCCTTAGTCGACAAAGACCTTACTGTAGCCGGACACTTGGCTTGCGACCAGATATTCTAGGCAACTCAACCACCAGACCCGGAGTGAAGCAATGACTGACACAGTAGCCCATGACGCCGAACTGGACGCCAGCGGCCTGAATTGTCCATTGCCGCTGCTCAAGGCCAAGATGGAGCTCAATCGCCTGGCCAGCGGCGCGGTGCTCAAGGTCATCGCCACGGATGCAGGTTCTCAGCGCGATTTTCGCACCTTTGCCCGATTGGCCGGTCATACGCTGCTTCGCGAAGAAGATGAGGCGGGTGTTTACCGCTACTGGTTAAAAAAAGCCTGAAACCGGCTGCGTTCGTTTCTAAGGAATATCGATGTTCAAGGTGTTACGCGACTGGATTCAGCGCTATTTTTCCGATGAAGAAGCCGTGGTGCTGGCCGTGCTGCTGGTTCTGGCATTCACGGCTGTCCTCACCTTGGGTGGCATGCTCGCGCCGGTGCTCGCCGGGATGGTGCTGTCGTATCTCATGCAAGGTCTGGTGGTCACCCTCGAACGTCTGCGTATACCCGGCGCCGTGGCGGTGGGGCTGGTCTTTGCGCTGTTCATGGGGGTGTTGCTGGTTTTCATTGTTGTCGTCGTGCCGCTGCTCTGGCATCAACTGATCACGCTGTTCAACGAGTTGCCCGGCATGCTCGTCAAGTGGCAGTCGCTGTTATTGCTGCTACCCGAGCGCTATCCGCATCTGGTGTCCGATGAGCAGGTGTTGCGGGCCATTGAAGTGGCGCGCGGCGAAATCGGCAAATTCGGCCAGTGGGCGCTGACGTTCTCTCTGTCGAGTTTGCCGCTGCTGGTCAACATCATGATCTACCTCGTCCTGGTGCCGATCCTGGTGTTCTTCTTCTTGAAGGACCGGGAGATGATCGGCCAGTGGGTGCGGGGCTACCTGCCCCGTGAACGGGCGCTGATCACCCGCGTCGCTCACGAAATGAACCGGCAAATCGCCAATTACATTCGCGGCAAGGTCATCGAGATTTTCATTTGCGGGGGCGTGACCTACATCGGTTTTGTGGTTCTTGGGCTGAACTACGCAGCGCTGTTGGCCTTGTTGGTGGGCGTGTCGGTGGTGGTGCCGTACGTCGGTGCCGTGGTGGTGACCGTGCCGGTCATGCTGATTGCCCTGTTCCAGTGGGGCTGGAGTGATCAGTTCATCTACTTGATGGCGGTCTACGGGATTATCCAGACGCTGGACGGCAACGTGCTGGTGCCGTTGCTGTTTTCGGAAGCGGTCAACCTGCACCCGGTTGCAATCATTTGTGCGGTGCTGTTGTTTGGTGGGTTGTGGGGGTTTTGGGGGGTGTTCTTCGCGATTCCGCTGGCGACGCTGTTCAAAGCCGTGCTGGATGCGTGGCCACGCAAAGAGCCGGAAGTCGCGCCGCTGCTTTAATTCTTTAGTGAGGCTGATGGCCTCTTCGCGAGCCGGCTCGCTCCCACATTAGATCGCGTCAGTCAAAACAACTCGGCCAACTAATGTAGGAGTGAGCCTGCTCGCGATAGCGTCGGAACAGGCGCCAGATGAATCAGGCCTTGTTCAGCGCTTGAGCAGCAGCCAGCACGGCATCCACATGCCCCGGCACCTTTACGCCGCGCCATTCCTGACGCAGCACGCCGTCCTTGTCGATCAGGAACGTGCTGCGATCAACGCCCATGTACTCCTTGCCATAAAGCTTTTTCAGTTTGATCACGTCAAACAGTTGGCAAAGCGCTTCTTCCTTGTCGCTGATCAGCTCGAAGGTGAACGCCTGCTTGGCCTTGAAGTTTTCATGGGATTTGAGGCTGTCACGCGACACACCGAACACTTCGGTGTTGGCCGTTTTGAACGCTTCAAGCTGATCGCGAAAGCCCTGGCCTTCAGTGGTGCAACCCGGCGTGCTGTCCTTCGGATAGAAGTAAATCACCACCTGCTTGCCTTTCAGGCCCGCGAGGCTGACGGTCTGCCCATTGGTGGCGGGTGCTTCGAAGTCGGCAACCGGTTGGTCGATGGCAACGGCCATGAAAGCTTCCTTACATTGGGTTTTGTGGGCGCCACGGCTCGATCAGGGCATCCAGGTTCAGCGCGTCGGCGAAATCCAGGAACTGATCGCGCAACCAGCTGATCTGCACGCCGGCCGGCAAGGTTACGGTAAACGTGGCGTTGAGCATGGTGCCACCGGTTTGCGGTGCCTGGTACGTGTCACAGGTCAGGTTTTCCAGCTCGACGTTGTGGTCCATGAAGAATTGGCACAGCTCGTTAATGATGTCCGAGCGATAGGCCGAGCTGACATAAGCCACGTAAGGCAAGGCCTGAGGACGGTTCTCCAGGGCAGCGCTGCGCACCACGTTGACGGTGAACGCATGCTTTTTGGAGAGGCTCGGCAAACTGCCTTCCAGGCGCGCCAGGGCGTCCCAGCTACCGGAGATCTCGAGGATCAACGCACTGCACTCGCCATGACGGGTCAGGCGGGACGTGACTACGGCGCAGCGGTTTTCATGGCTGGCGCGGCACAGGACGTTAGTCAGCTCCATGGGGTTGGCGCCGAGGGCACTGATGACAAGGAATTGTTCGCGAACTGTGGGGGTGGACATGCAGCATTCCTAAAGCGATGAGCGGTCGATACGTCCAAGAGGGTTTTTACCGGGAACGAGCCTGCGAATGCGAATTCAAAAGGCCCGGGCCCAAGGTTGCAATATGCTCCAGTGTGGCAGGAGCGCGGGGCGGCAACGCTGGATCGGGGCTTGTGATGTCGTAACTGGAGGCTGGAATCTGGCGTACGACCTTAGTCAGTACCGATCAAAGTCTGAAGGGTAGCGAAAAGCAACGCCAAGGGGAATGGCGGCAGCGCAGTACTTTGCTTGTGCAAGCATCTTGGCGCCAGTACCATTACGGCTCTCTTTTTCCGGCAGGAGCGGTTTCATGATTGCGGGCAGTATGGTGGCACTGGTCACACCCATGGATGCACAAGGGCGTCTTGACTGGGACAGCCTCAGCAAACTCGTGGACTTCCACCTTGAAAACGGCACTCATGCCATTGTCGCGGTCGGTACGACCGGCGAGTCGGCAACCCTTGATGTCGATGAACACATCGCTGTCATCAAGGCAGTGGTCAAGCAGGTCAACGGTCGCATTCCGGTTATCGCCGGCACCGGCGCCAATTCGACCCGCGAAGCCGTCGAACTGACCCGCAATGCCAAAGAAGCCGGCGCCGACGCCTGCCTGCTGGTCGTTCCGTACTACAACAAGCCGACCCAGGAAGGCTTGTACCTGCACTTCAAGCACATCGCTGAAGCGGTCGACATTCCACAGATCCTCTATAACGTTCCAGGCCGCACCTCCTGCGACATGCAGGCCGAGACCGTGATTCGCCTGTCTACCGTGCCGAATATCATTGGTATCAAGGAAGCCACCGGCGACCTGAAGCGTGCCAAGGCAATCCTTGATGGCGTGAGCAAGGACTTCATCGTGCTGTCCGGCGATGATCCGACTGCTGTCGAGCTGATCCTGATGGGCGGCAAGGGCAACATCTCCGTCACCGCCAACGTCGCACCGCGCGAAATGGCCGACCTGTGCGAGGCCGCGCTCAAGGGCGACGCCGAAACCGCACGGGCTATCAACGAAAAATTGATGCCGCTGCACAAGGACCTGTTCATTGAAGCCAACCCGATTCCGGTGAAGTGGGCTTTGGTGGAGATGGGCCTGATGCACGAAGGCATTCGCCTGCCGCTGACCTGGCTGAGCGCACCTTGTCATGAAACGCTTCGCACGGCCCTGCGCCAGTGCAGCGTCCTGGTTTAATTGAGGAAGTACAACGCATGAAGCGAATGGCCGGACTTTCCGCACTTGCCTTGATTATCTCCAGCACCAGTGGCTGTGGATGGGTCTGGGGCCCGGAAGGTTATTTCCGTGACCGTGGTAGCGATTACCTGGAAGCGCAACAGACTGCACCAATGCAATTGCCACCGAATATCACCGACGCCAAACGCTTGGATCCGCTGCTGCCGATCCCGCGTAACGTGGCCGATGACACCGTCAAGGGCGAATACATTGTTCCTCGTCCGCAGCCGTTGTCGGCCTCTGTCGAAGCCAGTGCCTACACCTTGCAGAAAACCGGCGATTCGCGCTCTATCCTGGCGCAGAACCCGCCGGCTGAAGTCTGGCCAGTGGCAGTGCAGTTCTTCCAGGACAACGGTTTCCGTCTGGATGAACAGCGTCCACAAACCGGCGAATTTACTACCACCTGGCAACATTCCGACGAACTGTCCGCCGCGATGGCCAAGCGTCTGAGCGCAGCCGGTGTCAGCACCGAAAGCCAAACCCGCGTGCGGGTGCGTATCGAGCCGGGCGTGCAGCGCAACACCAGTGAAGTCTATGTGGTCAGCGCCGAGCGTCCTGCCGGCAGCACGGCCGACGTGGACTTCACCAACCGTTCGGTCAACACCGGCCTGGACGCGGCGCTGGTCGACGACATGCTCGCCAGCATGAGCCGCATCTCGGAGAAGGGCGGTTCGGTCTCGATGCTGGCTTCGCGTGATTTCGATACACCGAGTCGCGTCAGCCTGAGCGAAGACGGCAGCGGTAACCCGGTGCTGAACGTCGGCAAAGACCTGGATCGTGCCTGGTCGAGCGTCGGTCGTGCGCTGGAACAGGGCGAATGGCGTGTTGAAGACATCAACCGCAGCCTGGGCCTGTACTACATCAACCTGTCCGAGAAAGCCGATAAGAAAGACGAGAAGCCCGGCTTCTTCAGCAGCCTGTTCGGCAGCGCGCCGAGCAAGGAAGAAGTTGAAGCCCGTGCCGAGCGTTATCAGGTTCGCCTGAGCAAGGTCGGTGAAAACGTCCAGGTTACAGTCGAGAAAAACATCAACACCGTGGCGCCGGCAGACGTGGCGCGTAAAGTGTTGAGTGAGATTCAGGACAAACTGGGCTGATCACATGCGTTTTGCCGTTCTCGGCAGCGGTAGCCAAGGGAACGGCACGCTGGTAGCCAGCGATGACACGTACGTGCTGGTGGATTGTGGTTTTTCCTTGAGAGAAACCGAAAAACGCCTGCTGCGCCTGGGTGTGAATCCGGCGCAGTTGAGCGCGATACTCGTGACCCACGAACATGCCGACCACGTGCATGGCGTGGGTTTGCTGTCTCGGCGCTACAATCTGCCTGTCTACCTCAGTCGCGGGACCCTGCGCGGGATGCGCAAACCAATTGAACCGGCGGGCCTTCTGGCTGGCGGCGAGCAACTGCAGATCGGCGCACTGAGCATCGGCGTCATTGCCGTGGCCCACGATGCACAGGAACCGACGCAGTACGTCTTCAGCGACGGTGAGCGGCGCTTCGGCCTGTTGACCGACCTGGGTTCGTATTGCAACAAGGTGCTGGACGGCTATCGTGACCTCGATGCGTTGATGATCGAGTCCAACCATTGCCGTGACATGCTGGCTCGCGGTCACTACCCGTACTTTCTCAAGCAGCGGGTGGGCGGTGAACTGGGACATTTGAACAACCACCAGGCGGCATTCCTGGTGTCTGAGTTGGGCTGGCAAGGCCTGCAACACCTGGTCCTGGCCCATCTGAGCAGCAAGAACAACCTGCCGCAGCTGGCCCGGCAATGTTTTGTCGACACCCTCGGGTGCGACCCGGACTGGCTGCAACTGGCCGATCAAGATTCAGGGCTCGACTGGCGACACATCGCCTAGCCCACCTACTTAGCAAGCGGAGCCCATCATGGAAAAACGTGAAGAACTCTACCGCGGCAAAGCCAAATCGGTTTACAAGACCGACGACGCTAACCGCTTGATCCTGCTGTTTCGCAACGACACCTCGGCGTTCGACGGCAAGCGCATCGAGCAGCTCGACCGCAAAGGCATGGTGAACAACAAGTTCAACGCCTTCATCATGCAGAAACTCGAAGCCGCCGGCGTGCCGACCCAGTTCGACAAACTGCTGGGCGACAACGAATGCCTGGTGAAAAAACTCGACATGATCCCGGTCGAGTGCGTCGTGCGTAACTACGCCGCCGGCAGCCTGGTCAAGCGCCTGGGCGTCGAAGAGGGCATGAAGCTCAACCCTTACACTTTCGAACTGTTCCTGAAGGACGACGCCAAGGGCGACCCGTTCATCAACGAATCCCACGTTGTGGCTTTCGGTTGGGGCACCGCCGAGCAACTGGTTCGCATGAAAGAACTGTCGCTCAAGGTCAACGAAGTCCTGAGCAAACTGTTCGACGACGCCGGCCTGCTGCTGGTCGACTTCAAACTCGAATTCGGCGTATTCCACGACGGCTCCATCGTCCTGGGCGACGAATTCAGCCCGGACGGCTGCCGCCTGTGGGACAAGGCCACCGGCAAGAAAATGGACAAGGACCGCTTCCGTCAGGGCCTCGGTGACGTCATCGAAGCCTACGAAGAAGTCGCCAATCGTCTGGGCGTACCGCTTTAATCGACGCAAGCATCTGATAGCACGGAAAAAAATCGCAAAAGGGGGTTCGCTTCCGGCGAAAGTGTTGTTATGATGCGCGCCGTTGGAGAGATGCCAGAGTGGCCGAATGGGACGGATTCGAAATCCGTTGTACCTTCACCGGTACCTAGGGTTCGAATCCCTATCTCTCCGCCATTATTCAAAAAGCCTCGTAAGTCGTTGATTTACGGGGTTTTTTTGTGTCTGCTGATTTTTGCGTTTGACCACTCAGTTTGACCACTCAACTTCCCCTCAAAACCAATTCTCCATATTTTAGGAAAGTCGATTTCAGAGTCGACTCAAGATATTCACTGACCAGAATCCGGTGGTTGGTTGTTGGTTGTTGGGTGTCAGTGATTGGTCACGAGGGTTTAACTGCTAGAACAATAACTGACCATACCCCCTTCAATGTTCTCTGAAATCCGTAGGGTGAGGGTCAGGAAGTGGTCTGAGACTGCGCAGGATTGCGTATGGGAAGGTTAAGCCGATTAGAAATGCCACCACTTCACCCGGCTTTGTCGTTGCTCCTGTGAGCTTTGACTGCGTTACTGTATTACGCTTTATTCCAGTGGCGTTTAACAGTTGCGATACCGATCTTCAGCTCAGCGGCTACTTCAGATTGCTTCATATCTTTTGCTTTGAGCTTCTGTACGGCGGTTGTGGTGTCGGTGGCTTCTGGTCTGCCCAACTTCTTACCTTCAGACTTTGCACGCTGCAAACCTGACTGAGTGCGTTCTATCAACAGGTCACGTTCAAACTCTGCGACAGCGCCTAGAACCTGCATGGTCATCTTGCCCGCTGGACTGGTCAGGTCTACGCCACCAAGTGCAAGGCAGTGAACACGGATACCACTCGATTCCAGATGTTCAACTGTCTGACGTACATCCATGGCGTTACGACCAAGCCTGTCCAGTTTGGTTACGATCAACACGTCACCTGATTCCATCTTGGTCAACAGTGCTTGAAAGCCTGTACGTTCCTTTGCAGGAATACTTCCTGAGATGGTTTCTTCTACTACCCGACTCGACTGTACGTCGAAACCAGCGGCTTTCACTTCCTGCACTTGGTTTTCAGTAAATTGTGACGACGTGCTAACGCGGCAGTACAAGAAGGTGCGTGACATGGGTGACTCCTTGGTATCGTTTAACGTGGTATCAGTGTACCAAGGTATCAACAAACAAGAAACCCTATTTTGATGGTGCTAATTCAGGCCGGTTTTCCGGTCATCGTTTAACGGTCGTTTGTTGATACCGCCACTTCTAATACCTACTGACGTATCCGAAGAATGCCAGCGGTGATAGCTGACGCGTTCCTGTCGAGGGTTTCCAATGCCGCTATCGCATTGTCATGCACGTCGGGCGAGCCTGCGGACTTTACCCACAAAGAAACTTCTTCAATTGCAGCAGCCAAAGCGTGCTGGTTGTGCAGCAACAGTGTGAGTACATCGGCGGTGGCGATTGCGGCGTGGTTGTCTGGCATGGGGCGGTCATCCTTGAGTGATCGATTTTTGGCCATCTGGAATTATTGTACAAGCAGTGCCAGGTGATAGTTATTAGAACCGTGGGACAGGGCAAGGTGTCTGGAAACAGGTATGCTCTCGACCTTCGACGGATTGCGAGTTTTACGATGGAAGACTTTATCGCTTGGGCTGGATGGCCGTATGTTGGTGATTTTTTCAAAATCGTTCCGGGAGTGGTGTTGTTTCCACTTACCTTGATGCTGGCATGGAAGAAATTTGGCAACAAAGCTCTGGTTACATACTCCCTCACACACAATCTCTACATGGCACCACGTCTGACGGACATTGCACTGACCAACTGTAAGGACCGACCACTGATTGTTCATGCCTTGTACATCATCGTTGACCGTCACATTCTCGTGCCACTCAAAGAATTCAGTCCACCGTTAGTAATAAAGGGGCTGGAGAGTGCTCTGATCGAATGCGATCCGGTATCATCATATAGCGTAGGTGAGCATTCATTTGAATTTGACTTTCAGCATGTGTGGGAAATTTACGTACTAACTACAGGTGGTAGATTCAAATGTGATGCAGACCCCACTCCAAATCTTTTCTCAATTGCAAGAGACGAAGAGTACCAACATGTGCAAATTCATAGACGCTTGTTTAACGGGCATATATTTAATGACCTCGTCCGGTACGCCTTAACTTTCACCATGAAAGGGAAGCTGCATACGGCATTTGTTGACGTTGGAGGAATGATAGGGCAGGAATGGCCTTTCGTTATTAACTGTCTCCGACCTGAAAATATGACTGACGCGGTTACAGTAAAAAAGGTACTTGAAGAGTTGTATGGAGAATTGATGGATGGTCCGCTACATGTGACTGTTCTCAATGAGCCGCAGATACAATCGCCTGTAGATTAAGATGCTTCTTTACAAAAGGATTGAGAAATGTTTGAGCAGTTGATTTCATGCTTGAAAGATATTCCTAACGTTGTTTGGTCCGGTATAGTCGCGTCTTGCATAACTTTGTTAGGCGTTATGCTTTCAAATGGTAGTAACACCAAGCGTCTGAAGTTGCAACTGGATCATGATGCGCGAGAGAAATCGAAGGACAAAATCAACAATCTCAGGAAAGAAGTATACCTCAAGGTTATCGAAGATATTGAAGCTACAAACATTCATATGAGTACTCTGGTAAATCGCGATCTTGTTAATTCAAATATGACTGCGGAAATTCAAGCGATTACCGCATCGATAGCAAAGCTAAAATTGGTATCTGAGCCTGAGACAGCGAGATTAGCAGGAGAGTTGAGTGCCGCGTTTGGGGCGTTGTTTTTAAGACTCATACCTAGGCTCATGCCGGTAATGGAAGCAAGGTCAGACATTGAAATCAACGATTCCGCTTATGTCAATTCTTCGGCAGAGGCTTCTAGAGTCATGCGGGACCTGCATAAGTTTAACGAGGAAGGACGACAAGATGCAGTTATCTTTCAGGCTCTTCAAAGCAATTATGACTTTTTTTCTGCGCAGGCTCAGCAATATGCAAGCGCGCGAGCCCTTGCGTACACTGTGCGTAATATTAGGGTGAATGAATTTAACGCAATGCTTCTGCCTGAGATGAAAGAACTATCTAAGCTGCAATTGAAGGTTGCAATTGCTATACGTAAAGACCTTGGTGTTTCCTTTAATGTCGCAGACCTTGAGCGGCAACTAGAGCGGCATTGGGCGGTAATGGAGGCGGAGTTTGGTAATGCAATGAGCGGCTTGAAAAACGAATAGTTTATTGCCTTATTTCAATCGTGTTGTTTAACTCTACGTGATTTTGAGGTGGAAAGTGAATCGTGCTTAACCTTAAAGGTCTTAATCCCAGGTATAATCAGTGTTTCAGAGGTGTTAGCACAAAAATTCAAGAGTTGTTACTGACTGTCATCCCTGTTGCTATGTCTGAATGATTGCCTGTTGTTATAGCTATATTTCAGATGTGAAAATGCCCCTGAGTGCGGTTAGGCAGTCAAGGGCTCTGGTTGTTGCTCGTTACCACTAACATTGTAAACGCTCTCAGAATCAATTGTAGAGTGTTACAGGGGTTGTCTTTGGTTTATGCTGGAATAACTAATGGAGTGAAAGTGTCGGCAACCTGACGTTCAATGTCAGCAATCATCTTGGCCTCCTTGTCAGCAATTCGCTTAGCTTCTTTAATCTCAGCAGTCTGAATCAACTGTGCTTTCAGCCGTTGACGATAATCTTCATGTTCACTTTCAAGCCAAGTCACGTATGACTGTTTAACTTGAATGTCGATTGCTTCAAGGTCAACCGCTCGTACATTTTCCGGCTTTCGCATAAATGCGTGATTTGATAGTGGTGCAAGGGTGATCGGCAGTTTGTTACTCAGTTCATAACCTTGGTTAGCGAGTTCGATAACATTGTTTATGAAGTCAAATGGAAGCTCGCCAAATACATGCGTGTAACTTTCGCGACTGCTGTGATACTCGGTATGGCGTTCTGCTTGATGTCGTAAAAGTTCTTTCTCATCGTACTGTGGTGGTACACCTTGGATCGTAATTCGTTCTTCTGTCTTGTTGGTCATTTCATTTTCCTCTGTTTAATTAATGTAGTCATTTCTTTAATGATGGTTGCTTTACATAGTCGATCAGGCTTGGTTGTTCTAGATGTCACCTTACCTACTTCAGCTTTCTGTACAACCTGTTGCTTGGCTTCTTGTTGCTGTTTGTCGAATGCTTGTTGAAGTCGTTTGGCATAGTAGTTTAGACGTTCATTCATAGCAGTTCCCCTTCGGCTTCAATCAGGGCTTGTACACCATACTCTGTTACCAGTTGGTCAAGGATGTCTGTGGTACGACGTACCTCTTGTTTGTCATCAATGGTTACCGCTGACTGTTTAAGATGTAGGTAATGAACCATCTGTTTTACAGCTAATGCTCGATCTACATCGTATGATGTGAATTCTGTATCTTTCATTTTCATTTTCCCTTTTCTATGTATTGTTTTGATGTTGTGGTTTCTGTCTCAATCAGACAGAGAATTCATACTCTCAAATAAGCTGTAGCCCTTATAGAATCACGCTTTGAGGCATGTAGCCAACCCAGTGTACGTACTACCTCGGTATTAGAACTCGCACTCTCTCATCCATGCAGGTACAGGTTTAGGTGGTACATAAACTGGCTCTTTGTATGTGACAAGGTTAGGGTTTGGCACGTAATCATCTTCAATCTCATAGTGAGTTGTTGAGTAGTCGTGTTCACCTTCACACAGTTGCGGTGGGAAACTGGTGAACATTGTTTCCTCATGCAATGCTATTTGAGCTTTCTCAATCTCATCGGCCAGCATGTACTTGTCAACCATACTAAGTGTGATGAGTGCATTCTTAATCACTGGTACTTGTTTAACAAACTGAGTGTAATCGTCTGCGTAGTAATTCTGTATTGCACTGTCAGACTGGCTGTAGTCCGGTGTCAACGACGTTACGCTCAAATACGTACTCAGGGTGCTACGAACAATCTTGCGGTCTACAGCCTTGCCTTGGAGCGTGTCAAAGGCTTGAAAGCTTATATAGTCACGGAACTTTGAAGCACTCATATCTTCACGTAGTGTTAGTGGATTCCATGTAACACCGTGTGGATTTGTAAGTACACTTGAAAGTCCATGTTGATCTTGTTGACGACTCAAGAAAGCAATTGCAACTTGCAACACTGGTACCATGAATGAGATGTCATCTTTATGCTGACCATCCGGCAGTTGTTCAGACAACCGCTGACATTCTTCTAGCATGACAATGAATGATCGTTTAGTTGCATATTCAATTGTAAAGGCTGGTTTGTTTTCTATCTTTGTTCTGATTGCCTGTAGGTCATACATTGACATTGTTTCAAGTTTACTTAGTGGTAATGTATTGTCAGGATCGTTTTGGAATACCCATTTAGCCAAGCTGTAACGCCGACTTATGTTGACCGGGTGTTCTTTGGCATAGTCAATTAACACTTGACCAAGATACTCAGTTACTTTATCAAGCACAACGCGATCACTGGTTTCCTTCGTTACTTTCCACTTGGCTTTAAGCTGTTTCTTTGGAATGGACAATCCACGATCTTTGTAGACCTTGTTGCTGTGCTTTTGATTAAGGAATGCAGTACCAATAAACAGGTTAAGATGATTCAATAGTCCTACTGTATCTTTACCAACTGCTGGTGAGATATGACAGAGATGATATTGAGACTTCTTTGTCTCAGGGTTGTATCCATAAGTTTTGAACGTGGCGTTACGTAATGCAAACAATGCAACAAGGTCGACACCTTGTAGAATCTCGACTGTACCTGATCGTTTGCACTCTTTAGCAACTGATCGCCATTCATCTGACAGTGCAAGTTTTAATACTCGCTTTTCAGCAACTGTCTGACGCCGGTCTTTCTTGACCTTGGTGTAGGATGTTGTACGACAGTTGGGGCAATACTTTGCTCTGATATGACTGGTGTTGAATTCTGTCTTACATGTTAGGCACTGTTTTACTCGATTGATTGCCATGGGTGTCCTCACTTGGGGATTTAGGGTTGTTCACATTTCTGTTCGAATTCTTGTTTAGGTTGTTGTAGATGGTCGATATCATCACTTGGAGACAATGTGTCGGATTTGTATGTCCTGTCTTCTCCATGATCCAGACAAGTTGTTCAACACGGTCTGGGTTAAGTCTAATCTTCATTTTTGAAATTCCTGTTTTGGGTCAAGGCCACGCTCTATAAGGCTTAGAGCAATGTAGCCAGTCATCTGTACGTACTAGCTACCGTTGCTTTCAGCAGCTGGTAACAGTGTTGATGTCAGAACCAATTGACCGGCTGATAATGTAGCTGGCAACTGTTACACCCAGCTTGTCAGCAGCCTTACTGATTGCCTCAAAGTGGGTAACACTGAAAGCAAGTTTCACAGGTACGATTGTTTCTTTCTTTGCTCGCCATTTGATTCCGCGACAGGTTGATCCACAAGTTAGGGCGTGCGACCTGTATCCAGTTAAAGGTTTGTTGCATGACGCGCATTGCTTTACTACAGGCATAGAATCGCCTCCATTTAAAGTTGGTTATAAAGAGTTGTTGGATGTGTTGTGTATCAGGCAACAAAAAGCCGTACTGGTTGAAGAGTACGGCTCTAAGTATTTTAGCGGAGAAGGAAACCAACAACTTACGACGGTTAGGAAGGAAGAAACTAAACGTCGTAAGAGGAGCCACAAGACTATTGAAGGTACTGATATGGTTGTGTCGGTTTTCTCCTCCTTCTACGCACTATTCTACAGATTTTCTTCAAAAAAGTCAATACGTTGTGCTTCTTTGTCAAGCACTTTCGTCATTTATTTTCAGCTTCGTCAGGTCAACCACCGGCTGGAAGGTTGATGCCTGAGAAGTTAAATGACAGGTTGGAAAGTGCGTCAAACTTTTGCCTAGGGCTAGCGCCTTCATCGTAAACGTCAAACGTAACCAACCCAGTCTCATGACCAACGATGTTTGCCACAGTAGGGCCGGGTACTCCACTGCGCAGTAGGAGGGTAACGACCATCGACCGTACACTGTGAAAAACGTGGTGTTTGCCGAAACCTTGTGCCGTTTTCAATCTACCGAATGCCTTGCTGAGGGAGTCGGATCGAATCCCGTACTTGTTACCGGCTGAGCTTGGTAGAAGGAAGCCATCAGTACTATCAGCGATCAGGCGTTCTACCGTGGCCGACAGGGAAGGGTGAACAGGTATTTCTCTGATACCGGCAACAGTCTTACTGTCGTCAATCTTGAAACTTAGAACGCCTTCAACTTTCACCACTGATTCTTTCCGAAGCTGAGCAAGCTCCTCGATACGGCAGCCCGTGTGGGCACCCAGCATGATCAAGTCGCACAACGTCTGGTTACCGTCTGCTAGGGCGACTCCGTACAGGTATTCAATCTGCTCTGGGGCGAACGCCTTGCGGGCTGCATCTGCCTTGGCCTTACCACGCACCTTGGGAAGTTCTTGGCCTTTGAACGGGTTGTCCAGTCCCAGGTGCAACTCTTGCCAGCGCGCATCATTCTTCGTTGCCCACCGCCAGAACGTTGAACCTGCTAACAAGTATTGAGCTTTGGTCTTGCTCGATAGATTGAGCGTTTCCAGCCACGAGGCAATGGTCGCACTGGTCAGCGATGAACCTTGATCACGGAGGTAATCAGACAGTTTGGTGAGCTTGCTTTCCTGCTGGTCAATGGTCTTGGCCGCAATACTGTCTTTCACCCGGTGAGCTCGGAACTGTTCCAAACGGCGATCTGTAATAGGTGAAACTGGTTTGTAGCTTGTTGGGTTAATGATCAACTCACGAGCTTCCTCCGACTCAAGCTGAGAAAGTTTGTATTTGTCTTTGGCGAGTAACACCATAAAGTCAGCAGTGAATTGAGAACCACCCAACACGGCATCGACAGTTGAGGAAGGTTCTCGTTTGAAGGCAGCCTTCATGACCTCTACATATTCGCTAGGGATTGGTTGCCCCGGTTGTTTACCGGACCATGGTAACTCTTGTGCAGGGACGTCCAACTGGTACGCACCAGAGAGGAAATCTGAACCTTTTGACGGGTTCTTTATCGCGTCTAGCAAACGTGCATTTATCTTCTGTTCCAGCGTCAAACCTCTGTCTGCCAGTTCGGGGCGCCACTGGTCAGCCACTGTGAGCTTTTGTTCCTTCGCCGCCGCAATTTGAGCTTTCCACTGGGCAAGGATTGGCAGTCGTCTATCCATAGCTTCAGCTTTGTTGCTGGTGCCCGTGGTCTTGATCAGCTTGGTGCGACCACCAAAGGCATGACGAACGCCGGCTGGTACTGCCATACGAACATACCAAGTGCTTTCGCCGGGTTTCTGTACAAGGTGAGTCGCCATGCTGATAGGTCTCTATTTTGACCACTCAATTTGACCACTCTTGAGGCTGTAAGCCAAGAAATACCGTGTTCTGCGGGCTGTAGGTCTGAAATCGGAGACTCCCTATCTCTCCGCCATTACATATACGAAAAAGCCCTGATTATTCAGGGCTTTTTCGTTTCTGTGTTTCTGAAAAAATCCCGGCCCCTACTTTTTTGGACCAGCATGGCTTTGTGCTTTCGCGGACTCCCCTCCGGGCTCCCTGAATGGAATGAAGAGTGATGAGTTTCACAGGGTAAATAGAGAATCCAAAGCAACGGCTACAACATTGATTTTAGTCAATAAAATGACAAGAACAGTGCTGTAAACAGCACATCAACCTTATGGGGATGATGTGTTATGTACGAGTCCAACCAGACAGCCAGAGTTATCTGCAATGATCGTGAACTAGCCGATCAATTGCGCCCTCTCTTGGTTCAGATAGCGCCAGATTGCGAGGTGCTGAGCGCGCCGGGTAATTGCACTGCCGCGCCGTTTTGCCGCTGGCTCGGTGAAGGGCAATTGGGACCAACCGGGCGGATACAGTCCGCTTTGCTCGAAGCTACAGAGGTTTTAGAGCAGACAAGACATGCCTTCAAATCTCGCGAACTGGGGTTGCTACGACGACGATTGCAGGCATTGCTAGATAAATTGTCAGACAGCCCAGAATGATGTAAATATGCCATTAGTAGGTTCCGCCCAAGGCGGGGGCCGGCTTTGCCGAGCAGGACAATGGGCCTGGAAGACGAAGCGCCGTGACAACCAGTTCTGGTCAAGAACTGGTTGTCACGGCGTTTTTTTTTGTCAGTAAAAAGTCATCCGTACAAACACCGGGGAGTGAGAATGAAGGTGACACAAGATCTGACGGAGTTGCTCAGGCGCATCCGTCTCGATCACGAGGAGATCGTCGAGCGTTTCCGCTTTCTCGACTGGAGTGCCGAAGATGGCGAACGTCTCGGCGCAGCAGCCCCGCATATGGCCTCGGCTCAGCAGGCTTTCGTTGATCATTTGTACGGTCACTTGGCGAAATTTCCTACTCCGTCTGTGCTGCTTCGCGCACCGGACGTCACCGCCCGACTGAAGCACAGCCAGGTCGAGTATTACCAGTGTTTGTGGGGCGGGCCTTACGATGACGAGTACGTCAACGGCCGTCTGCGCATCGGTGTGATCCACCAGCAGGTCGGCCTGGAGTTGAAGTGGTATCTGGGCGCCTATCGTCTATACCTCAACGACATGCTTGCAAGTGTGTTCGGCGACTGCCAAAACACCACGCTCTATTCAAGTCTGTTGAAAGCGGTTTTTTTCGACATGACTCTGGCCATCGACACTTACAGTGCGGCCCAGCACAAGGCTCTGGAGGACAGTGAGGCTCGCTTCGCCCGAGCGCTACGCGGTGCCAACGACGGTATCTGGGATTGGCATGTCGATCTGGATCGACTGTATGTTTCCGAACGCTGGGCCAACATGCTCGGCCTCAGCCGCGACAGCGTCGGCGAGAGTAGCGCCAGTTGGTTCGGTCGTGTGCATCCGGACGACTTGCCGGATTTTCGCCAAGCCATCGATGCCCATTTACAGGGGCAGACTTCCTTTGTTCACCATGAGTACCGCATCCGCCAAAACAACGGTGGCTATATTTGGGTACTGGTGCGTGGGGTCGCCGAAGCGACGACACCGGGCCAACTGCGCATGGCCGGTTCACAGACCGATATCAGTGCAAAAAAGGATGTCGAGCAGCGCCTTAAACATGCCGCCCACCATGACCCGCTGACCGGCTTGGCCAACCGAACGCGCCTTGATGAGCAAATGCAGAAAACCTTCATGAAACAGCGCAAGGGAGGTGTCCAGGAGGCGCTGCTGTTCATCGACCTCGACCGCTTCAAGTTGATCAACGATAGCCTTGGCCACAACGTCGGTGATCGAGTGCTGGTAGAAGTGGCACAGCGCTTGAGAGACTCTCTGCGCCCCAGTGATCAGCTATTCCGCTTCGGCGGAGATGAATTCATCGTATTGCTTCATGAACTCACTTGCGGCCGCGACGCCGAGCAAATATCCCAGCGCATTCTCGACAACCTGCATCAACCGCTGCACATGGACGGTAGGACCCTGGTGGTCAGTGCCAGCATCGGGATCGCGCCATTACATGATAACGGCAAGGCGCTGGATGTCCTCCAGGCCGCCGACCTGGCCCTCTACAGAGCCAAGTCTGCCGGCAAGGCGCGGTTCGCCCACTACAGCGAGGCGTTGCAAGACACCGCACAGCACCATCTGGAGTTGGAGTCCGCTCTGGGCCAAGCGCTGAAACACAATGAATTCGAACTGCACTACCAGCCGATCTATCGTCTTGATCAAGGGGCACCCCTCGTGTCTGGGGTCGAAGCGCTGTTGCGGTGGCGCCATGGCGAACGCTTGATCTCACCACTGGAGTTCATCCCGGCGCTGGAGGAGTCGGGGGAAATCATCCCCGTCGGCGAATGGGTATTGCGCCAAGCCTGTCAGCAGACCCGCCTCTGGCAACTGGCCGGTCATGAAAGCCTGCGTTGTTCGGTCAACATCTCCAGCCTCCAATTGCAACAAGTCGACTTCATCCTCCGGCTAATCGACATCTTGCAAGAAAGCGGCCTGCCACCCGCCAGCCTGATCCTGGAGATTACTGAAAGCCAACTGATGCACGACGACGAGGACACATTGGCCTGTCTGAACGAATTGGCCAGCCTTGGCGTGTTGTTGGCGCTGGACGATTTTGGCACCGGTTACTCCTCGCTTGGCTATCTCACGCGCTTTCCGCTGCACATCCTCAAGCTGGATAAAAGCTTCATCGGCGGCATCCCGTACGACCACAAAAAGAGCGCGATCAGCCAGGCGATCATCGGCCTCGGCTGTAGCCTGGGCCTGGAAGTGGTGGCTGAGGGCATCGAGAGCCCGGCACAACTCGACTTTGTGATCAGTGAAGGCTGCCACTACGGCCAAGGCTACTGGTTCAGCCGAGCACGACCGGCTGCGCAGATGCAACGGTTATTCAGCGGCGAAGACAGTTTCGAGGGGCTTGGGTGCCCGTTGCAGTAAGCACAGCAGGCACCCAGCGGTATCCATCAGCTAAGGAGGCAAATAATGAAAATCAATCTTCCGGTCAGTGGTCGTGCTGTCGAGTTCAGCGTCGATGCGAACATTATTTCAACTACCAATCCCAAGGGCGCCCTCACTTACGTCAATCCGGATTTCATCAACATCAGCGGATTCAGTGAGGCCGAGTTGGTCGGCGTCAATCACAACATCGTGCGTCATCCGGATATGCCGCCAGAAGCCTTCGCACACCTGTGGCAGACCCTCAAGGCCGGACGCTCGTGGATGGGCCTTGTAAAAAATCGTTGTAAAAACGGTGACCACTACTGGGTCAACGCCTACGTCACGCCGATGCAGCGCAATGGTGAAATAGTAGAGTACCAGTCGGTTCGAACGCTCCCGCCGAAAGCACTGGTATTCGCCGCCGAACATCTCTATGCACAGTTGCGCAACGGTAAAAAAATACGCTACCTGACGCCGTCACGACTGTCTGTCGGCATGCGCGTAGCACTCGCCGGCACCGGGCTGAACCTACTCGGTTTTACCGTCCTTGGCATGGTCGGTGCCCTCGCCTGGAACATGGTGGTTATCGCTGCGCCACTACTCAGTTTGTTGCTCGCAGGCATGCTGCGCTACAGCCTGCGCCCCTTGGACGCCCTTGCCAGAAAAGCTAAAAATATCGCCGATAACCCACTAAGCCAAATGCTCTACAGCGGCCGCAGCGACCAATTTGGACAGATCGATTTCACCCTGAAAATGCTTGAAGCCGAGACGCTGGCAGTCGTCGGCCGCATTGCCGACTCGGCCCGTCAACTGAACAAAGAAGCCGAAGAGCTCGTCGCCGCAGTGGACAACAACAACTGCGCGACCCTACAGCAGCAAGGGGAAACTGCTCAGGTGTCCAGCGCCATAACCCAGATGGCCAGCAGTGTGCAGGAAGTGGCGCGCAACGCTCAGCTCACCGCCAGCGCCGCGAGTCTGGCCAATCAAGAAACCGACCGAGGTCGACAACTGGTCGAGCAAACCCGCCAGCACATCGACAGCCTCGCCAGCGAGGTGCAACAGAGCGGCGCAGTGATTTATCAACTGGAACAACATAGCCAGGAAATCAACCGTGTAGTCGAGGTCATCCAAAGCATCGCCGAACAGACAAACCTGCTCGCCCTCAACGCCGCTATCGAGGCCGCTCGCGCCGGCGAGGCTGGGCGTGGTTTCGCCGTGGTCGCCGACGAGGTGCGCGGGCTGGCTACGCGCACCCAGCAATCCACCGCAGAAATCCAGGGAACCATCAATACCTTACGGCGTTCCACGGGGGATGCGGTGGTCGCGATGCAGCGTAGCCACAGCAAGGCCGAAACCAGTGTTGAACAGGCACTGTTTGCCGCCCGGGCGCTGGATGGGATCACCCAACGAGTCGGTGAAATAAGCGACATGAGTGTGCAAATAGCCACCGCCGTGGAGGAGCAGAGCGCGGTAGGTGACAGTATCCAGTGCAACCTGAAAAGTATCAGTCAAGCCACCCAAAGTAACGTGCTTGCCAGTAGCCAGAGCCACACGACTGCTGCCCATGTCGCCAAACTGGCCGAGCGCCTTCAACTGCTGGCGGCGCAATTCTGGGGACGTTCACGCAATGAATGACGAGTTCGAGTTGGCTGAAAAGCTCCCACCGCCAAGACTGACAGGGCTAGATAACCAAGTATTGAAGTTTTCCCGTCACTGGTATTTGAGTGGTGTCTATCTGCGCTGTACGTCCTGTGGCAGCGGGCAAAAAGCCAGTGAAGCCAACTTGCCATTCCCCCATGAGAGCAGTTGTCTTCGCGCGGACCCCCAGCACTACCCGTGGCATGATCTTGCCCGCATCCTGCATTGGGTACCGAGCGAAGATGTCGTTTATATCTAGGGCTAACCCGGGACGTTCCAGATCGTGAGGCGCATGCCTGACGACAACAGAAACAAGACACCTCCACGTCATTAGCTATCATGCACACAGAGCAAATCACCGGATAGCGGGGGAGTGCATGAACAAATGGCAACGGTTTTGGTTGGGAGTGAAGCTGGCTGCAGCCGTAGCGGCCTGTGCGGCTGCTGGTTTCCAGGCTTTTTACTACATGCTGGACAGCCCTGACGCCACGGGAATACATCCGTTGAGCATTCTGGTGACCGGGCTGATCTTCGGCTTCATCATTTTTGGATTCCTTTCACTGATTGAAAGGACGGTGAAGCGTTTAGTGGCCCGTTTTGTCCCTGCCAAGCCCGCGCCTCAAGCGGAGCATGAGAACGATGTGGCGCTGACTGAGGAACAAACGTTGATACTGCCCGCTGGTGATTCAACCCAGCAGAAACAACGGTGAGAGGGTGTTATTCAGCCCCTCTCAAAACGTCGGCGGCGTCACCACCCAAATCACCACCGCATCCACATCTCCAGGGTTCCCATACCGATGCGGTTCCTGGCTGGAAAAGCTGAAACTATCGCCTTCACCCAGCAAAAAGTGCCGCTCCCCGACCCACAACTCAAAACTCCCCGACAGCAAATACCCCGCTTCTTCCCCTTCATGGCTATAACTCTGCTGGCTATAAGTCCCAGGGGGAAACCGCGAATGCAGCATTTCCAATTGTCGATTCGGCTGTGGTGTCAGCAGGTGATCAACGATGCCGTCTTCGTAATGCACGCTCATCCGGGAGTTTTTACGCACCACGATGCCGTCATCCTCCGGCGCCGTTTGCGTTTCGCTGGCAAAGAACCATTGAATGGTCACGCCCAGACTCCGGGCGATGTTGAACAGGGCCGGAATGGAAGGGTAGGCGAGGTTGCGTTCGAGCTGGCTGATGTACCCCGCCGTCAATTCGCTCATCTGCGCCAATTCGGCCAGGGTCATGCCCCGGCGTTTACGCAACCCACGAATTCGCGTGCCGAGGAAGTGCGGCTCAGCGCTGGCGCTGTCCAGTGTGGACGCGCCGGTGGCAGGCTGCATCTTGCTGCTGTTGCTCATGGCGTGCTCCAAACCGGGATCTGTCAAAACCCCGGAGTATAAACAGCCTTAAAGCTCCCAGGCGACTTTCAAACCTTCGTAAATGGCTTCTTCGGCGGTACGCGGGGCGAGGCAGTCGCCGATGCGTCGAAACTCCACCAGGCCTTGCAGTTCTGCGCCGAGGGTGTCGACCGGTTGATGGCCCTGGCAGAGCACCAGGGTGTCGATGTTTTCGAAGATCATCGGTTCGCCGCTGGCGGTGTGTTGCAGGTAGACGGTGTTGTCGTCGCAGCCATACAGGCGGGCGTAGGGGGTGATCGGGATGCCAAGTTTGTGCAGTTCGCCGGCCAGTTGATCGCGCACGTACAGCGGCAGGTTTTCCCCGCAATGGGTGCCGTTGACCGCCAGTTGCACTTGATGCCCGGCGCGTACCAAGCGTTCGGCGATGCCGGGGCCGATCCAGTCGCAGCGCCAGTCGACCACCACCACGGAGCGGCCGATTGGCACTTCCTCGCGCAGCACTTGCCAGGCGTCGACCACCTGCAATTCGCCGCCGCGCTCGAACGCTGGCCAGTACGGCTCGGCGCCGGTGGCGACGATCACTACGTCCGGCCGTTCGCGTTCCACCAGCGCGCGGTCGACGCGGGTGTTGCGCACGACGCGCACGCCGGCCAGTTCCATTTCACGTTGCAGGTTGGTGCTGGCGCCGCCGAATTCGCTGCGCCGGGGCAGCAGTTGCGCGAGCAATACCTGGCCGCCGAGTTGCGAACTGGCTTCGTAAAGGGTCACGTCATGTCCGCGCTGAGCGGCCACGGCAGCGGCTTTCATCCCGGCTGGGCCGCCGCCGGCGATCATGATGCGTTTACGTTGCCCCGTCATTTGCCGCTGGCCGAAAATCAGCTCGCGCCCGGTTTCCGGGTGCTGGATGCAGGAGATCGGCAAGCCTTTGTGGAAGTGACCGATGCACGCCTGATTGCAGGCGATGCAGGCGCGCACATCTTCGAGGTGGCCGGTGTCGGTCTTGTTGGGCATTTGCGGGTCGCAGATCAGGGCGCGGGTCATGCCGCAAACGTCGGCCTGACCGCGGGACAGAATCAACTCGGCCTCCTGCGGCTGGTTGATGCGCCCGGTCACGAACAGCGGAATCGACAGGCAGGCCTTGAACGTTCCGGCTTCCTTCGCCAGATACGCGGCCTCGATCGCCATCGGCGGCACGATATGCACCGCGCCACCCAAGGATGCCGAGGTGCCCGCGACGATGTGCACGTAATCCAAACTCGGTTGCAGCAATTGCACGGCCGACAAGGACTCGTCTTCAGTCAGCCCCTCGGGATCGCGCTCATCGGCGGAGATGCGCAGACCGATAATGAAGTGTTCATCGGTGCTGGCGCGCACGGCGGCAATCACTTCGCGCAAAAAGCGCAGGCGCTGCTCCAGGTCGCCGTTGTAGCCATCGGTGCGACGGTTGACCCGCGGGTTGATGAACTGCGCCGGCAGGTAACCATGGCTGGCGACCACTTCCACTCCGTCGATCCCGGCCTGATGCAAACGCCGGGCGGCGGCGGCATAACCGGCGACAATCTCGTCGATCATCGCCTGATCCAGCGCACGCGGCATCACCCGGAATCGTTCGTTAGGCACCGCCGAAGCCGAGTAGGCGACCGCCAGCAGACCATCGCTAGACTCCATGATTTCCCGACCCGGATGGAAGATCTGCGACAGCACCACGGTGCCATGTGCATGGCAACGCTCAGCGATTTTGCGATATCCCTCGATGCAGGCATCGTCAGTGGCCATCAGCACGTGCGAGGTGTACCGCGCACTGTCATGCACCCCGGCCACTTGCAACACGATCAGCCCGACACCGCCTTCGGCTCGTGCGGTGTGGTAGGCGATCAGCTGCTCATTGACCAGGTTGTCGGTGGGCATCGAGGTGTCGTGACCGCTGGACATGATGCGGTTTTTCAGGCGTTTGCCCCGCAACTGCAAGGGTTCGAACAGGTGTGCAAAAGCGGCGGAAGAGGACGGCATGGTGCGGTTACTCCAGGCTGGCTGAAGCCGAAAGGCCGGGTTTTCGGCGTTGTTATTATTTGCCTATAGAAATTTACCTTCAGTAAAAAATCAACTTGTTTTTTTACTGGTGCTCGCAGTAGATTCATTTGGCGCCCGCACCTGGGGCGAACCTCACAACAATAAAAATGGGTCACGGCGGCGTGGGTCGCGTGGCACCTGCAAGAGGAACCACCGATGAAATCGAATACGCTCAAGCACGGTTTTTATCCCTTGGTCCTGTCCCTCGCCATGGGGCTCGGTAGCGCTCAGGCCGCCCCGGACATGGTCGTGGTGGGTTACGGCGGTGCCGGCCAGAAAGCCCAGGATGTGGCGTTTTTCCAGCCGTTCAGCGTCGCGGATCACAGCAAGCTGATCCAGAGCGAATACAACGGCGAGATGGCCCGGATCAAAGTGATGGTCGACACCGGCAATGCCGATTGGGACGTGGTGCAGATCGAAGGCCCGGACTTGATGCGCGGGTGCGATGAGGGCATGTACGAGAAACTCGACTGGAGCAAACTCGGCCGCGTCGAGCAATTGATTCCCGATGCGGCACAAGCGTGCGGTTCGGCGGCGCTGGTGTGGAGCGTGGCGATTGCCTACGACACGCAGAAGCTGGCGCAGGCCCCGACGTCATGGGCGGATTTCTGGGACGTGCAGAAAATCCCCGGCAAGCGCGGGCTGCGTAAACGCGCGGTGTACAACCTGGAATTCGCCTTGCTGGCCGACGGCGTGAAAGTCGAGGACGTGTATTCCGTGCTGAACACTCCGCAAGGCGTCGACCGTGCATTCACCAAACTCACAGAACTCAAGCCTTACATCCAGTGGTGGGAGGCCGGCGCGCAACCGGCGCAATGGTTGACCGCCGGGGATGTGGTAATGACTTCAACCTACAGCGGACGGGTGGCCGCCGCCGCGCAAAGCGGCAGTCACCTCGGGCTGGTCTGGCCGGGCAGCCTGTATGGCATGGATTACTGGGCGATCATCAAGGGCTCCAAACATGTCGATCAGGCCAAGCGCTTTATCGCCTTCGCCAATCAGCCGGACGCTCAGGTCAAGTACGTCGAGCAGATTCCTTACGGCCCGACCAATACCGAAGCGGCCGCCAAACTCGATAGCCAACTCGCGCAATGGGTGCCCACCGCGCCGCAAAACCTGAAGGGCGCGCTGTCGATGGACGTGGCGTTCTGGGTCGATCATGGCGAAGAACTTGAGGAGCGCTTCAACGCCTGGGCCAGCAAGTAATCGCACGCGGCTGGACGCCTCAAGGCGTCCAGCCTTACTGTCTGCGCAGCCGATCAGCCTGGAGACTAAAACAATGAACGATATCGCCACGTTTTCTCAGCGCAGCGCCACCGAGCAGCGCCTGCGCGAGGAGTTGGCCGCCTGTTATCGATTGATCGCGCACTTTCGCATGACCGATCTGATCTTCACTCACATCTCGGTGCGCATACCGGGGCCTGAGCATCACTTCCTGATCAATCCGTACGGGTTGATGTTCGATGAAATTACCGCGTCCAATCTGGTGAAAATCGGCCTCGATGGCCGGGCCGTCGAGGCGTCGCCGTACCCGGTCAACCCGGCGGGGTTTGTGATTCACAGCGCGATTCACGGGGCTCGTGAAGACGCGCAGTGCGTGCTGCACACTCATACCAAATCCGGATGTGCGGTCGCTGCGTTGAAGTGCGGATTGTTGCCGGTGAACCAGATTTCCATGGAGTTTTATGGCCGGGTCGCTTACCACGACTACGAAGGCGTGGCGCTGGACATGAGCGAGCAACAGCGCTTGGTGCAGGACCTCGGCGACAAACCGGTATTGATGCTGCGCAACCACGGTTTGCTGACCGTGGGTGAAACCGTCAGCCAGGCGTTTTTGCGTATGTATTACTTGGAGAAAGCTTGCGAAATTCAGCTCGCCGCGCAAGCTGCCGGTGAGTTGGTGTTGCCGCCGGCGGAGGTTTGCGAATATACCGAGCGTCAGTTCAACGACCCAGGCCGGCCGCTGGAGGAAGGCGAGTTGAGTGACCCGGACGCCATGCAATTGGCTTGGGCTGCGATGTTGCGATTGCTTGATCGGGTGGCACCGGGTTATCGGGATTGACCGATGTTCATGTATTAATCGGCTGGCCCCATCGCGAGCAAGCTCGCTCCCACAGGGTTGTGTGTTGGACGCAAACAATGAAAACACACAGATCAAATGTGGGAGCGTGGCTTGCCCGCGATGGGCGCGACACGGTCCCAGAACCCTGCAACCGACTAGAGACTTGCCACTCTCTTGCTGTACAGTCGTTCAGCGCGCGGCTTAGCCAGCCGCATCCCCAACGATTGATCCACAGAGAGTGTCGCGCATGAGTCAGGAAGCCCGTTTTTCCCGCATGGAGCCGGAGTTGCGCAAGGCCAATCTGATCGAGGCGACGCTGGTATGCCTCAAGCGCCATGGTTTCCAGGGTGCCTCGATCCGCAAGATTTCCGCCGAGGCGGGCGTCTCGGTCGGGCTGATCAGCCATCACTATTCCGGCAAGGATGAACTGGTGGCCGAGGCCTACCGGGCGATTACCGGTCGGGTCATGAACCTGTTGCGCGAGTCCATGGCGCAGGCGGCTCCGACTGCTCGCGAGCGATTGTCGGCGTTCTTCCGGGGCTCGTTTTCCGCCGAATTGCTCGACCCGCAATTGATCGATGCCTGGCTGGCGTTCTGGGGCGCGGTACGCACGGCGGAGTCGATCAACCTTGCGCACGAGCATTCCTATGGCGAGTACCGCGGCATTTTGCGCAAGGTGCTGACCGAATTGGCGCAGGAAGAAAGCTGGGAAAACTTCGACGCCGATCTGGCCGCCATCAGCCTCAGCGCCTTGCTCGACGGCTTGTGGCTGGAGTCGGGGCTCAACCCCGGTACGTTCACCCCGGAACAGGGCATCCAGATTTGCGAAGCCTGGGTCGACGGATTGCAGGCGGGCGGCCGGCAACGGTTTTGCGTCCAGACGACGGGCTGTTGATCGGTCGTTCAGCTGTCGATACTCTCTGGCGCCAAAGCAGTAAAACACTCTAATAAGAAACACGCCTTCGGGCATACGCGGGACACCATGCGATGACTCCTCGGGTATTGATCGTCGACGACGATCCGCTGATACGCGAACTGCTGCAGGCCTACTTGTCCCAAGAGGGTTATGAGGTGCATTGCGCCGCCACGGCGGAGCTGGCCGAAACCTTCCTGGCGAGCCAGGCGGTCGACCTGGTGATGCTCGATATCCGCCTGCCGGGCAAGGACGGCCTGACCCTGACCCGGGAGCTGCGGGTCCGTTCGGAAGTCGGGATCATTCTGATCACCGGGCGCAACGACGAAATCGACCGCATCGTCGGCCTTGAATGCGGCGCCGATGACTACGTGATCAAACCGCTCAACCCACGCGAACTGGTGTCACGGGCGAAAAACCTGATACGCCGGGTTCGCCACGCGCAGACACCGCAACCTGCAGCGGCCATCGCCAAACCGGTCAAGCAATTCGCCGCCTGGGCGCTGGACACTGACCGTCGACGGTTGATCGACCAGACCGGCGCCGAAACCCTGCTGACCCACGGCGAGTACCAGTTGCTCAGCGTGTTCCTGCGCAACAGCGGCCACACCTTGAGCCGCGATCAACTGATGGATCAGATCCGCAACCGCGAATGGGTGCCCAATGATCGCTCCATCGACGTGCTGGTCGGACGCTTGCGTCGCAAGTTGCACGACGACCCGGCCGAACCGCAATTGATCATTACCATTCACGGTGCCGGTTACCTGTTCACCGCCAGCGTGGCGGCCTGAATACCATGCGGCGGGTGTTTGGCCTGCTGTTGGCGCTGGTCGCGAACGGTACGATGGCGGCGGAAAAAGTTCGCTACTGCGATTACCCGGTGTACCCGCCGATTTCCTGGAGCGACGGCAAACAGGTTCGCGGCCTCGCCCCCAGCGTCGTTAAAAACCTCTTCGGGCGTTTGGGTTACGACGTCGACATCGTCGTGCTCGGCAACTGGAAACGTTGCCTGCTCGACGCCGCCGAAGGCCGGGTCGATGTGGTGCTGGCCTACAGCACCGCGCAACGCGAGCAGAGCATGGTGTTTTCGACGGTGCCGGTGTTGCGCGAGGAGGTGGCGTTATTCATCAACCGTCAGCGCCCGGTGAAATTCGAGCGCCTGGAAGACCTGGCAAATTACCGTGGCGGGCTGTTGTTCGGCGAAAGTTACGGCGTGGATTTCGACCGCTTGGTGGCCGAGCATCAGAACATTGAATGGGTGTCTGACAGCGGCCAGAATTTCGGCAAACTGATTCGCGGGCGCATCGATTTCATCACCTCGGAACGCCGCACCGGGCAGCTTTACGTCGAGAACCTGCCGGGCGCGCAAGACATCGTCGCGCTACCCAATGCCTTGAGCGTCGACTATTTGCGAGTGGCCGTCTCGCGCAAATCCTCCTTGGCCACGCGCATGCCGCAGATCGACGCGCAATTGAAGCGCATGGTCGATTCCGGGGAGGTCGATCGTTTACTCAGCGAAAGCGAGGTCACGTACCGCGACATGATCAACCTGCCGGCGAACTCGAAATGATCCGCGCCCGACCCGGTGGACTGTTACGGCGTCTGTTGCTGTTCATTCTGTTGTTCAGCCTGTGCTTTACCGTGCTGGCGAGCACCGTGCAGCTGTACTTCGAATACCGCCGCGAGATGCGCGATATCGATTCGCGCATGGAGCTGATTCGGGCCGGTTACCTGGCCAGTCTGGAGCGCAGTCTTTGGGACTTGAACCAGGAACAATTGAACGTTCAGTTGCGAGGGCTGGTGGACTTTTCCGACGTGGCGCGGGTTCATCTGATCAGCCCCGATTTCGATCTGCTGCACGGCAGTTCGGACCCGGTCGGGCCGTTGCGCATCGAGCGTTTTGAACTGGATTATCAGCCACCGACCGGGCCTTCACGGCACTTGGGGCAGTTGGAAGTCAGCACCGATTTGGGCGCAGTGCATCAGCGCCTGTTCGCCACCGGTTTGACCAGCCTGCTGTGGATGAGTGTGTTTCTGTGCGGTCTGGCGGTGGCGTTGTCGGGGCTGTTTTACCGCTTGGTCACGCGGCACCTGCAAGTGATGGCCGAGTTTGCCCGGCGCATCGCCGCCGGTGACTGGCACGAGCCCCTGCACCTGGACAAGCGCCGTCACGCCCAGCAAGACGAAATCGACACCGTGGCGCATGCACTGGACGATATGCGCCGGGCGATTCTCAGCGACATTGACCGTCGCGAAACCGATCGGCTGGCCCTGCAAGACAATCGCGACGAGTTGCTCAGGCTGGTCGAACGCCGCACCGCCAGCCTGATGCGCGCCAAGGATGAAGCCGAGGCCGCCAACCTTGCCAAGTCGCGTTTTCTGGCGACCATGAGCCACGAGTTGCGCACCCCGCTCAACGGCATTCTCGGCATGGCCGAACTGCTGCGCGGCGCGAGTCTGGATGAGCGCGACGGCAAACGTCTGGATGCGCTGTACAAGGCCGGCGAAGGCTTGCTGTCGATTCTCAACGAAGTGCTGTATTTCGCCCGACTGGAAGAGGGCGTCAGCCACCCGGAACCGGTGGACTTTTCAATCCGGCAACTGCTCGACGAAGTGCTGACACTGCTGGAACCGCGCGCGCGGAGCAACGACACGACGCTGCGCTGTCGAATCGATCCGCACGTCGCCGAGCGCCATCACGGCGCCGAACAATTCCTGCGTCAGGTGCTGAGCAACTTGCTGGCCAATGCGATCAAGTTCACTGAGGGCGGCGACGTCAATGTGGAAATAACGCTGCTGGCTCACGCTGCGAAACAGACCGGGCAACACGTGCGCGTGAGCGTGACGGACAACGGCATCGGCATCGCTCCTGCCATGCAGGCAAAGATCTTCGAGCGCTTCACCCAGGCCAGCGAAGAAGTGGCGCAACGCTTCGGCGGCACCGGGCTTGGCCTTGCGATCAGCAAACATCTGGTCGAGCAGTTGGGCGGGCAAATTGGCGTCGACAGTGACGTCGGGCGCGGCAGTTGTTTCTGGTTCGAGTTGACGTTGCAGCCGGCAATCGGCGTGGCGGCGAGTGCGCTGAGCAGCGCGCCGGGTGAGGCGTTGAAGGTGTTGGTGGTCGAGGATGTGGCGCTGAACCGCGAAGTGGTCAGCGGCTTGTTGCAGCGTGACGGGCATCAGGTCTGGCTCGCTGAAGAAGGCGAGCAGGCGCTGGCGCAATGTGCCGAACAGACCTTTGATTTGATCCTGCTCGATGTGCACCTGCCGGGTATCAGCGGCGTCGAGCTGTGCAAACTGATCCGGCGCAACAACGGGCCGAACCGTCACACCCGCATCTTCGCCCTGACCGCCAGCGTACAGCCGGCCTTGATGCGCGGTTATCTGGATGCCGGGATGGATGGCATTCTCGCCAAGCCTCTGAAACTCGAAAACTTGCGACAAGCGTTGGCCGGGCAGTTGCCGGTATCCGCGCCACAGCCGGATGACGAGGCCATGGATTGGCCGTTGCTAGAGACCCATCGCACGTTGCTGGGTGAACAGAAACTTCGGGGCTTGTTGCGAGTGCTGCTCGACTCGATCAGTCAGCATCGCGAAGCACTCACCGAAGCCATCGAAGCCGACGACTGCACCGAAGTCGCACAGCTGGCCCATCGACTGGCCGGCAGCAGCGATTCATTGGGCTTTCGCGCGTTGGCCAATGTGTTGCGGGCCCTGGAGGAGGCCGCGCTGGTCAACGACGAGTCGGCATTGCGCGCCATGGCGCCGAAGGTTCAGGCGCAACTGCACAACGCGCAACAGACGCTGGCGGACCTTTTGCGCAGCTGACGTACAAGTTCGTTACGACTTTTTACATCTTTGATCTTTACGGTCAACGGGACCTTACAAGGTCTTCCAATAATCGAGGCAACCGCCACAGCGCGGTCTTCGAAGCTTATTGGAGATAATAATAATGAACTGCCGTAAAGCTGATCCTTCCTCGCGCCATGCCGCGCACCTTGCTGACTATTGAGGTGCGCACATGAGCGAATCTATCGAACGTAAAGGCATCCAACTGACCCGCGCCCTGAAGAGCCGGCACATTTTCATGTTGTCGCTGGGCGGCGTGATCGGTACCGGGCTGTTCATGGGCTCCGGTGTGACCATCAATCAGGGCGGGCCGGTGGGAGCAATCCTGGCGTATCTGGTGGCCGGTTTCCTGATGTACCTGGTGATGGTTTGCCTGGGTGAACTGTCCGTGCAAATGCCCGTGTCCGGTTCGTTTCAGACCCACGCCACCAAGTTCATCGGCCCGGCCACCGGGTTCATGATCGGCTGGGTGTACTGGATGAGCTGGGCGACCACCGTGGGCCTGGAGTTCACGGCAGCGGGCATGTTGATGACACGCTGGTTTCCGGCGGTGCCGATCTGGTATTGGTCGGCGCTGTTTGTGGTGGTGCTGTTCGGTTTGAACGCACTGGCGACTCGCGCCTTCGGTGAGGCCGAATACTGGTTCTCCGGGATCAAGGTGGCGGCGATTCTTGGCTTTATCGTGGTCGGCGTGCTGGTGATCTTCGGCGCTATCCCGCTGACCAGCGGTGCACCGGCGCCGATGATGAACAACCTGATCGGCGATTCACTGTTCCCCAACGGCCTGTCAGCGGTGTTCGCGGTAATGATGACCGTGGTCTACGCCTTCCAGGGCTGCGAGATCATGGGCGTGGCTGCCGGCGAAACCGATCAGCCGGAAAAAAGCATCCCGCGCGCGGTGCGCAACGTGGTGTTTCGCGTGTTGATTTTCTATGTGCTGGCGATCGTGGTGTTGTCGGCGATCGTGCCGTGGCAGCAGGCCGGGTTGATGGAAAGCCCGTTCGTGCAGGTGTTCGACATGGTCGGCATTCCGTACGCCGCCGACCTGATGAACTTCGTGATCCTCACGGCGATTCTGTCGGTGGGCAACTCCGGTCTGTATGCCTCGACGCGCATTCTGTGGGCGATGTCGAAAACCGGCATGGCACCGAAAAGCCTGTCGCCGTTGAGCAAGCGCGGCGTACCGCTGCGGGCACTGAGCATCACGTTGTGTTTTGCGCTGGTGTCGCTGATGACCAGCTTCGTCGCGGCAGACACGCTGTTCATGGTGTTGATGGCGGTGAGCGGCATGTCGGGCACCGTGACCTGGATTGTCATCGCGCTGGCCCAGTACAAATTCCGCAAGGCGTATCTGCGTGATGGCGGCAAGCTCAGCGATCTGAAATACCGCGCGCCATGGTTCCCGCTGCTGCCGCTGACGTGCATCGCGTTGTGCTGCTCGTTGTTCGTATTCCTGGCGCTGGATGAAACGCAACGGCCTTCGTTGTACTGGGGCTTTGGATTTATTGCGCTGTGCTATGGCGCGTACTTCCTGATCCATCGCAAGCGCGAAGCGGTGCTGGCACCGAGCTTGCCGACTGCGTAACTACTCCAGCTAACCACTGATCGTTCCCGCGCTCCGCGTGGGAATGCCTCTAGGGACGCTTTGCGTCCAGTGACGCGGAGCGTCATGGGCTGCATTCCCACGCGGAGCGTGGGAACGATCAATGCGCTGCACGACTCATCCTGTAGGCAGTTGTTCGAAGTTGTAACAGCGCAATCCTCGCCGTTCTGGTCTCGTCGAATAAATCCTTCAAATACAGTTAGTTAGACTTATTTTTCAACTGTTACAGCTGATTCCACCACCAATTGCCGCCTTACTGAACACTCGTTTAGTATGGCCTCAAGTCGCATCACCTCAGACCAATCAAAATAATTCGAGGATTCGCATGACTACTCAATCTTCTCTGCTCAGTCAGGTCGAAGCCGGCGTTGCCTGGATCACCCTCAATCGCACCGCCCAGCGCAATGCGCTGGACATTCCGACCCTGAAAAACCTCCACGCGTTGCTGGATGATTTCAGCGCCGACCCCGCCGTGCGAGTGGTGGTCCTGACCGGCAGCGGTCGCAGCTTCTGCGCCGGCGCCGACCTCGCCGAGTGGGCCGACGCTGAAGCCCGTGGCGCCCTCGAAACCTACGGCTGGACGGAAACGGCTCACGCCTTGATGAGCCGTTTGTACAGCCTGGAAAAACCCACCATCGCCGCTATCAACGGCACCGCCGTCGGCGCCGGCATGGACCTGACGCTGTGCTGCGACCTGCGTATCGCTGCGCAATCGGCACGCTTCAAGGCCGGCTACACCAGCATGGCCTACTCGCCGGATGCCGGTGCCAGTTGGCACCTGCCACGGCTGATCGGTACCGAACAAGCCAAACGCCTGTTGTTCCTTGACGAGTTGTGGGGCGCCGATCGGGCCTTGGCCGCAGGCCTCGTCGGTGAAGTCTGCGCCGATGAACAACTGCTGGCGGTGACCACCGAACTGGCCTCTCGCCTGGCCAACGGCCCGACCTTCGCGTTTGCCCAGACCAAAAAACTCATGCGTGAAGGCGCCCAGCGCAGCCTGCCCGAACAACTGCAAGCCGAGCTCGCCGCCGGCCTGCTGTGCGGTCGCAGCGAAGACGGCAACGAAGCCCTGCGCGCCTCCATTGAAAAACGCCCGGCCCGTTTCATCGGCCGCTAAGCCCGAACACCACCTTCAGCACACGAACAACAGGTAGCCCCATGAATTTCCAACTGACCCAAGAACAAGAAATGTTGGTGGACGCGGTACGCAGCTTTGTCGCCAAGGAACTGCTGCCTCATGAGGAAGCGGTCGACCGTGCCGACGAAGTCTCCCCAGAGCTGGCGGCACAGATTCGCGGCAAGGCCATCGCCGCCGGTTTCTATGCCTTCAACATGCCGGAGGAGGTGGGCGGTGGCGGTCTGGACTACCTGTCCCAGGCGCTGATCGAGCGTGAGCTGTCGAAGGTTTCCTGGGCGCTGCACGTGTTCGTCGCTCGCCCGTCGAAAATCCTCATGGCCTGCACCGGCGACCAGATCAACGATTACCTGTTGCCGTGCATTCAGGGCGAGAAGATTGATTGCTTCGCACTGACCGAACCGGGCGCCGGCTCCGACGCCAATGCGATCAAGACCCGCGCCGTGCGCGAGGGCGATGACTTCATTCTCAACGGCAGCAAGCACTTCATCAGCCACGCCGGCCACGCCGATTTCGCCATCGTCTTCGCCGTCACTGACACCTACGAACACAACGGCAAAAAGCGTAACGCCGTGACCTCGTTCCTGGTCGATCGCAACACGCCGGGCATGACCATTCGCCGTGGTCCGAAATGCGTGAGCAATCGCGGTTATCACACCTTCGAAATGTTCTTCGACGACTGCCGCGTACCGGCTTCCAAAGTGTTGGGCGAAGTCGGCAAGGGCTGGGACGTGGCCAACGCCTGGCTCACCGCCGGGCGGGTGATGGTCGCCGCCAACTGCGTCGGTCAGGCGCAACGCGCGCTGGATGTGTCGCTGCAATGGGCGGCGGATCGAAAGCAGTTCGGCCAGCCGATCGGCACCTATCAGGGCATCTCGTTCAAGCTCGCGGACATGGTCACGCAGATCCGCGCGGCCGAACTGCTGACCCTGCACACCGCCTGGAAAATGGACCAGGGCACCATGACCGATGGCGAGGCCGGCATGGCCAAGCTGTTCGCCAGTGAGGTGCTCGGCAAAGTCGCCGATGAAGCGGTGCAGATTTTCGGCGGCATGGGCCTGATGGATGAATGCCCGGTGGAACGCATCTGGCGTAACGCCCGGATCGAGCGCGTCTGGGAAGGCACCTCGGAGATCCAGCGGCACATCATTTCCCGCGAATTACTGCGGCCGCTGCTGCGCTGATCGCCCCGGAGAATTTCTATGTCGCAGACGATTCGTGACAACCTCAAACGCCTGCTCGCGCCGCGTCATCTGGCGTTTGTCGGTGGCCGCAGCATGGCCCGCGCGCTCAAGCGTTGCGCCGAAGGTGGCTACCAGGGGCAGATGTGGCTGGTGAACCCGCAGCATGAAAGCCTTGAAGGTGTGCCGTGTGTGCGCAGCATCGCCGAACTGCCGTGCGGCCCGGACGCGGTGTTCATCGCCACCAACCGTGAACTGACCCTGACCTGCGTGGCCGAACTGGCCGCCAAAGGCGCGGGCGGCGCGATCTGCTACGCCTCCGGGTTTGCCGAAACCGGCGCCGAAGGCCAGGCCTTGCAGCAGAAGTTGCTGAAAGCGGCCGGCAGCATGGCCTTGCTCGGCCCTAACTGCTACGGCTTGCTCGATTACCTGCACAGCTCCGCGTTGTGGCCGGTGGCCCATGGCGGCAAACCGGTGGAGAAGGGCGTCGCCGTCCTGACCCAGAGCGGCAACTTCGCCTACAACCTGTCGATGAGCGACCGCTCGCTGCCGGTGGCCTACATGGCGTCGGTCGGTAATCAGGCGCAATTGGGCATCGCCGAATTGATGGACGTGCTGCTCGATGAACCGCGCGTCACCGCCATCGGCTTGCACCTCGAAGGCCTGAAAAACGTGCCGGGTTTCGCCCGCGCCGCGCACAAGGCGTTGGAGAAGGGCATTCCGATCATCGCCCTGAAAACCGGCGTGTCGCAGATCGGCGCCGAACTGGCGCTCAGCCACACCAGTTCGCTGTCCGGTTCCGATGCGCTGTATGACAGCCTGTTTGCGCGTCTGGGCGTGATCCGCGTCAGTGGCCCGGTGAGTTTTGTCGAAACCCTCAAGGCTGCTGCGTGCGGCAAGCTACCAGCAGGCAACAGCCTGATTGCGCTCGCCTGTTCTGGCGGCGATGCCGGGCTGATTGCTGACTATGCCGAACGCAATGACCTGAGCTTGCCCAAGCTCGATGCCGGTCAAATCAACGAACTGGCGCAGGTGCTGCCCAGCTACGCCAACCTGGTCAATCCGCTGGATTTCACCACTGCAATTTGGGGTGACGGCGAAGCGTTGAACCGCATGCTCGACAGCGCCCTGCGCACCGAAGCGGACGCGGCGATGCTGGTGCTGGATTACCCGTCTGAATCCACCGGCGAACGCAAAGAATGCGACCTGCTGCTGGAGCTGTTTTGCGCCGCACTGGTGCGCCACGGCAAGACCGGTTTTGTCACCTCGGCGTTTCCCGAATTGCTACCGGCCCACGCTCGTGAACGCCTGCATGCGCAAGGTGTGGCAGCGTTGCAAGGCGTGGAAGACGGCTTGGCCGCGTGGGGGCGCATTGCCGGTTATCAGCGCAATCGTCAGGCACTGCTGGCGCTCGGTGAATCGGCGCTGGTGCCGCTGTGCCCACAGGCGCTAGAAAGTGATGGTCACCTGCTCAACGAGTGGGAATCCAAAACGGCATTGCGCGCCTTTGGCCTGCCGACGCCCAACGGTGTCTTGAGCACGCCAGCCAACGCTCTGACGGATGCCAATGCACTGGGTTACCCCTTGGTGCTCAAAGCGGTCAGCGTGCAACTGCCCCACAAAACCGAAGCCGGTGCCGTGGCGCTGAACCTCAAGGACACCGCGGCCCTGAGCGCCGCGCTGGAAAAAATGCGTGCGAGCATTGCCGAGTACGCGCCGCAGGTGCCGTTCGATCAAGTGCTGCTGGAGCCGATGGCCAAGCCGCCGCTGGCCGAATTGATCGTCGGCATCAAGCGCGAAAACGACTTTGGCCTCGCCTTGGTCATTGGCGCTGGCGGAATTCTGGTGGAGTTGCTCAAGGACAGTCGCAGCCTGCTGCTGCCGACCACCGACGGCGCCATTCGCAAGGCCGTGTCGAGCCTGCGCAGTGCTGCATTGCTGCAAGGGTTTCGCGGGCGCGAAACAGCGGACCTGGACTCGCTGGTCGCGGCGATCCGCGCGGTGGCCGATTACGCCTGTGAGAACGCCGGTCAACTGCTGGAACTCGATGTGAACCCATTGTTGGTCGGTGCCGCTGGCACGACTGCGGTCGATGCGTTGATTCGCCTTGGCCACGAGTGAGGATGTGAACATGCAAACCACAACATTGACGGGCGGCCAGGCACTGGTGCGATTGCTGGCCAACTACGGCGTCGACACCGTGTTCGGGATTCCCGGCGTGCACACGCTGGAGTTGTATCGCGGCTTGCCCGGCAGTGGCATTCGCCATGTGCTGACCCGCCACGAGCAAGGCGCCAGTTTCATGGCCGACGGCTACGCCCGGGTCAGTGGCAAACCGGGCGTGTGCTTCATCATCACCGGTCCCGGTGTGACCAACGCCGCGACCGGTATTGGCCAAGCGTATGCCGACTCGATTCCGATGCTGGTGATTTCCAGCGTCAACCACACCGCCAGCCTCGGCAAGGGCTGGGGCTGCCTGCACGAAACCCAGGATCAACGCGCGATGACCGCGCCGATCACCGCCTTCTCGGCGGTGGCGCTGAGCACTGACGATCTGCCTGAATTGATCGCCCGTGCCTACGCGGTGTTCGACAGCGAACGTCCGCGCCCGGTGCACATTTCGGTGCCGCTGGACGTGCTGTCAGCAAAAATAAGCCGCGACTGGAGTAGCGACGTGGTCCGTCGTCCCGGTCGTGGCGCCGCCTCAACCACCGCGCTGGAAGAAGCCGTGGCCAAGCTGCAAAACGCCAAGCGGCCGATGATCATTGCGGGCGGTGGCGCATTGAACGCGCAGCAAGCAGTGCAAGACATCAGCAACCGACTCGCCGCGCCACTGTTCACCAGCGTCGCCGGCAAAGGCTTGTTGCCGCCGGATGCACCGCTCAATGCGGGCTCGACCCTGTGCGTCGAGCCCGGCTGGAACCTGATCGCCGAGGCCGACGTGGTGTTGGCGGTTGGCACCGAAATGGCCGACACCGATTTCTGGCGAGAGCGTCTGCCACTGAATGCCGAACTGCTGCGGGTGGACATCGACCCACGCAAATTCAACGACTTTTACCCTTGTGCGGTGGCGTTGCACGGTGACGCGCAACAAACCCTTGCAGCGTTGCTGGAACGCCTGCCGCCCGCCACGCGCGATGCCAGCGCGGCGATTGCCGCCGTCGCGGCAATGCGTGAAGCGGTGAAGCAGGGCCACGGCCCGTTGCAGTCGATTCACCAGGCGATACTCGAGCGTATCGCCACCGAGCTGCCGGACGACGCGTTCATCAGCACCGACATGACCCAGCTGGCCTACACCGGCAACTACGCCTTCAACAGCCTGGCAACCCGCAGCTGGTTGCACCCGACCGGCTACGGCACGTTGGGGTATGGCTTGCCGGCGGGCATCGGCGCCAAGTTCGGCGCGCCGCAGCGGCCGGGTCTGGTGCTGGTCGGCGACGGCGGTTTCCTCTACACCGCGCAAGAACTGGCGACCGCCGTCGAAGAACTCGACAGTCCGCTGGTGGTGTTGCTGTGGAACAACGACGCGCTGGGGCAGATTCGCGACGACATGCTCGGGCTCGACATCGAACCGATTGGCGTACTGCCGCGCAACCCGGACTTCGCCGCCCTCGGTCGCGCGTTCGGCTGCACAGTGAGCCAGCCGCAAAGCCTGGCCGAGCTGCAAACCGATTTGCGCCACGGCTTCAAGCGCAACGGCGTGACCCTGATCGAACTCAAGCATGCGTGCGCGCACTGATTTTCATTTTTTGGCAGAGGTATCGCCATGCGCTTTTCTGATCTGACACAACGCATCGCCGGAGACGGCGCTGCCGCCTGGGACATTCATTACCGCGCGCTGGCGCTGCAGGAGCAGGGTGAAGATATCCTGCTGCTGTCGGTCGGCGACCCGGATTTCGATACGCCGGCGCCGATTGTGCAAGCCGCCATCGACAGCCTGTTGTCCGGCCATACTCACTACGCCGACGTGCGTGGCAAGCGTGCCCTGCGTGAAAGCATCGCCCGGCACTACGGGCGCCGCAGCGGCCAACAGGTTTCGGCCGATCAAGTCATCGTGCTGGCCGGCGCGCAATGCGCGTTGTTCAGCGTTGCCCAATGCGTGCTCAACCCCGGTGATGAAGTGATTGTCGCCGAACCGATGTACGTGACGTATGAAGCCGTGTTTGGTGCGTGTGGCGCGGTGGTGGTGCCGGTGCCGGTGCGTTCCGAAAACGGTTTTCGCGTGTTGCCTGAAGACGTCGCCGCCCGCATCACGCCGCGCACTCGGGCCTTGGCACTGAACAGCCCGCACAATCCGTCCGGGGCCAGTTTATCGCGGGCCACCTGGCAAGCGCTGGCAGACCTGTGCATCGCCCACGACCTGTGGCTGATTTCCGATGAGGTCTACAGCGAATTGTTGTTTGACGGCGAGCATGTCAGCCCGGCGAGTTTGCCGGGCATGGCCGAGCGCACCGCGACACTCAACAGTTTGTCGAAATCCCACGCCATGACCGGTTGGCGAATCGGCTGGGCTGTCGTACCACCGGCCCTGGCGGCACATCTGGAAAACCTTGCGCTGTGCATGCTGTACGGCTTGCCGGACTTCGTGCAGGACGCCGCCGTCGTCGCCCTCGAAAGCCATTTGCCGGAACTGGACGCGATGCGCGAAGCCTATCGCCAACGCCGTGATCTGGTCTGCGAATGCCTGGCTGATTGCCCCGGCGTGCGCGCCTTGAAACCCGATGGCGGCATGTTCGTGATGGTCGACATTCGTGACACAGGCCTCAGTGCCCAGGCGTTTGCCGACCGCTTGCTCGACCGCCATGGCGTATCAGTTTTGGCCGGTGAAGCCTTCGGTCCGAGCGCCGCAGGGCACATTCGACTGGGCCTGGTGTTGGGTGCGGAGCCGTTGCGTGACGCCTGCCAGCGCATTACCCGCTGCGCCATTGAACTGCTGGAGTCCCCCATTCATGCATAACCACACCACGCTGTTTATCGATGGTCGCTGGCAAACCCCGTCGGGGCGGGGCATTGCCGAAGTGATCAACCCGGCCACAGAAGAAGTCGCAGGCTCGGTGCCGCTGGGTGATGAGCGCGATGTCGACAACGCGGTGGCCGCCGCACGCAAGGCGTTCAATTCATGGTCACGCACGCCGTCGAGCGTGCGTGCCGGTTACATCCGCGCCCTCGCCGAGCAGTTGCGCGCGCGGGCTGACGAGATGGCTTCGGTCATTACCGCTGAACTGGGCATGCCGGTGCAATGGTGCCGCTCGGTGCAAGTCGACGGGCCGATCATCGGGCTGGAGCACTACGTCGAACTCGCAGGCCTGATGGACGAAGTGCGTGAGGTCGGCAACTCGCTGGTGATTCGCGAAGCGGTGGGCGTGTGCGCCTTCATCAACCCGTGGAATTACCCGCTGCATCAATTGATCGGCAAGCTCGCCCCGGCGCTGGCCGCTGGTTGCACCGTGGTGGTCAAACCCAGTCAGGAAACCCCGCTGCACGCCTTTTTGCTGGCGCAGATGATCGAAGCCATCGGCTTGCCGGCCGGTGTGTTCAACCTGGTCAGCGGGCCCGGCTCGAAGGTCGGTGAAGCGCTGGCCAAACACCCGGACGTGGACATGGTCTCGTTCACCGGCTCGACCGGTGCCGGCGTTCGCGTGGCGCAAGCGGCCGCGCCGTCGGTAAAACGAGTGTGCCTGGAACTCGGCGGCAAGTCGCCGCTGCTGATTGCCGAAGACGCGGACCTCGCCGCCGCCGTGCGTTACGGCGTGCAGGACGTGATGATCAACTCCGGCCAGACCTGCACCGCGTTGACCCGGATGTTGCTGCCGGCCAGTCGTTACGCCGAAGCCGTGGAACTGGCCATCGCCGAAACCCGGAACCTGCGCATGGGCGATCCTCTGGACCCGAACAGTTTCCTCGGGCCCATGTGCTCGGCAGCGCAACGTCGTACCGTGCTTGATTACATTAAGGTCGGCCAGCAGGAGGGCGCACGGTTGGTGTATGGCGGGGACACGGCGGGCGAGTTCGAGCGTGGTTTCTACGTCACCCCGACGCTGTTCGCCGATGTCGACAACCGTATGCGCATCGCTCAGGAAGAAATCTTCGGCCCGGTGCTGTGCCTGATTCCCTACACCGATGAAGCGCAGGCAATCCAGATCGCCAATGATTCACCTTTCGGCCTGTCCAGCGGCGTCTGGGCCGGCAGCGCCGAGCGCGCCTTGCAGCTTGGGCGGCAACTGCGTGCCGGGCAGTGCTTCCTCAACGGCGCTGTCTTCAATTATCAGGCGCCGTTCGGTGGCTACAAACAATCGGGCAATGGCCGGGAATGGGGCGAGGAAGGGCTCAACGAGTTCGTTGAAGTGAAGGCGATTCAGGTGTAATCGTCCAATGACCCCGCGCGTTACCGCCTTCAAATTCAACGTGTGTAAACGTTTAAGGAATTGCCATGAAAGTACTGATCGTCCACGCCCACCCGGAGCCGAAGTCCTTCACCGCCGCGTTGCGTGACCAGGCTGTCGCAACCCTGCAAGCCCAGGGGCATGAAGTTCAGGTCAGCGATTTGTACGCGATGAACTGGAACCCGGTGGCAAGCGCCGATGACTTTTCTTCGCGAGAGAATCCTGAATATCTGGTGTATGCGCTGGAGCAACGTCTTGGGGTGAAGAGCCAGTCATTGGCGCCGGACATCCAGCAAGAACTCGACAAACTGCTGTGGGCTGACCTGCTGATCCTCAATTTCCCGATTTTCTGGTTCTCGGCCCCGGCCA
Source organism: Pseudomonas sp. B21-040 (assembly GCF_024748695.1). Classification (NCBI taxonomy): domain Bacteria; kingdom Pseudomonadati; phylum Pseudomonadota; class Gammaproteobacteria; order Pseudomonadales; family Pseudomonadaceae; genus Pseudomonas; species Pseudomonas sp. B21-040. The sequence goes on from NZ_CP087176.1 coordinate 1,479,360, forward strand.
TGCTCAAGGGCTGGATTGACCGGGTGCTGGTGTCGGGGATTTGCTACGGCGGCAAACGCTTTTACGACCAGGGTGGCTTGAGCGGCAAGAAAGCGCTGGTGACCGTTACCCTGGGCGGGCGCGAGCACATGTTCGGTGACGGCGCGATTCACGGTCCGCTGGAAGACATGCTGCGACCGATTCTGCGCGGCACGCTGGCGTATGTCGGCTTCGAGGTGCTGGAACCGTTCGTGGCCTGGCATGTGCCGTACATCAGCGATGAAGCGCGCAAGGAGTTCCTGCAGGGTTATCAGCAGCGTCTGGAACACTTGAGCGATGACCTGCCGATGCAGTTTCCGCGCTTGTCGCAGTTTGATGAGGCGCTGAATCCGTTGCCTGTCTGACGCGGATTGTTACCCAGGAATTTGATGGTGCATTTTCGGGCTCCATCGCGGGCAAGCCCGCTCCCACAGTAGACCGCATTCTTCCTGAACGAATGCAATCCACTGTGGGAGCGGGCTTGCCCGCGATGAGGCCAGTGAAATCAGCCCAAGAATCAGCTATCTGCCTCGGGCACTGGCTATCAGGCCTAGATTTCCTTCACCGGCGTTTCACCCTCGACCCCTTTGATCAACCCGATGACGTGCAGGCAATCGGCTTTGTTCACATACGACTCACCACTGGCAATCGTCTCGTGATTCCCCGCCCTCAACCGCCAGCGCCATTGTCCTTTGCCGGTGCTCGGGGTGCCTTTGGACTGCCTGTAGATCTCGAAATACATACTGCTCGCTCCATGCGATGGGTTATAGCGACAACCAGTGTGACGCATCGGGGGCAAGCCTAGCGGAGCTGGCTTTTTTGGCCATCCAGCATTTGTTTCCAGGCATTTGAAAATATTTCTGCCGGCGCCAGCGGGCCGGTGGGAATGGCCAATTCCCCCTCGGATTCGCCCTTGCATCACCTTCCTCGGTCCTGCTTAATACGATTCGGTTCATGCGTCGAGCACCTGTCGATGCCCCCGGATTGTCGTAAAACCACTATAAAAAAGAGCAATCAATTGACTCATCAGCACGGAACGCATCTGACCGGGCCTCTGGCGTTGTCGCTCGTCATCCCGGTGTTCAATGAAGCAGCGACCGTCGATTTGTTCATCGCGCGGATCAATGACGTCTTCAACCAAGAGACGCTGATTGGTCTGGAGCTGGTTTTCGTCAACGACGGCAGCACCGACGCCACACTGGACCTGCTGCTGGAACGCCAGCAGACAGATCCACGCCTGCGCATCGTCGACCTGAGTCGTAATTTCGGCAAGGAAGCGGCGCTGACTGCGGGTTTACAGACGGCTACCGGACAGGTCGTGGTGCCGATCGATGTCGATTTGCAGGACCCGCCTGAAGTCATTCTTGAAATGATCGCCCGCTGGCGTGAAGGCTATGAAGTGGTGCTGGGCCATCGTCTGAGTCGCAACACCGACTCTTGGGTCAAACAGACCTCGGCCAACTGGTTCTACCGCCTGCACAACAAGATTGCCGAACAACACCTGCCGGAAAACGTCGGTGATTTCCGGCTCATGGACCGTTGCGTGGTCGATGCCTTGCAGACACTGCCCGAGTCGCGACGCTTCATGAAAGGCCTGTTCGCCTGGGTCGGATTTCGCACCACTTACGTGAACTACGAGCGCCCCGAACGGGTGGCGGGGGCGACCAAGTTCAACGGCTGGCGCTTGTGGAATTTCGCCCTGGAAGGCATCACCAGTTTCAGCACTGAACCGCTGCGGGTCTGGACCTACCTTGGTCTGGTTGTTTCGCTGATTTCTTTCGCGTTCGCCATTTTCATCATCCTGCGCACCTTGATTTCCGGAATTGACCTGCCGGGTTACGCCTCGCTGATGGTCGCCGTGACTTTTCTGGGTGGCTTGCAATTGATCGGCATCGGCGTGCTGGGTGAATACCTGGGCCGGACCTACATCGAATCCAAGCGCCGCCCGGTTTTCTTGGTGCGTCGTGTCTACGACCCCAAGGACTGAAGCATGGACCTCAAGGAAACCGACATCCTCGGTTCGAGCATCGACCAGCATTGGTATTACGCCTCCAAAGCGGCGGCGACCATGCGCTTGTTGGGCAACACACCTTTCACAAAGATTCTCGATGTGGGCGCAGGCTCCGGGTTCTTTACTCACCACTTGCTAAAGCATTCACCGGCCACCGAGGCGTGGTGCGTAGACATTAGTTATGAAGCTGACTCGGACACGACCACCGCCGCAAAACCCGTGCATTACCGACGCGCAGTCGACGCGCTGGATGCCGACCTGGTGCTGCTGATGGACGTGCTGGAGCATGTCGATGACGACGTCGGTTTGCTCAAGGCGTATGTGGATAAAGTCCCGTCCGGCAGTCGATTCCTGATGACGGTGCCCGCGTTTCAGTTTCTGTGGAGCGGACACGATGACTTTCTTGAACACAAACGCCGATACACCTTGGCTCAGCTGGAAACGGTGGCGCGCGATGCCGGGCTGACGGTGAAGCAGGGTGCTTACTACTTCGGCCTGGTGTTCCCGATAGCAGCCACATTGCGGCTGCTGCCCAAAGGCGCGCAACCGTCACCGCCGCGCTCGCAACTCAAGCGACATCACCCGTTGGTCAATTCGATCCTGAAGACGCTGTGCCGCCTCGAATTGCCGCTTATGGGCGCCAATCGCTGGGCGGGTCTGACGGTGTTTGTGCTGGCGCAGAAGCCGTGACGTCGGCCGAAAAATCCGCCCTGATCAAGCGTGGCCTGCGTTTTGCCGTGACCGGATTGTTCGTCACGGCGCTGCATGCGCTGGTGGCCGTGCTGTTCATCAATTTCGTGGTGGCGCAGCCACCACTGGCCAACGGCGTGGCTTTTGCCGTGGCGACGGTGGTGTCTTACGTGATCAACACCACCTGGAGTTTTTCCGCACGGCTGCACGGCCGAACGCTGCTGCGTTTCATGATGGTGTCCGGTGCCGGTTTTCTGCTGGCGATGCTGGTGGCGTGGGCCGCGCAATTGGCCGGGCTGCATTATTTGCTGGGGATTGGCGCGGTGGCGCTGACTATTCCGGCATTTACCTTTGTACTGCATAACTTCTGGACGTATCGATGAAGGACTTGGTTAAGCAGTTGCCGATCAACCTGTTGCCTGTGTTGATCGGTGTTCTGGCCTTTTTCATCGTCGTTGGGCCAAGGGCGCTGAACCCTCAAAACATTGCATGGCTGGGTAATGGTGATCCGGCGACGCATTATCTGGGCTGGGTGTTTTTCCGACAGTCGCCCTGGACCTTTCCCATTGGACACAATCCTTCCTATGGGCTGGAATTGAGCAATGGCATCATTTTCTCTGACTCCAATCCACTGCTGGCATTCTTGTTCAAACCGTTCGCCTCTCTGTTGCCAACGCCTTTCCAGTATTTCGGACTCTGGTTCCTGGCCTGCTTCGTTTTACAGGCCTGGTTTGCCTGGAAACTGGTAGGGCTGGTGTCGACCCACGTGGGTGTGCGTGCCGTGAGTACGGCGTTGTTCCTGTTTGTTCCGCCCATGCTCATGCGCATGCCTTTCCATTTGTCCCTGGGTGGGCATTTTCTGGTGTTGGCCTCGTTGTATCTGGCGCTGCACCCGCAATTGCGTCGTCGACGCCTGGCCTGGGGGGCGTTGCTAGCGGCGGCCGCGTTGATCCATGCGTATTTTTTGGCGATGGTTGCAGTGATCTGGATCGCCGATCTCACGAGCGGCTATTTCAAGAAAAAACTGACACTGCAGCCTGCTGCCATCGAATTGATCGGGCTGTTTTCGCTGGTCACTGTTTGCTGCTGGCAGGCGGGCTATTTTTCGGTGGGCAGCGAGGGTGCGATATCGGCCGGTTTTGGTCTGTACGCCATGAACCTGCTGTCGCTGATCGATCCGGGGAACTGGGCGGGGCAGTGGTCCTATGTGCTGAAGGATTTACCCGGTGTTCAAGGGCTCGGTGAGGTTGAAGGATTTCTTTTCCTTGGCCTTGGGCTGATGACGCTGGGCATTTGCGCACTGGTGGGGTTACTTCAAGGCCGTACAGGTTTTTTCCAGCGACTGCGGCGCTGGCCGTTATTGCTGGTAGCGTTGGTGGGACTGGGCCTGTTCTCGATTTCCAACCATGTGGCTTTAGGCTCGCTCGATATAACCTTTCCACTGCCGCCTTGGGTGATTTCAATCGCCAACGTCTTCCGTGCTTCCGGGCGGATGTTCTGGCCGCTGTACTACGCGTTTATCTTCGCCATGATTTTCCTGGTGATCCGCGCCAATACCTCCCGCACCGCCGTGAGTCTGTTGTCCCTGGCATTGCTGATACAGGTGCTGGACACCCATGCCGGCTGGGCCGGCGTTCGCAAGCAGTTGATGGTTGAACCCGCATCGAAGTGGGCCTCGCCCATGGTCGATCCCTTCTGGAACAGTGCAGCGGCTCATTACCGGAACATTCGTTGGGTGGTTCCGCAAAACCAGTCCCCAAACTGGATGGCAGTGGCTGATTTTGCCAGCGCCCATGGCCTTGCCACGAATGCCGTTTACCTGGGGCGGGTGGACACGGGCAATTGGATAAAATCCGGGCAGGACACCGGGCGTGAAATGGCGTCGGGCAAGTACGACGCTGATTCGTTGTACCTGTTCGATGACCGTGCCTGGATGCAGGCCGTGAGAAACGTGAATACCCCAACGGATCTGTTCGCCAGGATTGACGGGTTCACGGTGCTTGCTCCGGGCTGGAAACAGTGCAGCGCCTGCACACAGGCTACCTCGCAAATCAATCCGCTGGAGTTGGTTCCATCGCTGGAGCCCGGACAAAAAACGCTGTTCAACACCGGCAGCAAAGGCGGGGCGCTGCTGGCCAAGGGGTGGTCCGATACCGAGCTTTGGGGGACCTGGTCCAAGGAGCCTGAAGCTGAAGTCATGTTCCGGGTCCCGGCGCCCGTGCATTCCTTGCGTCTGGAGGCCACGGCGTTCCTTCCTCCCGGGCATGCTCGCCAACGTGTCGCCATCAGCATCAATGACCTGCCGGCCATGAATACTCTGCTTGAGCAGGCCGATGGCAATGTTATCGAAATGCCGCTCACCACCGAGATGCAAGCGCGGGTAGCGAGTCAGGGTGTACTGAGGCTGCAATTTCAGTTTGCCGATGCCGTCAGTCCAAAACAGTTCGCAATGGGCCAGGACGTGCGACAACTTGCACTCGGATTGAAGGCCTTGACGGTCAATTGATGGCCGTTGCACGTAGACGCTCCCCTCGCGCCTTTCTACACTGCCGTGAGTGTCGGGGACCGGGGGCAATGAATGAATCGCAATGAACTGCGCAAGGCGGACATCAACCTGATGGTGGTGTTCGAAACGTTGATGCTCGAGCGCAACGTGACGCGGGTTGCGGAGAAGCTGTTTCTCGGGCAGCCGACCATCAGTGCCGCGCTCAATCGCCTGCGCACGATGTTCAATGACCCGTTGTTCATTCGCGTCGGCCATCGCATGGAGCCGACGGCCCGCGCCGAGGAACTGATTCAGTACCTGTCGCCGGCGCTGGATTCGCTGTCGGTGGCCCTGAGCCTGACCCACGATTTCGACCCCGCCAGCAGCACCATGACCTTTCGCATCGGGTTGTCGGATGACGTCGAGTTCGGCCTGCTGCCGCCGCTGTTGCGGGCCTTGCGCCAGGAAGCGCCGAAGGTGGTGTTCGTGGTTCAGCACGTCGACTACTGGCGCATACCGGACTTGTTGGCGTCCGGCGACATCACCGTCGGCATCAGCCAGACCCGCGGCCTGCCAGCCAATGCCAAGCGCAAGCTGTTGCGGCACATTCAACCGAGCATCTTGCGCGCCGATGCGTCCGACACACCGCTGACGCTCGATGAATATTGCTCACGCCCTCATGTGCTGGTTTCCCACACCGCGAACGTCAGTGGTTACGCCGATGAGTGGCTGGCGGAGATTGGTCGCACGCGCCAGGTCGTCCTTTCCGTGCCGCAATACAGTGCGTTGCCGGCCTTGCTCGCCGGCACTGATTTGATTGCCAGCCTGCCGGATTACACCGCCGAAGCCATGGCCGCCTCTGGCTTGCTGTTCAAGGAACCCTTTCCGTTCGAGACCCCGACGCTGGACTTGTCGATGGTCTGGTTGAGCCATGTCGATACCGACCCCGCTGAACGCTGGTTGCGTTCGCGTCTGGAGGGGTTCATGAGTGAACGTTCGTCACTGCCGTTGGCCCAGTGAGTCGTCGGTCAACGCTGTGTTATACGTAGGACCTTTCTGCACACTCTTTCTGCACACCCTTTCTGGAGCCGCGTCATGCCACACCTGCACATGGAATACACCGCCAACCTGCCCGGGCTGAACGCCGACGTGGCGTTGATCCGGCTCAATAACACCCTGGTGGCTTCCGGTCAGTTTGCTGCGGAGTTCGACATCAAGAGCCGAGCGATGAAGGTCGAGACGTTCAAGGTGGGTACCGCGTTGGCTGAACGGGGGTTCGTCCATGTGAAGCTGGCGTTGTTGAGCGGTCGCTCGCCGCAGATCAAGCAGCAACTGTCTGAAAGCTTGCTGGCGGTGGTACAGGACCTTTGCGAGTGGCCGGCGGAGGTTGAAGTGCAACTGTGTGTCGAGATTCTCGACATTGATCGCGAGTCCTACGCCAAGACCGCCATCAGCCGCTGAGCTTCAAGCCATTGCCTGCTCGGCACAGACCTCGATCACCTGCTCGCGCAACCAGGTGTTGGCATTGTCCTGATCGGCACGTTGACTCCACTGCATGTCCAGGGTGAAACCCGGCAGCCCGTTGGGGGCTTCGCAGTGATTGAAGATCGCTTTGTTGGCCAGCAATTGCTGGATGCGACGGGGCAACGTCAGGATGAAGTCTGTGCCGGTGATGGTTTTCAGTGCCGCACTGTAGCTGTTGGCGCGCGCGACGACCTGCCGTTTGTGCGCCTGTTGCGCCAGCCAGCCGTCGACCCTGTTGGCGGTGGACGTCCATGGGGTCGGGAACACATGTCGGCGTTCGACAAAGGCTTGCAGGCTTAAACGCGGTTCCAGGGGTGTGGCGCGTTTGTCGAACACGCAGACCAAGTCATCTTCCAGCAACATTCGGGATTTGAAGCCGGTGTGGCTGCGATGGAAGTTTGGGCCGAAACAGATCACCAGATCGAGACTGCCATCGCGCAACTCTTCGACCGGAATATCGGTTTCGAATGTGTGCAGGTTGACCATCACCGGCAGGTCGGCGAAGTCGAAGCGCTTCAACAGGCGCGGCAGAATCAGCTGCTCGAAATACTCCGGCGCGCAAATATTGAACGTCACCGCTTGCAAGGTCGGGTTAAACGCCGGGGCACTGACGTGACACAAGTTGATGCTTTCGAGAATTTTCTGCACATGCGTGTACATGGTGCTGGCTTTGTAGGTAGGGCGCATACCGGTGCGGGTATTGGTGAAGAGCTCGTCTTCAAAACTGATACGCAGCTTTTTCAGGCAGTAACTTACCGTGGACTGGCTGACGCAGAGTGCCGCCGACACACCGGTGACGCTGCTTTGCTCGTACACGGCGACAAATACCATGAGGTCTTGCATGTCGAGCTTTCTAAGCAAATTACTGTTCAGCATCCATTCTGACTCGCTGTGCTCCTTGCGCTGACAGTGCGCAAACGTGTGCGAACGATCCTAACGGAACGACCGTACCAGGAGAATGCCTTGTAGGAAGTTTCATTGAAAGGCGTGGGGTAGGGCGCGAATGATTGTTTAGCCAATCCGTAACCAAGGTTCTTCAAATCCAGATTTAAAGACATAACCGGCCGTGTGACGCTGCTGCTCATCTGTTCTCTGCGGTTTTTTCTATGGGCGATTGTCCCGTCGCACTTCCCTCCGAGTTGGCCTTCTGGGCGCTGTGGCATTGTCGTCACGCACGCCCACCGGATTCCTGCATTTCCCGTTGATTGTTCTGACAGGTCCCGCGCCCGGCGCTGGATCAAATCGGCGACGCCTGCGCGTTCGCCTGACGCGGAAATAAGAGAATGCTCATGAGTAGTGCCACGACATCGTTCGCCACCTTGCAAGAAGCCCTGACCTTTCTCGAACAGAACCCGGATATCGAAATGTTCGAGCTGTTCATTCTCGACAACAACGGCGTGCCACGGGGCAAGTTGTTGCATCGCGATGAGCTGCTGGCGGTCTACGAAAGTGGCCGGCCATTGCCGAGTACCATTCTCGGCCTGACCATTAATGGCGATGACGTGGAAAACTCCGGACTGGTCTGGGATGTCGGCGATATTGACTGCCGCGCCTACCCGGTCAGCGGCAGCCTGACGCGCATGCCGTGGCGGCTGATTCCGACAGCGGCGGTGCAAGTCAGCATGCACCCCAAAGAAGGCATGCCGGCGACGATCGCTGATCCTCGGCACCTCCTGGCGAAAGTGATCGAAGACTTGCAGGCCGATGGCTATTACCCGGTCATGGCGGCAGAGCTGGAGTTTTATCTGCTGGACCAACAGCGCGACAGTCAGGGGCGACCGCAACCGGCGCGCGATGTCGACGGCGGGCGACCTCGCACGACTCAAGTCTACGGTTTGCGTGAACTGGAGCAGATCGAGCCGTTTCTGGCCGATCTCTACAGTGCCTGCAAGCTGCAAGGAATTCCGGCGCGCACGGCAATTTCCGAATATGCGCCGGGGCAAGTGGAAATTACCCTCGAACACCGCACCAATGCCCTACAGGCAATGGATGAAGCGGTGCGTTACAAACGGTTGGTCAAGGGCGTGGCCCATAAACACGGGATGACGGCGTGCTTCATGGCCAAACCCTTTGATGACCTGGCGGGCACCGGGATGCACATGCACGTCAGCCTGGCGGACAAAGAGGGCAACAACCTGTTCGCCAGCGAAGCGCCAGACGGCACACCACTGCTCAGACAAGCCGTCGGCGGGATGCTCAGCACCTTGCTCGATTCACTGCTGTTGTTCTGCCCGAATGCCAACTCCTACCGCCGATTCCAGACCAACAGCTACGCCCCCCTGGCGGCGACCTGGGGTGTGGACAACCGTACGGTGAGTTTGCGCGTGCCAGGCGGGCCTGCGTTTTCCCGGCACATCGAACACCGTATTTGCGGTGCCGACGCCAACCCGTACCTGGCCGCCGCGGCGATCCTGGCCGGCATCCATCGCGGTATCCGCGAACGATTGGACCCGGGTGCGCCGGTGGAAGGCAACGGGTACGCCCAGGCCACGGAGTTGTTGCCGACCGATTGGCTGACCACGTTACGTGCGCTTGAAAGTTCGACCTGGGCACGTGAAGCGTTCGGCGGCCCCTTCCTTGGCGTTTACCTGGCCGTAAAGCGCGCCGAGTACCGACAATTCATGGGCGAGGTCGGTGAACAGGATTGGCGCTGGTACCTGAACCAGGCCTGAAGCATTCTCAAATAATTGCGATGTGTGTCGCTGGTTTTCGAAGCCAACTATTCGTTGGCTTCTTTTTCACAAAAAATTGATGGTTGGGTACCTAACATAAGTGTTGTCACGGTCAATGAAATTTTCACATTTGCCGTAGGCACTTCTTTTTAGGAACAGCCGATCACCATGTTGAAGATTAAAGCCGTGCGCCCGGAATGGGTGACACTGATTGCCAGTGCCTTTTTGTTAGCCGCCTTCAATTTTGTGCTCTGGCAACACCTGTTTGAAATCACGACGTCCGACGGTAAAGGCATCGTCATGCGCGTGGCATTCGGGGCGATGATTCTGGCGGCGTTCAACATTGTGCTGACCTTGCTGGCGTTCAAACGTGTGTTGAAGCCGGTGCTGATGCTGATCTTCATGATCAGCGCCGGGGTGGCGTATTTCATGAGTCAATACGGTGTACTGATTGACACCGGCATGTTGCGTAACTTCGCACAAACCAATGCGACGGAAGTACGAGACTTACTCTCGTTGAAGTTGTTGGCTTATATCCTGTTCCTGGGTGTTTTGCCGTCATGGTTATTATGGAAAACCCCGGTTAATTATCGCCGTTGGCACCATGAGTTATTAAGTAAAGTTCTGGTGAGTGTTGTGTCGGCTACCGTCATCGGTGGTGTGGCACTGATTAACTATCAGGGCTTGTCCTCATTGTTCCGCAATCATCACGAGTTGCGCCTGATGGTCGTGCCGAGCAACTACATCGGTGCCTCCGCTGGCTATTTGCGCGAACAGGTTGCTTCGGCCCATCAACCCTTTGTCAAAATCGGCGAAGACGCGCAGAAGAATCCGACCTGGCAGGGCCGCGATCGCAAATCCCTGACGGTATTGGTGGTGGGCGAGAGCGCCCGGGCCGAGAACTTCGGCATCCTGGGCTATGACCGCGACACCACCCCGAAGCTGAGTAAAGAAGCCGGCCTGATCGCATTTACCGATGTGCATTCCTGCGGCACGGAAACCGCCGTGTCCGTGCCGTGCATGTTCTCCAACATGGGCCGCAAGGACTACAACGCCAGCAAGGCGAAGAATGAAGAAGGCCTGCTGGATGTACTCAAACGTGCCGGCCTGGAAGTGATCTGGCGTGATAACCAGTCGGGCTGCAAAGGCACTTGCGATCGGGTCACCCTCGACGACGTGAGCAACTTGAAAGACCCGGTACTGTGCGCCAACAGCGAATGCCGCGATGAAATCCTGCTGCAAGGTTTGCAACATTTTATCGACACACTCGATAAAGACACCGTGCTGGTCTTGCATCAAATGGGTAGCCATGGCCCTGAGTACTTCAAGCGTTACCCGAAGGAGTTCGAGCGCTTCACCCCGGTTTGCGAAAGCAACGCACTGAACAATTGCAGTCGCGAAAGTATCGTCAATGGTTACGACAACACGCTGGTGTATACCGACCACGTACTGTCGAGCCTGATCGATCTGTTGCGCAAGAACCAGGAGAAAGTCGACACCGCGATGCTGTACCTGTCCGACCACGGCGAGTCGTTGGGTGAATACAACCTGTTCTTGCACGGCACGCCTTACATGCTGGCGCCAGAACAACAGAAGCACGTGGCCATGCTGGCGTGGTTTTCCGACAGCTTTCAGAAATCGTTCTCGGTGGACACCCAATGCCTGCAGCTGACTCGCGACAAACCGTTGAGCCAGGACAACCTGTTCCATTCGATGCTGGGGCTGCTGGAAGTCAGTAGCAAGGTCTACAACCCGGACCTGGATATGTTCGCCGGGTGTCGTGGTGCAGCTGGCGACGGTGTGCTGGCCAAGAAATGAAGGCTTCAAGCTTTTTACGCACCGGCCGCTAACAGGCAGCCGGTAGAGTCACTACCAAGAGTCATTGCACATGTCTGCGCAACCCACATCCGCCATCGAGCTTGAGTTCGCCCGGCGCTACGATCAGGAACACGCCCGCGTCTGCCAGCAGCCGCAACCGCGTAGCCTGACGGGGCGTCTGGCGTTCTGGCGCGAGGAAAACCTGGTGCGCAATGCGCTCAAGGTTGCGGGCGAGCCGGGGTTGATCCTTGACGTGGCGTGCGGCGCCGGGCGTTTCTGGCCGGTGCTGGCGGAGCATGCGAACCGCGTGATCCTCGCGTCGGACCCGTCTCAGGACATGCTCAACCATGCGCAGACTCATCATCCGCAGAGCTTGCTCAAGCGGATCAAGACCTTCCAGAGTTCAGCCTTCACCCTTGGACTGTCGGCGAATGCAGTGGACTGCATTTTTTGCATGCACCTGTTTCAGCACATCACCTGCGCCGAACATCGATTGGCGATGCTTGAGGAGTTCCATCGGGTCAGTCGCGATACGGTCATTGTTGCAGTGCGGGTGGACGGATTGTTCAAGCTGCGGCTACCCGAAATAGCGACCGCTAACGCTCCACAGCTGGTCAGCAAGGTCGAGATTGAAGCCGAATTCAAACAGGCGGGTTTTCGCGTGTTGCGTCATAAAGATTTCCTCCCGGGCTGCACGTGGATGCGGGTCTACGTACTGAGTAAGACCAGCTAGTCTCCACTTGTCAGACTTTTCTTGCCGTCGGGTAGGTCTTTTCGCTAAAGCTCTTGTTCAGTGGATGCGCGGAAATCGCCGGGGGCGATATATACTGCGCGCCATTCTTCAAGGGAGAGCCGTGTGGCCATCGATATTCACTGGATTCGCGACAACGATAGCCTCGGTCAGTTTTGCGCCGAGTGGCAGCAGTTGCCATTCGTTGCCCTCGACACCGAATTCATGCGGGTTGACACCTTTTACCCGATCGCAGGCCTGCTGCAGATCGGCGATGGCGTACGCGCTTACCTGATAGACCCGCTGACCATCGACAATTGGCAGCCCTTGGCCGCGTTGCTGGAAAACCCGGCCGTGGTCAAAGTCGTCCATGCCTGCAGCGAAGACCTCGAAGTGCTGTTGCGCCTGACCGGCAGCCTGCCAGCGCCGTTGTTCGATACGCAACTGGCGGCGGCCTACCTGAACCTGGGCTTTTCCATGGGGTATTCGCGGTTGGTGCAAGAGGTGCTCGGCATCGACCTGCCCAAGGGCGAGACCCGTTCCGACTGGCTGCAACGTCCGCTTTCCGACACCCAAATCAGCTACGCCGCCGAAGATGCTTTGCATTTGGCGGAAGTTTTCGTACAGCTTCGTCCGAAGCTTTCTGACGACAAGTATGCCTGGGTCCTGGAAGACGGCGCCGAGCTGGTGGCCAACCTGCGCCGCGAGGTCGACCCTTACGAGGTCTACCGCGACGCCAAACTGGCCTGGAAGCTGTCTCGCGCCCAACTCGCCGTGTTGCGTGAACTGTGCGCCTGGCGCGAGCGCGAAGCCCGCGCCCGGGATCTGCCGCGCAATCGTATCGTTCGTGAGCATTCGTTGTGGCCGCTGGCGCGGACTCAGCCGGACAACCTCGGCGCGCTGGCGAAAATCGAAGACATGCACCCGCGTACCGTGCGTCAGGATGGCGAGTTTCTGCTTGATCTGATCAAGCGTTCCGGCAGTGTGTCGCCTGATCAATGGCCGCCAACCGTGCCGGAGCCGTTGCCGGTGGATGCCGCCGCACTGGTCAAACAATTGCGCGCTATCGGCCAGGCCGAAGCCGAACGCTTGAACATCGCGCCGGAATTGATGCTGCGCAAGAAAACCCTGGAAGCGCTGCTCAAGAGCGGCTTCCCCAATGGTCCTTACCAATTGCCTGATTCGTTGCGTGGCTGGCGCCGCGAATTGATGGGCCAGGCGCTGCTCGACAGCCTGGCCACCGCCGGAGAACAGCCTTGAAACGTATTTGCTCGATCTACCGCAGCTCGAAAAGAAGTGAAATGTACCTCTATGTGCTCAAAAGCGATGCACTGGAGCGCGTCCCGGACTCATTGATGGCGGCCTTCGGCAAAGCCATCCATGCGTTCGACCTGGTGCTGACCCCCGAGCGCAAGTTGTCGCGCGAAGACATCGCCGTGGTTCTGGAAAATCTCGACACGCAGGGTTATCACCTGCAAATGCCGCCCGCCGAGGACGAGTACATCGAGCACTTGCCGGAAGAATTGCTGCGACGCAACGACCCGATGTGAGGGGCTGACAGGTTCTGTTCAGGACCTTCATGAAACACTGGAACAATTTTTGATGATGGCTATAGCGAGGGCGCGACCTGCCTTCGGTGGCCGTCTGCACTGTTTTTGAAAGGTTTAACCATGCGCGTTCTGATTGCTGAACACGATCACCCTGTGTACGCCCAATTGTTGCGTCAGGCAGCGCCAGAGCTGGAAGTGCTGACCAGTGGCGACTCCGCCGAGCTGGCCCGTCAGGCGGCGGACTGCCCGGTGTGGCTGGGCCAGCCGGATTTACTCGCGACACTCCTGCGTCAGGGCCACCAGCCACAGTGGCTGCAATCGACCTGGGCGGGCATCACGCCGCTGCTGGCCGACGGCTTGCCCCGGCACTATCGACTGACTCGCGCGGTAGGCATTTTCGGTCAGGTCATGGCCGAGTATGTGCTGACTTATATGCTTGGCCACGAGCGTGAAGTACTGGCGCGGCTGATTAGCCAGGTCGAGCGCAAATGGGACAGCCGCCACGGCCAAAGCCTGGCCGGACGCAAGGTGTTGATCGTCGGTACCGGTGACATCGGTCAGACCGTGGCGCAGTTCCTCGTGCCGTTTGGGGTCAAGTTGTACGGCATCGCCAGCGAATCTCGCGAGCTGGCGCCGTTTGTTGAAGTGGGTTCGCTGGCCGATTTGCCGCGACTGGTCGGTGAAGTGGATTACGTGGTCAATCTGCTGCCCAACACCCCCACGACCCATGACTTGTACGACGCGGCGCTGTTCAAGCAGTTCAAGCCGACGGGGTTGTTCATCAACGTCGGGCGCGGTGTGGCCGTGGTCGATGCTGACTTGGTAGAAGCCTTGAAAGAAGGGCATCTGGCGGGCGCGGTGATTGATGTCTGCCGTCAGGAACCGCTGCCGCAGCGCCATCCATTCTGGACCGCCTGGGGCTTGCTGCTGACCGGCCACAGCTCGGCGCCGACGTCGCCATCGATGATGGTGGACCTGTTTGTCGAGAACCTGCGGGCGTATCAGGCCGGTGAGGCATTGCGCGGGGAAGTGGATTTCGAACGCGGGTATTAAACACATGCCAAAACACTGTAGGAGCCGAGCTTGGTCCGGGCGGCTCCTACAGTAGATCTTCAGTGGGGCTTAGAGGGTGAAGTCGCCCTCAGCCGCCAGTTCGTTCAACGGGCGGCGCGGGCTCGGCTCTTCACGCGCTTGCAGGTAATCGGCCAGCGATGCCTTGTCGCCCAGCTTGCCGACGGCGACCGCCGCATGCAGTGCATAACCTTCAGGAATATTCAGCTCCTTGCGGGTCAATTCCTGATCGAAACCGGCCATGCCGTGGGTGTGCCAGCCGCTGATGCTCGCTTGCAGCGCCAGATGGCCCCAAGCTGAACCGGTGTCGAAGGTGTGCCACAGGGCCGGGGTTTCTTCGGTGGCGCCCGGCACGGCGAAGGTGGTTTTCGAGATCACGATCACCAGAGCCGAGGCATGTTGGGCCCAGCTGCGGTTGAATTCGTTCAGCAGCCCCAGGTAACGCTGCCAGTTTGGCGTATCGCGACGCGCGTAAAGAAAGCGCCAAGGCTGCGAGTTGTAGGCCGACGGCGCCCAACGTGCTGCTTCGAAGAAGCTCAGCAGTGTCTCTTCTGGAATCGCTTCACCGGTGAAGGCGCGGGGCGACCAGCGATCAGTGAACTGAGGGTGGATGGCATAGTCGGCAACGCGTGGATTAGCACTCATCAAGAGATTCCTTGCTACGTTTGAAAGTGAGGGGGCGAGGCGAAACCCTACTGGCCGGCGCAAAAACTGACAAGCCCGTTTCTACCGGCAGTCGCCAATGCTTGGCCCACAGGGGCCTTGGCACTAGACTGGCGGCCTTTTCACCACCTGATGTTGATGCTTGAGCCATGGCCGCCAAAGTCGAACCGTTCTGGATACGCAAAACCCTCGATCAACTGGATCAAGAGGAATGGGAGTCGCTGTGCGACGGTTGTGGCCTTTGCTGCTTGCAAAAACTCGAAGATGAAGACGACAACAGCGTCTACTACACGCGTATCGCCTGCAAATTGCTCGACCTGAAAACCTGCCAGTGCACCGATTATCCGAACCGGCGTGACTTCGTTCCGGACTGCATCCAGCTCACGCCGGGCAAGGCGGACGAATTCAAATGGCTGCCACCGACCTGCGGCTATCGCTTGGTCAGTGAAGGCAAGGACCTGCCGCTCTGGCACCATCTGGTGTGCGGCGACCGCGATGCGGTGCACCACGAACGTATTTCACAATCCGGACGCATGCTTGCCGAAGGCAGCGTGCCTGAAGATGATTGGGAAGATCACCTGATTTTCCGGGCGGGCTGATCGCACCAGGGTTTTAACGTTTCACGAAGGAGTGTGTATGGCTGTGGGATTGCGGCTGGCGTTGGTCGTTGGGCTGCTGGCCCTGAATTCGTCCGTGTGGGCGGCGATGAAAGTCGATCTGGATTATCACGTGCGCCTGTTGCCGCAAAGTGATCAGGCTGAGGTGCGCCTGACGCTGACGCAGGGTTCGTCGGTGCGCAGCCTGGATTTTGACCTAGGCGATGGCAGCCGCTACAGCGACTTCAAGGCCGATGGCCAGTGGCAGCTCACGCCGGGCAAGGTGGCGCGGGGTGTCTGGCATCCCGCCGCCGACAAGGCCAGCCTGACCTACCGCGTGCGCATCAGCCATGGGCGCAAAAGCGGCAGTTTCGACACGCGCATGACGCCGACCTGGGCGCTGATGCGCGGTGACGATCTGGTGCCGGCCGCCAAGCTCGATCAGCAGGACGGCGTCGAGCTGGTATCACGCCTTGAGTTCGAGTTGCCCACCGGTTGGAAAAGCGTCGAAACCGCCTGGCCGCGGATCGGCAAAAACAAATTCCGCATCGACAACGTGTCCCGGCTGTTCGACCGGCCGACTGGGTGGATGCTCGCCGGCCACCTCGGCAGCCGCCGCACGCGGTTGGGGGAAACCGAAGTCACCGTCGCTTCGCCTCAGGGCCAGGGCATGCATCGCATGGACGTACTGACGCTGCTGACCTTTGTCTGGCCGCAAGTTCAAGCCGTGTTCCCGAGCCATCCAGGCAAATTGCTGATTGTCGGTGCCAACGACCCGATGTGGCGCGGTAGCCTCGCGGCGCATGAATCGATCTACCTCAATACGCGTCTGCCGCTGGTCAGCGAAAGCGGCAGCAGTGCGCTGGTGCGTGAATTGGTGCAGGTGTTCGCACGGCTCAACGATACGCAGCGCAGCGACTGGATCAGCGAAGGTTTTGCCGAGTATTACGCCATTGAGCTGATGCGCCGCGCCGGCGGCATGAGCGATGAGCGGTATGAAAGCTTGCACGGCAAGCTGATCAAGGACAGCCAGAAAGTCACGACCCTGCGCGGCGAACAGATCAATTCGGCGCAAGTGTCGAAAGCCGTGGTGCTGTTACAGGAACTGGATCGCGAGATACGCTTGAAAACCCGCAACAAGCGTTCGCTGGATGATGTACTGCGCGAGGCGATGCATCTGGGAAGTGTGGATACCAAGGCGTTCGTTCAGTTGGCCGAGAGCGTCATTGGCGAATCGTCCAAGGTCCTTGATACCGCGTTGCTTCAGTAACACCGCCATCGCGGGCAAGCCCGCTCCCACAGGGAAACGCATTCCAAGGTGGGAGCGGGCTTGCCCGCGATGAGGCCCTCAGCTTCAGTACATCTTGAGGATCAAACCTCGGCTTTCGGCGACTTCAACGAATCATTCCCCGTCACCGTAGCCGTGTTGGTCGCCGCCTCGGCATTCGCCTTCAGCTTGCTCAACTCTTCCCCGGCCCGCTCGATCTTCGCCCGCACGATGTCCATGTCCTGGCGGCTTTTCTCGATCATGCTTTTGAGCGAACTGTGCCCGGTAATCCCTCGAGCCAGTGCCACGCCGCCGATCGCCACCTGAATCAAGCCGAAAATACCGCCGCGACGCAGGCCCTTGCCCATCATCAACACGCCACCGGCCACGGAGCCGGCGCGTTCCCAGCCGTGAACGTTCTGCTCGGAAGGGGTCTGGAACGGGGTGGATTCGATGCGCTCTACACGTTTGAGTTCGCTCATGATCTTTCTCCTGGCAGAAATCACTGATTCAGTCGTGGATAGTTAAGCTGACTGCCGAGGCCGGCGGCTTGTTCCATTGGATGTGCATTGATTCAGCGAAATTTCGCACCGGAACGGGTGTTGAGCCCTTTGGACATGCGGTCGTAGAGCACGACATTGACGGTGGCCGCCAGGTTCATGCAACCGGTGGTCGGGATGTAGACCACGTCTTCGCACCAGTCGCGAATGTCTTTATCCAGCGAGCCGTCTTCCGGGCCGAAGATGTAGAGGGCGCGGTCCGGGTGGGTGTATTCCGGCAGGGAACGGGCGCCATCGACCAGTTCCACGGCAACCGGCACGCAGCCCAGAGGCAGGATTTTTTTCAGGTCGTCGATGCCGATCAGCGGGATGTCGTAGTGCACGCGCTTGGTGTCGGTGACGAAGTCGGCAGCGCGTTCATAGCGCTTGCCGGTGTAGAACACGGACGCCACGCCATAGCAGCCGGCGGCGCGCATGACCGAACCGACGTTTTCGGGTGATTTGGGGTTATACAAACCAATGCAGCTGTACCGTTTGTCTGCCACGAGCGGGGTGCCTTCGGGGAAAAAACGGCGATTATACGGGGATTGGGGGAGGGGTGTTTGGTTTGAGATTGGTGGTGCCTGGACAATTGCTATCGCGGGCAAGCCCGCTCCCACAGGATTCGTGGTGTACACAATAACTGTGGGAGCGAGCTTGCTCGCGATGAGGCCAGTAAGGGCGCCGAAGACCTTCAGTCTTCCTTCTTCATCAACCCCGCCAACGCCGCAAACGGGTTGTGTGTCGCCTTGGCGATCTTCGGCGTGCTCAGCGACCCTTCGCCAAAATACTGCTGGTCGGTATAGCGCGAGTGTTCATTGTCGTGGCAGTACAGGCACAACAATTCCCAGTTCGAGCCGTCCTGCGGGTTGTTGTCGTGGTTGTGATCGCGATGGTGCACGGTCAGTTCGCTCAGGCGCTTGCCGGAAAACTCACGGGCGCAGCGGCCGCACACGTGCGGGTACATCTTCAGGGCTTTGTCGCGGTAGCCCATTTCCTTGTCGCGCTGGTTGTCGGCGAGGATGCGATCCAGCTTCGAAGTGTTGGTCGGGGTGGACGAACTCATGGGTTCACCTTTGTAAAAGACTAATGACGGTTATGTTCAGAGTTTAGCTCAGCCCTTGAGCTTCTCGGCAATCCAGATGGTGTGGCGTGTGCCCTTGTTGCCGTGGGCGAAGACCTGGACTTCCTCGGCCTTGAAACCGGCCTTTTTCAATTTGTCGGAAAACTGTCGGTCGGCACTCGCCGACCACACCGCCAATACGCCCTTGGGCCGCAGGGCCTTGGCGCAAGCGCTGAGGCCGCCGGCGGAGTAGAGCCAGCTGTTGGCCTTCTGGGTCAGGCCTTCGGGGCCGTTGTCGACATCGAGCATGATCGCGTCGAACCCTTGTGGTTCGGCTTGCAGGACGTTGGCGACATCTTCCATGCGGATGACGGTACGCGGGTCGAGCAACGGGTTGCCGGCTTTTTCGCCCAGCGGCCCACGGTTCCACTCCACGACGCCCGGCACCAGCTCGGCGACCACCACTTGCGCGCTTTTGCCCAAATGCTTGAGCGCCGAGGCGAGGGTGAAGCCCATGCCCAGGCCGCCGATCAGCACGCGCGAATTCGGCCGGCCGGCCACTTTGCGGCAGGGGATCTCGGCCAGTGCATCCTCGGAGCCGTGCATGCGCGTGTTCATCAACTGCCCGCCGTCGCCACCCTGGATCTTGATGACGAAGTCCTCACCGTATTCGAACAGGCACAGGGCACCGCCGTTTTCAGGAATGGGCGTGGTGTCGAGCAGGACGAAACGTTTCATGGGGCTCTCTTGAGAAAGTCTTGCATAAACTGGGAGGGCAAACGGGCGCAGTTGGGAGTAGCCTGAATGTGACGAAATCGCCAACGGAGCCATTGATGAAGCGCACCATTCTAACGGCCATTGCTCTGGCCGCGCTCTCGATTACTGCAGTGCAGGCGCAACAGTTGCAATCCATCCCCGTCAGCCCCCCAACCATGCCCGGTTCGCCCGGCACCGCGACGCCGACGCCGTACCCGCAAATCACCGCGCCTTCCTTGCCAAAAACGGGGCCGGGCAGCAGTGGTCCGCCATTGGTGCCGATTGAAATGCCGAGCCCGCCGACCAAGGACCAGCCTGTGCCGGGGATCGAGCCGACCCCGACGAAAGCCAAATCGCCGGGCGGCTAAACCTGTTGCGAAAGCAGTTGTCCATCCGCCATGCGCAGGCGTTTGGAGAGGGAGACGGCGAGGGCGCGGATGATCTTGGCGGCGATTTTCGGTGCGTCGTTGATCATCTTTTCCAGCGAGTCCTTGCCCAGGTTCAGCAGTTGGCAGTGACTGGCGGCCACGCAACTGGCGGAGCGTCGTTCACCGTCCAGCACCGCCATCTCGCCGAACGAGCGGCCGCTGCGCAATGTAGCCATGGTCACCAGTTGCCCGTCACCATTGGTTTTTTGCACCGCCACCTGGCCGGTGTGAATGATGCACATGAAGCTGCCGGCATCGCCCTCGTGGAAGATTTCCTCACCTTGCGCCACGGTGCTGATGCTGAAATAGCCCGAGGCGGCCGCGAAGTCTGCGGGCAGCAATTGATCGAACAGGCCGCAATCCATCAGCCAGTCGCGAATTTCGTTGTTCAGTAAGGTTAGTTCTGACATGTCGTCACGGTCTTTTTTCTTGTGTCTGTTGCTGGGTCGAGTTTGAACGCACCACACGTCCCCTGCTTCCACAGGGGATCTGAGTGGTAGCGGGCCCGGAGTCTGGTCTTAAGACCGACACACCGGGCCAAGTTCCTCAGGCAATACCCAATACCTTGAACAAAAATGCATATTCGAGCGCTACGTCACGCAATCCCTGGTAACGACCGCTCATTCCGCCATGTCCGGCGCCCAATTCGGTCTTGAGCAGCAGAGGGTTCGCGTCGGTTTTGGTCGCACGCAATTTAGCCACCCACTTGGCCGCTTCCCAGTACTGCACGCGGCTGTCGTTGTAGCCGGCAATCACCAGCGTTGCCGGGTAGGCTTGTGCGGTGACGTTTTCGTACGGGGCGTAGGCCTTGATCCGATCATAAACGTCCGGCTCTTCAGGATTGCCCCACTCGTCGTATTCCGTGACGGTCAATGGCAGGTCGGGGTCGAGCATGGTGTTGAGCACGTCGACGAACGGCACTTCGGCAATCGCCGCGCCGAACAATTGCGGCCGTTGATTGAGCACGGCGCCAATCAGCAAGCCACCGGCGCTGCCGCCGCTGATCGCCAATTGTTTTGCGCTGGTGAAACCGTTGGCAATCAAATGCTCTGCACAGGCAATGAAGTCGCTGAACGTGTTGTGCTTGTGTTCCTGTTTACCGGCCCGATACCAGGCCTCACCCAATTCGCCACCGCCACGCACGTGCGCGATGGCGAAGGCCATGCCGCGATCCAGCAGGCTCAGGCGAGCGTGGGAGAACCACGGGTCGAGGCTTTCGCCATAAGCGCCGTAGCCATACAGATACAGCGGCACCGGTTTGCCGAGGTGCTCGCGCTTGACCACCAGGCTGATAGGCACCTGCGTACCGTCCGGTGCCGTTGCCCACAGGCGCTGACTGACGTAGGCATCGGCGTCGAACGGGCCGAGTACCGGCGTTTCCTTGAGGACTTTTTGCTCGCCGCTCGCCAGTACGAGCTGACGGATTTGCGCCGGACGGTTCAACGCCTCGTAGCGCAGGCGGATCCTGTCGCTGGCGAACTCCAGGCTGTTCTGTACGTGCAGGCTGTAGGACGCGTCCGGCAATTGCACGCGATAAGGCGACTGGCCTTGTGGGTGGACTTCGATGATCGGCAAGCCACCTTCGCGCAGGCTTAGGGTCATGGCGCCAGTGTTCAGGCTCATGCCGTCGATCATCACCGTGTCGCTATGGGGGATCAGGTTTTGCCATTCGGCCTCGGTGGGCGCCACCCCGGTATCGACGGTGCTGTACAACGCGAAGTTGATGCCGTCGCGGTTGGTACGAATGAACCAGGCCCATTGGCCATCGAGGGCGCCGTGGTCGACGTCGTACTCATGGTCCTCAACCCGTGGCGCCAGACAGGTGAAGGCCTGATGCGGCAGGGAGGCGTCCAGCGCCCAGACTTCACTGGTGGTCTTGCTGCCCAGGGACAGCAGCAGTTGCAGCTCGGAGCTTGAACGGTAGCAATGCATGAAGAATCGGCCGTCCGGCTCGTGGAACACTTCTTCGGCCGCCGTGCCGTCCAGCCGATAACGGAACAGTTTGTGCGGGCGATGGGTGTCGTCCAGCTCGCCAAAAAACAGCGTCAGGCTGTCGTTGGCCCACGTCATGCTGCCGTCGCAGTCCTGGAACTCCAGTTCACTGACGCGACCGTCCGACAATTCCTTCACGAACAGGGTGTAAATCTCATCACCCGTGGAGTCGATGCTGTAGGCCAGGCGCTGGTGGTCCGGGCTGATGCTGAACGCCCCCAGGGAAAAGAAGCCACCGTTGGCCAATTCGTTCGGGTCCAGTAGCAGCTGTTCCTGGCTTTCGTCGAGTTGCAGGCTGTCATCGGCCGGGCGCGGGCAGCGGTAGTGCCGGGCATATTCGTCACCGGCCGTGGTGCGCGTGTAATACAGGTACGGCCCCCAAGGGGAGGGCAGCGACAAATCGGTTTCGAGAATCCGCCCCTTGATCTCTTCGAACAGGGTCTCGCGCAGGCCGGCCTGATCGGCGGTTTGTGCCTCTTGATAGCTGTTTTCAGCCTTGAGGTAGTCGAGCACCGCGTTGGTGTCGCGCTCCTGTAGCCAGGCATACGGGTCATCGCCTTCCGCCTTGTGGGCAATGGGCGCGTCGGAAACGTTGGCGGATAGGGGCATGAAAGACTCTCGAACGTTGTACGAAATTGGCGGGTCGCAGACAGCGGGCAAGCCTGATGTGCGAAAAGTCGTTACTATAAGCGCCTCTTTGCCTGCCTTGCCATGGACACCATGACCGAGAACGACTATCTGATCGCTTGGGGCCTCTACGCCTTCGCCGCTTTGGGCTGCCTGTTGGTGTGGATGCGATTGACCCGCTGGATGTGGCGTTGGCTGCGCGAGCCGTTGCGGCTGCTGGTGGCAGTGTTGCTGTTTAGCCCGACGATCATCGACCCGGTGAAGGACAAAGTCGCACCGGCCATCGCCATCACGGCGCTCGACCTGCTATTCAAGGTCGGCAACAACGCCTGGCGGGCAATTTCCGATCTTTTTATGTACGGCATGATCGCCTTCGGACTGTACCTGGTGATGGTGGCGATCCGCTTCCCGATCGAGCGCGCTTCCAACGCTCGCAAGGAACAGGCGGCCGCCGCCAAGGCTGCTGCCAAGGCAGAAGACCCTGACGATGATCATCCCTTCGGCGGTGCCGGCGATGATCGTTACGGCCGACCGCCGGTCCCGAGCAATCCTCAGCGATTGCGGGTCGAGCCACGTTTGTAACCTTGCCCCTGCCTTTTCATCGAGAACCCGAGCATGTGTGAGTTATTGGGCATGAGCGCCAATGTGCCGACCGATATCGTGTTCAGCTTCACCGGGCTGATGCAGCGCGGCGGCCGTACCGGGCCGCACCGCGATGGCTGGGGGATCGCGTTCTATGAGGGGCGCGGCCTGCGCCTGTTTCAGGACCCGGCTGCCAGCTGCGAGTCTGAGGTGGCGAACCTGGTGCAGCGCTATCCGATCAAAAGTGAAGTGGTGATCGGGCATATCCGCCAGGCCAATGTCGGCAAGGTCTGCCTGTCCAATACCCACCCGTTCGTGCGCGAACTGTGGGGGCGTAATTGGTGTTTCGCGCACAACGGCCAACTCGCTGACTTTCAACCGACCGCCAGTTTCTACCGCCCCGTCGGCGACACCGACAGCGAAGCGGCATTCTGCGATTTGCTCAACCGTGTGCGCGCAGCCTTCCCGGAACCGGTCGAGGTTGAAGAATTACTACCCGACCTGGTGGCGGCCTGCGCCGAATACCGCAGCAAAGGCGTGTTCAACTGCCTGCTCAGCGACGGCGACTGGCTGTTCTGCTATTGCTCGACCAAATTGGCCCAGATCACTCGTCGGGCACCTTTCGGCCCTGCGCGCTTGAAGGATGTCGATGTGATTGTCGACTTCCAGGCCGAAACCACGCCCAACGACGTGGTCACGGTGATTGCCACCGAACCCCTGACCGAAAACGAAACCTGGACCCGCTACGAACCGGGCCAATGGAGCCTTTGGCGACGCGGCGAATGCGTCAGCCAGGGCAAGACCGAATAAGGATCTCCCCGATGTTGCTCAGTTATCTACGCCTGGTGTTGTTTGCGGCGGGTCTGTTGGTCGGTGTACAGGTGCCGGGGTTTATCAATGATTACGCCAAGCGGGTCGAGGCGCATCTGATAGAGGCGCAAACAGGCTTGAGCGGTTTTCAGGGCACCGCCAATCAGTTCTTCAAGGGGGATATGCAGGCACTGGTCGCTCATTACCGCGCCAGCGAAGACCCGATCTTTCGCAGCGATGCCGACAGCCTGAGCAACCTGCTGACCCGTCAGCTGGCGTTGGACAAACAATTCCAGGCCATGCAAGGCCCGTGGTACATCCGCTTCCTGCAGGTGGTACTGGCGGCTGACCCTGATATTCGCAAGGAAACCTGGAACGGCTACAGCTATCAGATCCTGCTGACGCCCGAAGCGATGATCTGGGGGATGAGCGGCGCGTTGTTGCTGTCGTTCGGGATTGAATGCCTGTTCCGCTTGATCGACTGGGTGGTGCTGGGCGGCAAACGCCTGCGCCAGAGCCGACCGATTGAAGACCGCGATGTGCGCGGCCTCTAGGCCGAATCGGCCCCCTGTAGCAGCTGGCGCAGCCTGCGTCCGGCTGCGCAGCAGTCGTCAAACCAGCGACCGGGATTTACCTGAAACACCACGGAGGCTGATTTTACGACTGCTGCGCAGCCGGACGCAGGCTACGCCAGCTGCTACATAGGTTGGCGCGCCAGAACGATGAAATCCTCGCCCATCTCCTGCGCATACCGTTTCAGCACCTGCTGACACAACGCCACAATCTCCTCGACCCACTCAACGCCCGTGCGCCACGACACCACCACCTGTAAATCCGGCGGTCGTTGATCAATGGCCAACAGCGTCAATTCCCCGCGCGCCAATTCCTCGGCTACCAGCACCGGCGGCAGCGCGCCAATGCCAAAACCATCACGCAACAAGCGGGTTATCGCCGACACCGAATTCACGCAGTTGAGGCGCGGGGCCATTACGCCATTGGCCTGCATCAGGGCCAGCACTTCCTGGTGTGGATGGGAGTTTTTCGAGTAGGTAATGATCCGCTCGCGCGCCAGATCGGCGATGCCCGAATATTCGCGGTTGTAGAGTGAATTATTCGCCGCGATCCAACCCATGGGATGGCTGGCCAGCTCCAGGCTGCGCACGCTTTCCTGACGCATCAGGTCGGTTTGCAGGATCAGATCGAGAAAGCCTTTTTGCAGCTGATCGCAGAGGTTGAGCGAGGTATCGGCCACCAGTTCGATTTCCACCAACGGATAGAGATCCGTCATCTGCGCCACCAGCGGGCTCAGCCAGGTGTGGATTACCGTGTCCATGACGCCGATCCGCACCCGTCCGACCTTGCTCGATCGGGTCTCGATCGATTGTTTGAGTGCCTGCATGGTGTCCATCATCTGCTCGGCATAGTCGAGCACTTTCAAGCCTTCAGGCGTCAGGCTGACGCCGCGGGAATCGCGCAAAAACAGCTTCACCCCCAGTTCACCTTCAAGCACCGCAATTCGGCTGGAAATCGAGGCCTGGGTGGTGAAGAGTTTGTCGGCGGTCAGACGAAAACTTTTGAGTCGAGCGACCCAGACAAAGGTTTCAAGAAACTTCAAATTCATGGGGTCAGCTCGTGGGGATAAAGTTTTCTTATGTCTGGAGCGGGTTTTTATTAGTTGGACGCAGCAGGGCCACGGACCCAAAAATCGACGCATCCGGTTCCCACGATAGGCGTCGTCGGGGCTTAGAACAATACCAATAAAATTTGCACGGAGAGTTGCCATGAGTGCGCCCGACACGCTCGACATCCCCAATGCCAAGGCCCGCCCGGGACCTTTCGACTGGTACCGCAACATCAATCAGCAGGAGCGTCGCACCTTCTGGAGTTGCAAGATCGGTTATGGCCTGGACGGCATGGACACCCAGATGCTCAGCTTCGTGGTGCCGACCCTGATTGCGATGTGGGGCATTACCACCGGCGAGGCCGGGCTGATTCACACCAGCACCCTGATCGCCTCGGCCATCGGCGGTTGGGTGGCGGGGATTCTCTCTGACCGCATCGGTCGTGTGCGCACCTTGCAACTGACGGTGCTGTGGTTCGCCTTCTTCACCTTCCTCTGTGGCTTCGCGCAAAACTATGAACAACTGTTGATCAGTCGCACCCTGATGGGATTCGGTTTTGGGGGTGAATGGACCGCCGGCGCCGTACTGATGGGCGAAGTGATTCGCGCCAAGGACCGTGGCAAAGCCGTGGGCATGGTGCAATCGGGTTGGGCGTTGGGGTGGGGGTTGACGGCGATTCTCTATGCGCTGCTGTTCTCAGTGTTGCCGCCGGAAGACGCCTGGCGCGCCCTGTTTATTCTGGGCATTGTGCCGGCGATTTTCGTGATCTTCGTTCGTCGTCTGGTCAAAGACCCGGAAATCTATCGTGAAGCCAAAGCCAGACAGGAACCGAGCAACCCGGCGAAGTTCTACGAGATTTTTGCCCCCGGCATTCTGTTCACCACGATTCGTGCTTCGGTGCTGACCACGGGCGCACTGGGCGGTTACTACGCGATCACCTCATGGTTGCCGACGTTTCTGAAGAACGAGCGGGGCTTGAGCGTACTCGGCACAGGCGGTTATCTGGCGATGGTGATTGTCGGTTCCTACGTCGGTTACGTTATCAGCGCGTATTTGACTGACCTCCTGGGGCGCAAGAAGAACTTCATCCTGTTCGCGGTCGGCTCGTTCACCATCGTTTTGCTCTACACCCAACTGCCGGTCAGCAACGCTGTGATGCTCTGGCTGGGCTTCCCGCTGGGCTTCTTCGCTTCGGGGATTTTCAGCGGCATGGGCGCGTTTTTGACTGAGTTGTTTCCGACGCGGATTCGCGGTTCGGGCCAGGGTTTTTGCTACAACATTGGCCGCGCATTGGCGGCATTGTTCCCGCTGCTGATTGGTTTGCTTAGCCAGCGTGTGCCGCTGAGCGTGGGCATCGGGGCTTTTGCGGCAGTGTCCTATGGGGTGGTGATCCTTGCAGCGCTGAGCCTGCCGGAAACCCGTGGCAAACAACTGGATGCGCAGTAATCTGCCTGCATCTGAAAAGAACAATGCCTACAGGAGTGTTCACCGTGAGCCGCCTGCTATTGAACTGCGACATCGGCGAGAGTTTCGGCAACTGGACCATGGGTCTGGACGCCGAGGTCATGCCCTTCATTGATTGCGCCAATATCGCCTGCGGTTTCCACGCCGGCGACCCGAGCATCATGCGCAAGACCGTCAGCCTGGCCCTGGGCAATGGCGTACAGATTGGCGCACACCCGGCCTATCAGGACCTGGTCGGTTTCGGCCGTCGCTCCATGGCCTACACCCCCCAGGAACTGCAAGACATTCTGCACTACCAGATCGGCGCTCTCGACGGCATCTGCCGGGCTCAGGGCGCACGTGTCAGCTACGTCAAACCTCACGGCGCGATGTACAACGACATGATGGCCAACCCGGCACAATTGCGCGCGGTGCTTCAGGCCGTGGCGTCTTACGACCGGACATTGCCGCTGATGTTGATGGCCACCCGAGACAACAGCGCCGCGCAACAACTGGGCGATGAATATGGCGTGACCTTGTGGTTCGAAGCCTTTGCCGACCGTGCCTACGACAGCGCTGGGATGCTGGTCTCTCGACAACTGCCGGGGGCGGTGCATCACGATCCGGAAAAAATTATTGAGCAGGCGCTGACCATTGCCCGTGGCGATCACCTTGTCGCCAGCGACGGCAGTGCCTTGCACTTGCAGGCCAACACCCTCTGTGTGCACGGCGACAACGCCAGTTCCGTGGCTGCCGTGCGCCGGATTCGCCAAGCCCTCGATGAGCAGAGCGCACCATGAAACCGCGCGTGGAAGTGGTGGCGCTGGATTGCCTGATGCTGCGTCTGTTCGACGAGATCAACGAGGCCAACATGCCGTGGATGCTCGCCGCCAGCGAGCGCTTGCGCGAAGCCTTTGGCAAGCAACTGATTGACCTGGTGCCGTCTTATACGACTCTGATGGTGCATTACGATCTGCTGGCATTAACCCCGGCTCAGGCTCGGGAACTGATTGCCGAAGCCTTGATCGATTTGTCGCCCAACGCCCGTAGCCGTGGCAAATGCCAT
Source organism: Pseudomonas sp. B21-040 (assembly GCF_024748695.1). NCBI lineage: Bacteria > Pseudomonadati > Pseudomonadota > Gammaproteobacteria > Pseudomonadales > Pseudomonadaceae > Pseudomonas > Pseudomonas sp. B21-040. The sequence goes on from NZ_CP087176.1 coordinate 1,507,383, forward strand.
GTGTTGCCGGTCTGGTACGACCTGAGCGTCGGCCCGGAACTGAGCCTGTTGTCCAGGCGCTGTGGGCTGGCGGTGGACGACGTCATCCGCCGCCACTGCGAGCGTGAATATCAGGTGTTCGCGCTAGGCTTTGCGCCAGGTTTCGCATTCATGGGGCTGGTAGAAGAAGTGCTGGCGGCTCCACGTCTGAATACGCCCCGCAAGAAGGTGGCGGCGGGCAGTGTCGGGATTGCCGAGCGGCAAACGGCGGCTTATCCGGTGGTTTCGCCCGGAGGCTGGAACCTGATCGGTCGCACCCCAGCCAAACTGTTCGACCGTGAGCGCGACGGCTACAGCCTGATGCAACCGGGAGACACCGTGCGCTTCGAAGCGGTCGACCATGCCGAATTCATCAATCTGGGCGGTGACGATACGCCATTGGAGGCGCAGGCATGAGCCGCTTATCCATTGAAGCGAGTACGCCGCTGTGCCTGTTGCAGGACGCCGGTCGTTTTGGCGTGCGGCACTTGGGCGTGACCCAGGGGGGCGGGCTGGATTGGCGATCGATGTCCTGGGCCAACTGGCTGCTGGGCAATGACCTGAACGCGCCGGTGATCGAAATCACCCTCGGCGGATTCACGGTGGTGGCCGAAGAGGATTGCGTGCTGGCACTGGTCGGGGCGGATCTGGGGGCACAGGTGCAGGGCGAGGCACTGGCGCCGTGGCGCAGTTTCAGGCTGCAAAAGGGCCAGCGATTGCACTTCACCCAGCCGCTGCTCGGGGCTCGGGCTTATCTTGCGGCACCCGGTGGGTTTGATGCGCCAAACGTACTGGGCAGCCGTTCGACGGTGGTCCGTGAGGAACTTGGCGGCCTGGATGGGATGGGTCGGGCCTTGGCCAAAGGTTCGCAACTGAGTTACTCCGGGAGTGCATTGCTACTGCTGCGAGAATTGCCGGAGGAGCATCGACCGGACCTCACCAACGATTCGCCGCTGGATCTGGTGCTGGGCGCACAGATCGGCGAGTTCAGCGGGCAGAGTCTGTTCGACGCGTTCAACAACGCCTGGACCCTCGACAGCCGCGCCGACCGGATGGGCATTCGCCTGTTGGGTATGGCGTTGCAGTACCAGGGCAAACCAATGATCTCCGAGGGCATCCCGCTCGGCGCGGTGCAGGTGCCACCGGATGGGCAGCCGATTGTGTTGCTCAATGATCGGCAGACTATTGGTGGGTATCCACGATTGGGCGCGTTGACGCCGTTGGCGCTGGCACGATTGGCGCAGTGCCTGCCGGGAGCGAAGGTGCGACTGCGGCCGGTGGTGCAGGATGTGGCGCATCGGGAGCAGGTCGAGTATTTGCGGCGGTTTTCAAAACGCTAAAAGCATCGCTGGCAAGCCAGGCTCCTACAGGGATTGAGGTCGCTCACAAAACATGTGAACCACTTAAATCCCTGTAGGAGCCTGGCTTGCCAGCGATGAGGCCCGAACGGACAGCGAAGATTACTTGGAAAGAAACCGCATCCCTTCTTCCAACCCACGAAGGGTCAGCGGATACATCTGGTCGTCAATCAAGTCCCGCACAATGTTGGTCGACGACGTATAGCCCCACGTATCTTTCGGATACGGGTTGATCCAGATGAGTTTCTTGTACTTCTCCTTGAACCGCTGCATCCACACATAACCGGCTTCTTCGTTCCAGTGCTCGACGCTGCCGCCGGCCTGGGTGATTTCATAAGGCGCCATGGCGGCATCACCGATGAAGATCACTTTGTAGTCGGCGCCGTACTTGTGCAGCAAGTCCTGGGTCGATGTGCGTTCGGAGGTGCGACGCATATTGTTCTTCCACACTGATTCATAAATGAAGTTGTGGAAGTAGAAGTACTCCAGGTGCTTGAACTCGGTCTTGCAGGCCGAAAACAGCTCCTCGCAGATCTTTACGTGGGCGTCCATCGAGCCGCCGATGTCGAACAGCAGCAACAACTTGACGGTGTTGCGCCGCTCCGGCCGCATCTGGATATTCAGCAGCCCTGCATCCTTGGCGGTGTGGTCGATGGTGCCGTCGATATCGAGTTCTTCTGCTGCACCCTGACGCGCAAATTTGCGCAAGCGGCGCAGGGCAACCTTGATGTTGCGCGTGCCCAGCTCGACAGAATCGTCGAGGTTCTTGTACTCGCGCTGATCCCAGACCTTGACCGCCTTGCCCTGGCGTTTGCCGGCATCGCCGACCCGAATGCCTTCCGGGTTGAAGCCACCGGAGCCGAACGGGCTGGTGCCCCCGGTGCCGATCCACTTGTTGCCACCGGCATGGCGTTCTTTCTGCTCTTCGAGGCGCTTCTTGAACTCTTCGATCAGTTTGTCCAGGCCGCCGAGGGACTGGATCGCCGCCCGCTCTTCGTCGGTCAGCGAACGTTCGAATTCCTTGCGCAACCAGTCTTCGGGAATCAGTGCCTGAAGGTGATCGTCGAGTTTTTCCAGGCCATTGAAGTAAGCCCCGAACGCCCGGTCGAACTTGTCGAAATGCTTTTCGTCCTTCACCAGAATCGCCCGGGACAAGTAATAGAACTCGTCCATGTCGGCGAAGGTCACGCGCAGTTTAAGCGCGTTGATCAGGTCCAGCAGCTCGCGCACCGAAACCGGCACTTTGGCGGCACGCATTTCATTGAACAGGTTGAGCAACATGGCATCAGCCTCTTAGCGGGTGCCGCGGCGGCTCATGAACGCCAGGCGTTCAAGCAGTTGCACGTCCTGTTCGTTCTTGACCAGCGCGCCGGCCAGCGGCGGGATGGCTTTGGTCGGATCGCGTTCGCGCAGTACCGCTTCGCCGATGTTGTCGGCCATCAGCAGCTTGAGCCAGTCCACCAGCTCGGACGTCGATGGCTTCTTCTTCAGCCCCGGCACTTTGCGCACGTCGAAGAACACGTCCAGCGCTTCGCTGACCAGGTCTTTCTTGATGTCCGGGTAGTGCACGTCGACGATCTTTTGCATCGTGGTGCGGTCCGGGAAGGCGATGTAGTGGAAGAAGCAGCGACGCAGGAAGGCGTCCGGCAGCTCTTTCTCGTTGTTGGAGGTAATGATGATGATCGGGCGCTTCTTGGCCTTGATGGTCTCGTCGATCTCGTAAACGTAGAACTCCATCTTGTCGAGTTCTTGCAGCAGGTCGTTCGGGAATTCGATGTCAGCCTTGTCGATTTCGTCGATCAGCAGAATCACCCGCTCTTCGGATTCGAAGGCTTCCCAGAGCTTGCCCTTTTTCAGGTAGTTGCGAACGTCATGGACCTTTTCCGTGCCCAGTTGCGAGTCGCGCAGGCGGCTGACCGCGTCGTACTCGTACAGGCCCTGATGCGCCTTGGTGGTGGACTTGATGTGCCAGGTGATCAACTTGGCGCCAAGCGACTCGGCCAATTGCTCGGCCAGCATGGTTTTGCCTGTACCTGGCTCGCCCTTGACCAGCAGTGGACGTTCCAGGGTAATGGCGGCGTTGACCGCCAGCTTCAGGTCATCGGTGGCGACGTAGGCCTGGGTGCCTTCGAACTTCATCTGCTAATCCTCGAACGGTGACGCCGACCTGAGTAATGCAGGCCGGGACGCAATAATTGTGATGCCCGACTATACCGCGCTGCCCGGTCGACTGTGAACGCAGACGACTTATTCAGTCTCTGAATGGCACGTCACATATTGACTCAGTCTCGGCTGCTGGCCAGTATTGAGCTATCGCCATTTTGGCGATAGCTTTCGGGGCATGTCTACTAAATATCGATTTCGCGACACATACCGTATTCAGTTGCGCGAGAAGGATCATCCGCCACCCCCATGTCCACCTGACAGGGGGTGGGCTGGATGTAATGCTCAGCCTTGAAACCGTAGAAGTCATGGTGGGCAAGGCACCGCCGCTGATAATCAAGGAAGCGCTCGAGTGGGTCAGCGCCCATCAAGTGCCGTTATTGGAGGATTGGAAACGATGTTACCCATGAAGCGACCGCGGCTGTTGGCCGTTCAGGCATTGCCGGAAAACCGTCTGGCGCTGACCTTTATCGATGGCCAACAACTCACACTCGATTTGAGCCGTGACCTGCAAGCCTATCCAGGGTTGCAGCCATTGCAGGCGCAGGCTGCGTTTGAAGGCGCCGCGTTGGCCGATGATGGCTGGAGCGTCGAGTGGCCTGACCTGGACATCCAGATAGGGGCTGATACGTTGTATCTGGATGCGCTCGCTCAAAACTCTCCCGATGAAAACACGCGAACGTTCATTGAATGGCGCGCTCGCACCGGTTTGTCACTCAATCAGGCAGCGGAGGCGCTTGGGGTGAGTGCGCGGAGCATCACCCGATATAGTAGTGGCCGTGAAGCGGTGCCACGATCGTTAGCCTTGGCCTGTCTGGGATGGGATTTCTTGCAACAGCAATCAACGTCTACACGAGCCGCAGAAACAAGGGGGCGCTATACCGTCACACGCAAACCTTAGCCCGCTTCCGGCTTCGGCTGCTCATAGCGCGCATTGAATGCCTGGATGAAACCATTGCGTAAAATCTGCAAAAACGCCTGAAACGCGCTGATATCCTGCCGATGCACATTGCCGCGCAGTTCCACTCGGGTTGCAAACTGGTTTTTGCCCTGGTTTTTCAACACGGTTTCGGAGCCGCCGACGATGGCCTCCCAGATGGATCGGAAGATCCCTTTGTCCTTGTTTTCCACGTCCTGTTGCCAATTGAACACGTCGACGTCTTTGAGCAATGGTTTGATATAGCCCGTCAATTGGGCTTTTTTGGCTTGCGCTTCAATGACCACATCACCGTGGCCCGCATTGAAATCGAATTTGCCGTAGGCCGCGGCGAAATCGTTCATGCGCTTGAGTTCGATGTCCTTGGCGCGCAGGCGAAACTGGAAGTCTTCAAAATTGCTCAATGGGTCGAACGTTGCGCTGGTTTCCAGTGGCGCATGCCCCAGCAGCAGGGCTTTACCGTCGAAGCGGGCGTCTCGCTTGCCTTTAGTGTCGACCACGTTGGTCAGGTTATAGATGCTGGCGTTGACCTGCGTGGCGTTCATGTTCACCGGTGGCTTGGAGTTGAAGTTTCGAAAACTGAGCTTGCCGTCGTGGATCTGCACCTCATCCAGGGTTATGGGTAACAATTTGCCAAGTTGTGCGCGCCAGTCGGTGCCCTGACCGGTCTGAGAGTTCTGCTTATTGGCACCGCCATCGACAAAGTTCACCTCGGGATTGAAGAACTGCACATGGGCCACCACCGCGTGGTCGTACCAGAGCGAGTGCCAACTGACCGCGAGGTCGATCAAAGGTGCGTTAACGAAAGGCACAGGGACCTTGCCGTCGACTTTGACGATTTTCAGTCCGTTGATTTTGTAGGCGCCGCGCCACAGGGCCAGGTCTACGTCCGTGATCTGCCCGCTGTAGTCACCCATATTCGCCAGTTTGTCGTTCAGGTAGTTGCGCACCATGTAGGGCAGGGCGATGTGCAGGGCAATCAGGAGCACAACGAGGCCGACGAAGATCCACAGGGGCCAGCTGTATCGACGTTTCATGGTGGCAAATCTCTGGCGATGTAAAACCATTGACTGCGCTGACAGCCGGACGTTCGACCTGACTGGACGCCCAAGGGCAAGAGGCTTACCTTGATGCGCTAATTCCATGCTGTAGCTAAGGACCCAGTCATGAGCCGTATCTTCGCTGACAACGCCCACTCCATCGGCAATACGCCTTTGGTGCAGATCAACCGCATCGCCCCGCGCGGCGTGACCATCCTGGCCAAGATCGAAGGGCGCAACCCCGGTTACTCGGTCAAGTGCCGGATTGGCGCGAACATGATCTGGGATGCCGAGAGCAGCGGCAAACTCAAGCCTGGCATGACCATCGTCGAACCCACCTCTGGTAATACCGGCATCGGCCTGGCATTTGTTGCCGCAGCACGTGGTTACAAGCTGATGCTGACCATGCCGGCGTCCATGAGTATCGAACGGCGCAAAGTGCTCAAGGCACTCGGCGCCGAACTGGTGCTGACCGAACCGGCCAAGGGCATGAAAGGCGCGATTGAAAAAGCGGGCGACATCGTTGCCAGCGATCCGGCCAAGTACTTCATGCCGGCGCAGTTCGACAACCCGGCCAACCCGGCCATTCATGAAAAGACCACCGGTCCGGAAATCTGGAACGATACCGACGGCGCGGTCGATGTGTTGGTGGCTGGGGTCGGAACGGGTGGAACCATCACCGGTGTTTCGCGGTATATCAAGAATACACAGGGCAAACCGATCATCTCGGTGGCCGTGGAGCCTGCTGTTTCACCCGTGATAAGCCAGGCCATCGCCGGTGAAGAAATCAAGCCGAGCCCACACAAGATTCAGGGTATCGGTGCCGGTTTTGTACCGAAGAACCTGGACCTGACGATGGTTGATCGAGTGGAGCTGGCCACTGACGACGAGTCCAAGGCCATGGCCCTGCGCTTGATGCAGGAAGAAGGGATTTTGTGCGGTATCTCGTGCGGCGCTGCCATGGCGGTCGCTGTCCGTCTGGCGGAAACCCCGGAAATGCAGGGCAAGACCATCGTGGTGATCCTGCCGGACTCCGGTGAGCGCTACCTGTCGAGCATGCTGTTCAGCGATCTGTTTACCGAACAGGAGAATCAGCAGTAACAGCGGCTGCGGCTAAGTAGCCATTGATAATGGACAGAGGACATCAGGTCAGCCTCCGTTCAGGGAACTTATGCTAAGAAGGGCTTTGTTGCGCAATCTTTAATACTGAATGTTGCGACGGGCGGGTATTTCCCAAGGTCGGGAATGTTTATCATGGCCGACTGCCACGTCGGGTAAAAGGCGTTGAGCAATGAGCCTATTCTCAAGGAGTCGTTGATGAGTTTTTCGTTTGCCGCGAAAACGTCGGTGTTGCTGCTATTTTTCTGCAGCACGCTCTATGTCCATTTGCGTGGCAAGGCGCGTCTGCCGGTCTTGCGTCAATTCGTCAACCACTCGGCTTTGTTTGCGCCCTACAACGCCTTGATGTACCTGTTTTCCGGCGTGCCATCCAAACCCTATCTGGACCGCAGCAAGTTTCCGGAACTTGACGTACTCAAGGACAACTGGGAAGTCATCCGCGACGAGGCCATGCACCTGTTCGACGAGGGTTACATTCGCGCTGCCGAGAAGAATAACGACGCCGGTTTCGGTTCGTTTTTCAAGAAAGGCTGGAAGCGTTTTTACCTCAAGTGGTATGACAAACCACTGCCATCGGCCGAAACCCTGTGCCCGAAAACCGTGGCGTTGGTCAGCAGCATTCCCAACGTCAAGGGTGCAATGTTCGCGCTGTTGCCGGGTGGCAGTCACCTCAATCCGCACCGTGATCCGTTTGCCGGTTCCTTGCGTTATCACCTGGGGCTGTCGACCCCCAACTCCGATGATTGCCGCATCTTTGTGGATGGCCAGGTATACGCCTGGCGCGATGGCGAAGACGTGATGTTCGATGAGACTTATGTGCATTGGGTCAAGAACGAAACCGAGAAAACCCGGGTGATCCTTTTCTGCGATATCGAACGTCCGTTGAGCAACCGCGTCATGACCCGCATTAACCGCTGGATCAGCAGTCAGCTCGGTCGCGCCACAGCACCTCAAAACCTTGATGATGAACGCGTCGGCGGGATTAACCGGGCGTATGCCTGGAGCAAGAATTCCAGCGACAAGTTCAGCGGCGTGATCAAAAAGTGGAAACGTCGCAACCCCAAGGCCTACCGCGTGCTGCGGCCGGTGTTGGCGGTGGTGGTGCTGACGTTGTTGGGGTATTGGTTGTTTGGGTGAGACCCGTCAAGAAATGAAAAACCGCTCCCTGGCAGACTGTGTGAAAACGCGCTGAAGGCCGGCCCAACAAACGCCCCGACTTGTTCGGGGCGTTTGTTTTGGTGCGGGCGACAGGCGAAAAAAGCCTTTCAGCCCATTAACGCCATCAATTGGCGGGCCCCGAGCACACTAATTGCGCGTTTTAGGTTGTAGGCACTCACTGCCAAGGCCATTTCCGCTCTCGCGCCCTCCAGTTGACGCAACAGGAAGCGAGCATTGCCAAACAGCCATTGCTTCAGGTTGCCGAAGGGGTGCTCAACAATGGATCTTCGGTTGGCCATCATCTGCGGATGGGCCAGCATTCGTTGCTCCATTCGCTCAAAGGCTTCTTCATGGGCGTGGCGTGAGACGTAGCGGCGCTGAGCGCCAGTGCATTGGGATTTGAGCGGGCAGGCGGCGCAGTCGCTGACATCTGCCTGATAGATCCGATCGCCCTTGTGGCGCTGTTTGAGCGTTAACCACTTGCCTGCCGGGCACTGATAACGATCGTGTTCGGCTTCGTAGATAAAGTCTTTGCGCTCAAAAAAGTCCTCACCACCAGGATTGACCGAGCGGTTGGGCGGCACATAAACGGTAATCGCAGCCTCCTCGCAGGCCTGAAACTGCTGGCCGTTGGAGTAGCCGGCATCGGCAGTCACGGTCAGGGCATCTTGTTCCAGCTGTTCTTTGGCGGCTTTAGCCATTGGTTCGAGTTGCTTGCGGTCGTCGCCATCCTGGGTAACCTCATGATGCAGAATCAGGCAATGCTTGGCATCCACGGCGCTCTGCACGTTATAGGACACACGCGGCCCCTTGGGCGTGCGCATCATTCGGGCATCGCTTTCGTGGGTGTTGAACTGCTCCAGGCCCATCGAGTTCATCAGCGCTTGGCAGCTCTGATTGTCCTGCTGGCGAACTTTAAGCTGCACCAGTGCTGTTTTGATCGCGCCGCGATCAATCACCTCTCCCGCATCGAGCCTGTCAGCCTCATCCAGTTCGGCCAGATACTGAGCGATGCGCTTATCCAGTTTTTCTTCCTGACGCTTGAGTTGCTTGAGGTTCATATGGCGCCGCGAGGAAGCGACTGCCTGAAACTTGCTGCCGTCGATGGCCACCAAGTCTCCTGCGATCAGACCGGCCATGCGGCAAAACCGGACGAAGGCACCGCACGTCGCCACAAAGGCGGATTTGTTGTTTTTGCGAAAGTCGGCGATGGTCTTGAAGTCGGGCTTAAGCCGGTTGATCAGCCACATCACTTCGATGTTGCGCTGGCACTCGGCTTCGAGACGCCGCGATGAGCGAATCCGCTGAAAATAGCCATAGAGGTAGAGCTTGAGCTGATCGGCAGGATCATAAGAAGGACGACCTGTGCTTTTGGGCAGCGCTTTATCAAAGCCCAGTTGCACCAGATCCAGCTTGGCGACGTACAGGTCAATAACCCGAACGAGATGATCCTCGGGGATCAGTTCTTCCAGCGAGACCGGGAACAGACTGGTCTGGCTACGGGACTCACCTTGGATGTAAGCCATAACGAAAAATGCTCCGTATCTTTCGATACGGAGCATTTTCTTTGAGCTTTGCGCAGATTGCTAGGTTTTCACACAGTCTGCTGGAGCGGTTTTTTTTCGCCTTTTTCAAGGGCGTCCTGCGAGCAGGCTCGGTTCGTCGCCTTCGGTGCCCGTGACAAGTATCTGTAAGAGACGCCGCTGACTGGCAGTCAGTTCTACAGCGATGGTCTTGTCTTCAGTAGTGCGCGAGCTTTTCCTTGTGGCGGACCTCTTGATGACTTTGCGCATATTCCCTCCGTGGCTGGTTACTAATTGAACAATTGTCACGATACAAGGTGCTCCAATGTTTTGACAAGCCGGCCTTCTGTGTCGAAGTCAAAGCCAAGCTCCTGATAAATTGATACCGCACCTTCCTGAGGCTCCTGAACTTCGAGGAATCGGCTGCCGATGATTTTTGCGTAGTGTTCAATGGCAATCATCGACAGTGTCGCCACGCGATTTTTCAATGGATGTGCTTCCTTTGGACGCCCCTCCAGTCGCACGATGCGGATTCGCAACCGACTTTTGTTTGGATTCGCGAAGCACATTCCACAGAGTTCGTCCTCGAACCAGATGGCAATATCCAGAGCCAATGGCTCTCGAGCTTTCCATCCAACAACGTCGCCCCACGAAAAATGTGGATGTTCCCAATGCTCGAAAGCACCCAGTGCCTGCGCGTTGATCGCTTCGAAGCGCACCCTGGATAAATCGAGGGCGGTTGGGCCGGCTAGTTCCAGTTCATGTTGAAGCTGGGAAGTACTAGCGGCAGCCAGCTTTCGAGCCCTTGATTTATACAACTGATACCGCAGACACGTCCGTTCCCTTGGCATGTGATCTCTTGCATTCCCTGTCCTCCCAACGCGGGCGATTCCCTTTCACTCAGAGTAAGCAGCACTTCTCCGGCTGTCGTTACTGGCCCTTTGTCCAGGTCATTGCAATCTATGTCAGTCGCTGGTTATAGTCGGCGCACGGTGATTTCCAGCCCACCGTCAACCTCATCAAAAAAGATCAGCCCATGCCTGCATCCCACATCAACGCGGTAGTCGATTCAGCGGTCAACGCTGTCGTGGTGCCGTGCGGGAATCAGCAGCCTGTGCAGATCAGTCATTACCCCCCACCTGTCAGTAACACACCGGTGTGTGCAGTCGTATCGCCGCCGGGTGTTGGCATTTCGGGCTGATCAGCGTCTCTTTGCTGTTCCCCTGTGCCCCCAGAAAAAACAACTGAATTTCAGCTTCGGCTGAGTTGGCTTTTTGCCTGACTACAGGTGGTTTTCATGTTTGTCCTTTCGAAAAAAACCGCGCTCGCGGCGGCGTCCACGAGCCTGTTCGTCCTGCTGTGGAGCAGTGGGGCGATCTTCTCCAAATGGGGCCTGGCCCACGCGTCACCGTTTGCCTTTCTGTTGTTTCGCTTCGTGATTGCCTTGTGCGGTCTGGTGTTGCTGGTGCCGTTGCTCAAGCTGAAGTTGCCCAAGGGCGGTAAGCCGATGCTGTATGCGATGGCCACGGGCATGGTGTTGCTGGGGGCTTATCAGATTTTCTATCTGCTGGCCCTGGACCTGAAAGTCACGCCGGGTGTGATGGCGACCATCATGGGTGTACAGCCCATTCTGACGGTGGTCATCATGGAGCGTCAGCGCTCCATCAGCCGGATGTTCGGTCTGGCATTGGGCCTGACCGGATTGATCATGGTGGTGTATCAGGGCATCGGTCTGGCCGGCATGTCACTGGCCGGCATGCTCTACGGTTTGCTGGCGCTGGCGAGCATGACGTTCGGCTCGATCATGCAGAAGCGCATCACCGACAATCCTCTGGGCACTTTGCCGGTGCAGTACCTGGCGGGGCTGTTGCTGTGCGGGATCTTCGTACCGTTCCAGCCGTTTCATTTCGAACAGAGCACAGGTTTTATCGTGCCGGTGTTGTGGATGGGGCTGGTGGTGTCGGTGCTGGCGACGTTGCTGCTGTATCGCCTGATCGCCCGGGGCAATCTGGTGAATGTCACCAGTCTGTTTTACCTGGTGCCGGCGGTAACGGCGGTGATGGACTATCTGATTTTCGGCAACAGGCTGGCGGCGTTGAGCCTGCTGGGCATGCTGCTGATCATCGTCGGCTTGGTGTTTGTGTTCCGTAAGACAGCGTAAACACCCAAAGGCCCGGAGCATTGGCTCCGGGTCTTTTTATTTGGCCAGCGCATGCTCGGCCCGTACCGAATTCATGAACGCCTGCATCGCCGATGATTGAATGCGATGGCGGCGGGTGATGAGCCCGTAGGGTGGCAGCCGCGCTTCGAACTTGATCGGCAGTATGGCGAGCAGATCACGACCGGGATAATCCTCAACCACCGACACCGGTGTGACGCCGAGCATGTCGGTTTGCTGGACCAGGGAGAGCAAGGTCATGATCGACGTGGTTTCGACGATGCTGCTGGGGATATCGACCCGCGCGTTGTGAAACACCTGATTGATGATGGCGCGCATCGGGCTGGGATGCTGTTGCAGTACCCAGGTCATGTGCTGCAGCTCCGCCCAGCTCAGTTGTTTTTCCTGCGCCAGTGGGTTTTTCGCGCCGGCGATCACGCACAACGCTTCTTCACCGAGGCTGTCAAACAGCAACTCTTCGGCGCGTGCACCGGCCGGAATCCGCCCCAGCACGATATCCAGTTGATCCTGCAAAAGCGCCTGGACCAACACGTCGCTGGTATCGACCTGGATGCTCATGGACAGTCGGGGATGGCTTTGTTTCAGCGTGGCGATGGTGCGAGTCAACAGCCCCGACGCCAGTGCCGGAATCGCACCGACCGCGACTCGCCCCAGGTTGCCGGATTCCAGTGCCACCAGTTCTTCACGCATGCCGCTGAGTTCGGCAAACACCATGCGCGCGTAGTAAATAACGGTTTCCCCGAACGCGGTAGAGCGCATGCCCCGTGGCAGGCGTTCGAACAGTTCGACACCGAGCAAGTCCTCGGCTTCGTGGAGCATCTTGGTCGCGGCCGGTTGAGTCATGCCGATATGGTCGGCCGCGCGGCGCAACGAGCCGAACTCCTGCAACGCCAGCATCAACCGCAGTTGGCGCAGGCGCAGGCGACTGTGGATCACATTGGCAGCAGGAATTCGGGTCATGGGCCGTGGCTCGCTGGGAAGTCTGCGGCAAGCCTGCCAACAAATGTCAGGCGTTGCCAGCATTGCCGTGTCACAGCACCGATTTGGGTTTGGCGACGTGGGATTTGCGCAGGCCCATCAGGCCGCCCAGCGCCTTGGAAATCAGTGGCCAGAACAGCATCAGCAACGCCGCCGTGGTCAGGCTACCCACTAGCGGGTTGGACCAGAAGATCCCCAAATGGCCATCGGAAAACAGCATCGACTGACGGAACGCATCTTCAGCCTTGTCCCCCAACACGGCGGCGAGTACCAGTGGCGCAATCGGATAACCGAGTTTCTTGAACAGATAACCCAGCGCGCCAAAGCCCAGCATCAGCACCACGTCGAAGAACGAGTTGTGTACCGAGTAGGCACCGATGGCGCAGACCATGATGATGATCGGCGCAATGATCGAAAACGGAATCCGCAGGATCGAGGCAAACAGCGGCACGGTGGCCAACACCACGATCAGGCTGACCACGTTGCCCAGGTACATGCTGGCGATCAGGCCCCAGACAAAATCATGCTGTTCGACGAACAGCGTCGGGCCAGGGTGCAGGCCCCAGATCATCAAGCCGCCGAGCATCACCGCTGCCGTGGCCGAGCCGGGAATGCCCAGGGTCAGCATCGGCAGCAGGGCGCTGGTGCCCGCCGCGTGGTCGGCGGTTTCCGGAGCGATCACGCCTTCGAGTTCACCTTTGCCGAAATTCTCGCGGTTCTTCGAGAATCGCCGCGCCAGGCTGTAGCTCATGAACGACGCAGCAGTCGGGCCGCCGGGGGTGATGCCCATCCAGCAACCGACCAGCGTGCTGCGCACAATCGTCCACCAGTAGCGCGGCAGCTTTGCCCAGGTGCGCAGAATCACCATCGGCGTGATGCGCGCATGCTCGCCGCGAAACACCAGGCCTTCCTCGACGGTGCAGAGGATTTCACCAATACCGAACAGACCGATCACCGCCACTTCGAAACTGATGCCCGTCATCAAGATTGGCTGGTCGAAGGTCAGGCGCAGGTTGCCGGACACCGTGTCCATGCCGACCGCCGCCATGGCAAAACCGATCATCATCGCGACCACGGTTTTCAGCGGCGGGTTCTTGCTCATGCCGATGAAGGTACAGAACGCCAACAGGTACACCGCGAAGAACTCCGGCGAGCTGAACGACATGGCGAACGCGGCAATCCTGGTCGACAGGAATGTCAGCAGCAACACCCCGGCCAATGCGCCAATCAGCGCGGAACTGAATGCGGCAGTCAGGGCTTCGGCGGCGCGGCCTTCACGGGCCATAGGGTAACCGTCGAACGTCGTCGCCACCGATGAGGGCTCACCGGGAATGTTGAACAGGATCGAAGTGATCGAGCCGCCGAACAGCGCGCCCCAATACATGCACGACAGCAGAATGATCGCCGACACCGGCGACATGGTGAACGTCAGCGGCAGCAGCAACGCCACGCCATTGGGGGCGCCGAGGCCGGGCAACACGCCGACCAGAATGCCCAGCAGTACGCCGATCACCATCAGGCCGATGTGGCCCGGGGTCAGGATCAGGTTCATGCCTTGCAGCAGGGAATCGAACTCGCTCATTTGAAATTTCTCCCGGCCAGGGCAATCCAGTCGCCCATCGGGCCGGCATCCAGCGGGACCTTGAACCACAGCGCGAAAATCAGGTAGCTGGCGAGCACCGCGCCCAGTGACACCGTGCCGATCATCAGTTTGCCGTACGGTTTGACGCGGACCTTGTCACGCCACATGAACCAGGCAATGAAACAGGCCGAGGCCACGTAGATGCCAGTGAACGGCATGGCAGCGACGAACAGCGCAATCGGGATGAACACCGACAACACTTGCTTGAACGCGCTGCGGCTGACGAACGAAACGCTCAGGGCTTGCCAGCGCACCACGGTCAACACGCCGTTGCCGACACTGGCGGCGCTCAACAGCAGGCCAATGTAAAAGGGGAAGTAACCCGGCTCAGGGCCGGAATCGCCCCAGCCGATACCTTGTTCGACGCTGCCAAACATCACCACCGCGCCGATCAGCGTGGTGAAGAGTGTCAGGCCGAGCTCGACCCAGCGGGTGCCGACCAGCGCCGGTGAATCCGAATTTTGGGACATGAAAACACCTCCAGCAGATGACGGCCGTGCGCGTGCGGACGGCCGTTGGCGACTCAGTTTTTCAGCCAGCCGGCTTCTTTAAACACCGGGGTCACGCGGGCGGTGTCCTTCTCAATGTAGGCGGTCAGTGGCTCACCTTCGAGGAAGGTCGGTACCAGCGCGTTCTGCTTCACGTACGCCTTGAACTCCGGCGTCTCGGTGACTTTGCGCATCAGCTCAACATAGAACGCGCGCTGTTCGGCAGTGACGTCGCCCGGCATGAACACGGTGCGCGGGAAGCGGTACTGATCGATGCCCAGGCCTTCTTCGTGACAGGTCGGCACGTCGGCCCAGGATTTGTCACCGGCAACTTTCTCGGTGTAGTTCATGCGCTCTTTACTGAAGACACACAGCGGCTCGACCTGGTCGCCGCGCCATTGGCTGATGCTTTCGCTGGGATTGTTGACGTTGGCGGCGATGTGTTTGCCGGCCAGTTGGGTCGCGGCTTCACTGCCGCTCTTGAACGGGATGTAGACGAGTTTGGCGTCGTTGGTCTGGTTCAGCAGCAGGGTCAGGGTCTGGTCGACATCCTTGGACTGGCTGCCGCCCATGCGCAGGTTCGACGGGTCGGCCTTGACCGCGGCGTAGAAGCCCTTGGCGTCCTTCCAGGGGGCGTCTTTGTAACTCCAGAGAATGAAGTCATCTTCGGCCACGGCGGCGACGGGCGTCAGTTCCTGCCATTGGTAACCGAGCTTGGACACCAGCGGCAACAGGTAGATGTTGTTGGTGCCGATCACCAGTTTTTCCGGGTCGCCCTTGTTCATTTTCAGGTCGAGAAAGGCTTCGGCACCATTGCCACCGCCCTTGTTCAGGACGATGGTATTCACATCGAGAAACTTGTGGGTGGTGATGATCGACTGGATCAGGCGACCGAGTTGGTCAGTGCCGCCGCCGGGACCACCCGCGACGACGATTTCGACGTTTTTGTCCGGCTGCCAGGCAGCGTTGGCGAGAGCGGGAAGGGCGCCTGCGGCGATCAGTGTGCAGCCGAGAAACAAACGGGAGGTGCGACGGACGAATGCATTTCGCATGATGGAAGGGCCTCGTTTTTGTAGTTGTTATGAGTGGCTTGTCGATGCTCGATTGCTGCAAGCCTGGCCTGAGTGTGTGAAGCCTCAGGGCCCGCGTCTAGTCAAAACAATACATACACCGATAGCCTGGGGTTATAGGTCTGGGCAGTGAAAGTGGCAGCTGAGGCGCCAGGCTGTGCGCCAGAGCGGTTTTCGAGGAAAGCCGAAAGGGCCGCTGCCCGTTGAAAGCTGCCTGAAAGCAGGGCATGCCATAACTCGTGGCTATCGCCTGATTTCAAGTTTTGATTAGACGGTTATCACTGAGCCTTCGATAGTGCTCACCAACGCCGCCACGCAGCGGCATGTCGTCACCACAAGAATAATAAATCGAGGTACGCACCATGGCTCGTCCCAGTGCTTCCCTGCATCTGCACAACTCTGGTGTTCAATCAGCAGGTGTTCAATCAACGGCAGCGGCTGTCCCGCTCTCCGGTGCGAGCAAAGCCAGCAGCGTACGCTGGCGGATCTTTGCGATCATCTTTGCGTTGACCATGATCAACCTGATCGACCGGGTGTCGCTGTCCATTGCGATGCCGACCATTGCCCATGAGTTTTCCCTGTCGCCGAGCCTGCAAGGGCTGATCCTCAGCAGCTTTTTCTGGGCGTATGCGCTGTTGCAGATTCCCGGCGGCTGGCTGATCGACCGTTTCGGCCCGCACCGGGTTATCAGTTGGTCCACCGGTTTGTGGGGCACGTTTCAGGTGCTGGCGGCGTTTGCCACGGGCGGCTTGTCATTGTTGTTTGCCCGGGTGGCGCTGGGCGCCGCCGAAGCGCCTCTGTTTCCTTCGGGTGGCAAACTGATTTCCCTGTGGCTGGCGCCGAGTGAGCGCAGTCGCGGCGCGGTGTTGATGGACAGTGGCAGCCCGTTGGGCGTGGCCGTGGGTGGTTTGATCATTGCCTACCTGATTGCTTCGCTGGACTCGTGGCGCCTGGCCTTCGTGATTGCCGGCATCGCCACTCTGGTGCTGGCCTGGCTGGCGCGGCGTTATCTGCGCGATGACCCGGCCACGCATCCACAAGTGAATGCCCTGGAGCTGGAGAAGATCAACGCCGGACGCGCCACGCCGGCTGCCGAAGCCGCCCGTGCGCCGGTCAAGGGCCTGGGCATCGCGGCCCGTTCACTGACGGGGCTGCTGATCGGTCGCGCCAGTTGGGCGATGGTCTATTTCGGCTTGCTGACCTGGGGCCCGAGTTACCTGGCGCAGGCTCGCGGCTTCGATATCAAGGGCATTGGCGCGGCGACGTTCGTGATTTTCATCTGCGGTGCGTTGGGGTCGTTGACCGGTGGTTTCCTCTGCGACGGTCTGATTCGCAAAGGTGTGAGCCGCGGTGTGGCGGTCAAGAGTCTGCTGGCGTTTTCCGGTGTCGTGGCGTTGGGAGCGTTCCTGTTGCTGCCGACCCTGAGCGATCCTTTTGCCGCCGTGGCGTTGCTGGCCATGACGGCGTTTTTCCTGATGTGGGGCAGTCTTTACTGGAGCTTTCCGGCATTGCTGGCAGCCCGGCCAGGGTCGGTTTGATCGGCGGCGTGATGAACATGGCCGGCAGCACGGGCGGTATCGCGGTGCCGATTCTGGTGGGCGTCATTGTGCAAATGGCCGGCGGTTTCGCGCCGGTGCTGGGGTTCTTTGCAGCGTGCTCGGCGGTCTTCGTGTTGGCCACATTGTTTATCAGCCTGGATGAGGTGCGTCATGACTAAGGTGTGGGACGGCCCGATCGTAGACGCGCATCACCATTTCTGGGACCCGGCGATCAATGACCATCCTTGGTTGGCGCCTGAGGCCAACATCCCATTTCGCTACGGTGATTACAGCGCGATCAAGCGTCGCTATTTTCCCGATGACTACTTCGCCGATGCCGGTGCCCATAACGTCGTGCAAACGGTGTATGTCGAGACCGAATGGAACCCGCAAGACCCGATTGGCGAAACCCGTTTCATCGAGGGACTGGCCGCTCGCTATGGCGTGCCGAACGCGATCGTCGCACAAGCCTGGCTCGACCATCCGGACGCCATCGCAGTGCTGACCGAGCAAGCGAATTTCAAGTGCGTGCGCAGCGTGCGCCACAAACCCGGCGGCCCGATCGCGCCGGAGCAGGTTGGGCACATGCGTAGCTTGATGAGTGACGAACACTGGCGCCGCAGTTACGCCGCGCTTGAAGGCCTGGGCCTGCATTTCGACCTGCAGACGCCTTGGTGGAATCTGCACGAAGCCGAACGCCTGGCCCGGGACTTTCCCGGTATCACGCTGATTCTCAATCATGCCGGATTACCCAACGACCGCAGTGCCGAAGGCCTGGCCGGTTGGCGCCTGGCGATGGCGCGGCTGGCGCAGTGGCCGAATGTGCGGGTGAAGATTTCCGGCCTGGGCCAGGGCGGTCAGCGTTGGCGTGCCAAGGACAACGCCTGGATCGTGCGCGAAGTCATAGCGATGTTCGGCTGCGACCGCGCGATGTTCGCCAGCAACTTCCCCGTGGACAGCCTGTGCGGCTCGTTCGACGACATCTATAGCGGTTTCAAATCCATCGTTGCCGATTTTCCGAGTGCCGATCAGCAACGTCTTTTCTACAGCAATGCGCAGCAGGTTTATCGCTGCGAGCCTTGCGCCATTGATCGGACATGGCCCGAACCCTTGAGGAGTGAAGCATGAACAAAACCACCATCGCGATGGTCCTGGGCGACCCGGCGGGCATCGGCCCGGAACTGATCGCACGCCTGCTCGCCGAACCCCAGGTGCGCAGTCAGGCCAATGTGATCCTGATCGCCGACGAAGCAGAAATGCGTCGCGGCATGCGCATCGCCGGGATGGAGTTTCCTTACCGTCGCGTGGAGTCGCTGGAGCAACTGTCGTTCGTCGATGACACGCCGCTGTTCTACGACTATCGCGGCGACACGGTCGGCGAATTCGCACGCAGTGAAGCCAGTGACATCGGCGGTCGCTACAGCCTCGATACCCTGGAGAAAGCCTTGCGCCTGACCGAGGCCGGTATCACTGATGCCGTGCTGTTCGGGCCGCTGAACAAGACCTCGCTGCACATGGCCGGCATGGCCCACAGCGATGAATTGCATTGGTTCGCCGAACTGCTGGATTTTCACGGGCCGTTCTGCGAGTTCAACGTACTCGACAATCTCTGGACGTCACGCGTGACCTCCCACGTCGCCTTGGCCGATGTGCCGGGCCTGCTCAGCCAGGCGCGGGTGGTGGAAGCGATTCAGTTGATCGACACCGCGCTCAAGCGCAATGGCCTGGAAAAGCCGCGCATCGGCGTGTGTGGATTGAACCCGCACAACGGCGACAACGGTTCGTTCGGACGCGAAGAACTGGACATCATCGGCCCCGCCGTGCGGACCGCTCAGGCGTTAGGGATTGCGGCGGAAGGGCCGTACCCGGGGGACACGATTTTCCTCAAGGTGCAGGGCGATGCCAGTGCCTTCGACGCGGTGGTCACGATGTATCACGACCAGGGCCAGATCGCGATCAAGTTGATGGGCTTCTCCCGCGGCGTGACGGTGCAGGGCGGCTTGCCGATTCCGATTACCACCCCGGCGCATGGCACCGCATTTGATATCGCGGGGCAGGGCAAGGCGAATGTCGGGGCGATTCGGCAGGCGTTCGAGATCGCGTGCCGGATGGGCACCAACAACTACTGATCCCTGATCTCAACATCATAAATCCCCTGTCCACCCTGGACCCTGTGGGAGCGGGCTTGCCCGCGATGGCGGTCTGACAGTCACTACCAAAGTGTCTGTACTACCTCTATCGCGGGCAAGCCCGCTCCCACAGTTGTTTGTGTGTGGTCGATAACTTTATCTATCTGAAAAACACTTTTAGCGATCACCCCAGGTTATCGCCGGATACGCATAAGTGATTATCCGCGCCCCCCGAGCGCTGGCTAAAGTCGCTCCATCGAATGCCCGGAACCCGCCCCCGAGCGGCTCGGCGTACGCGACTCAACAACTACAAGAAGCCGGCAGCGCAAGGAACTGTATTCATGAAAATCAAAGCAATCCGTACCCGCGTTTTTGAGTGGAAAGGCAAAGTCGTTCCGCCTCAGGCGCACTTCTGCACTAACGCCAGCGACATCCTGTTCGAGCGTGGCGATGCCATGGGCTCGTTCCGTTTTCACGGTTGGCTGGTGGTGGAAGTCGAGACCGATACCGGTCTGGTCGGCATCGGTAACTGCGCCCTCGCGCCACGTGTAGCCAAGGAGATCATCGACACCTACCTGGCACCGATTGCAATCGGCGAAGACCCGTTCGACAACGAATACATCTGGCAGAAAATGTACCGTCAGAGCCACGCGTGGGGGCGCAAAGGCATCGGCATGGCGGCGATCTCGGCGATCGACATCGCCATCTGGGACATCATGGGTAAAGCCGTGAACAAACCGGTGTTCAAGTTGCTCGGGGGACGCACCAAGGAAAAAATCTGGACCTACGCCTCCAAGCTCTACGCCAACGACAACCTCGACCTGTTCCTCGAAGAAGCCCAGGGTTATCTGAATCAGGGGTTCACCGCGCTGAAGATGCGCTTTGGCTACGGCCCGAAAGACGGCCCGGCGGGCATGCGCAAGAACATCGAGCAAGTGCGCGCGTTGCGCCATCTGGCGGGCCCCGACATCGACATCATGCTCGAATGCTACATGGGCTGGACCCTGGAATATGCGCGGCGCATGTTGCCCAAACTCGCCGAATTCGAACCGCGTTGGCTCGAAGAACCGGTGATCGCCGACGACATCGAAGGCTACATCGAGCTGAAAAAAATGGGGATCATGCCAATCTCCGGCGGCGAGCACGAATTCACCTCATACGGTTTCAAAGACCTGCTGGAGCGCCGCGCCGTCGACGTGATCCAGTACGACACCAACCGCGTTGGCGGCATCACCGCCGCACGTAAAATCAACGCCATGGCCGAAGCCTGGTCGGTGCCGGTCATTCCTCATGCCGGGCAGATGCACAACTATCACCTGACCATGTCCACCACCGCCTCGCCGATGGCCGAGTTCTTCCCGGTATTCGACGTCGAAGTCGGCAACGAACTCTTTTACTACGTATTCAAGGGCGAGCCTCAACCGGTCAACGGTTACATCCAGCTCGACGACAACACGCCGGGCCTGGGCCTGGAAATCTCCGATGAATACCTGAGTGACTTCAACATCATCGAGTGACCTTGAGGCGTCGCATGCCTGCGGCGCCATCCCCGACTTTCTGGAGGCCGTCATGCGCCTGATTCAATTTGAAAACACCGCCGGGCAGCGCCAGGTTGGCCTGGTTGATGGGGCACAGATTCAGGTGCTGCGCGACACCCGCAACACTCGCGAACTGGCGCTCGCGGCGATCCGCGGCCAGCGCAGCCTGCAAGAAGAAGTGGCCCTGCGCGGCACCGAGCCCGGCCCGGACTATGCGCAGCTATTGCGCCAAGGCAGCGTCCTGCCGCCGCTGGACCACGAAGACCCGGCCCATTGCCTGATCAGCGGCACCGGCCTGACTCACCTGGGCAGTGCTTCGGCGCGGGACAAAATGCACCAGCATGACGGCGCAGTCGAAGCCGGCATGACGGACACCATGCGCATCTTCAAGTGGGGTCTTGAGGGCGGCAAACCGGCGGCCGGTGAGGTGGGCGCGCAACCGGAGTGGTTCTACAAAGGCGACGGCAGCATCGTCGTGCGCCCCGGCGCGGACTTCCCGGTGCCGCCGTTCGCTGAAGATGCCGGTGAGGAACCGGAGCTGACCGGCCTCTATGTCATCGGCGATGACGGCCAGCCGTATCGCGTCGGTTATGCGCTGGGCAACGAGTTCTCTGACCATGTGATGGAACGGCGCAATTACCTGTACCTCGCGCATTCGAAGTTGCGTTGCTGTTCTTATGGGCCGGAACTGCGCATCGGTGAGTTGCCCAAACACCTGGCAGGTACCAGCCGGATCAAGCGCAACGGCGAAACGATCTGGGAGAAGGAGTTTCTCAGCGGCGAAGACAACATGTGCCATAGCCTCGCCAACCTTGAATTCCACCACTTCAAATATGCGCAGTTTTTGCACCCTGGCGATGTCCATGTGCATTACTTCGGCACCGCCACGTTGTCGTTTGCCGATGGGGTCAAAACCCGGCCGGGGGATCGTTTCCAGATCAGCCTCGACGAGTTCGGCGCGCCTTTAGTCAACGGTATCGGCGAAAGTGCCCAGCCATTGGCTATCGGTCAGGTTCGTGCGCTTTGAGTGTTCAAAAGGAAAGCCTCATGACATTGCCACTCGGACACAACTACATCGGCGGTCGCCGCAGCGCCAATGGGACCTTGCACCTGCAAAGCCTTGATGCGACGACCGGCGAGCCGCTGCCGGGCACCTTCATTCAGGCGTCGGAAGCCGAAGTGTCTGCCGCCGCCCAAGCAGCGGCTGCCGCTTACCCGATCTACCGAAGCCTGAGCGCGGAAAAACGCGCACGATTCCTCGATGCCATTGCCGATGAAATCGATGCACTCGGTGACGATTTTGTCGCCACCGTTTGCCGCGAAACCGCACTGCCCACAGGGCGTATCCAGGGTGAGCGCGCACGCACCAGCGGCCAGCTGCGGTTGTTCTCCAAGGTTCTGCGTCGCGGGGATTTCTACGGTGCACGAATTGATCGGGCACTGCCGGACCGCCAGCCGTTGCCGCGTCCGGACCTACGTCAGTACCGCATCGCTTTAGGGCCAGTCGCCGTGTTCGGCGCGAGTAACTTTCCACTGGCGTTTTCCACCGCCGGTGGCGATACCGCTTCGGCATTGGCCGCCGGTTGTCCGGTGGTGTTCAAGGCTCACAGCGGTCACATGGCAACGGCTGAGTGGGTAGCGGACGCCATCATCCGGGCGGCCGAACGCACCGAAATGCCAGCCGGCGTGTTCAACATGGTCTACGGCGGGGGCGTCGGTGAGTGGCTGGTCAAACACCCTGCGATTCAGGCCGTGGGCTTCACCGGTTCGCTCAAGGGCGGCAATGCCCTGAGCCAGCTGGCCGCGTCCCGGCCGCAGCCGATCCCGGTGTTTGCCGAGATGTCGAGCATCAACCCTGTGTTCTTGTTGCCCGAAGCGCTTGCGGTACGCGGTGAGCAAATCGCTGCGCAACTGGCCGGTTCGGTGACGCTGGGGTGTGGTCAGTTTTGTACCAATCCGGGGTTGGTCATTGGCCTGCGTTCGCCGCAGTTCAGCTCCTTCCTGGAAACTTTTTGCGCGAGCATGAACCAGCAACCGGCGCAAACCATGCTCAACGTCGGTGCCCTGGTCAGCTATAGCCGAGGGCTCGCGGAGTTGCACGAACATCCGGGGCTGACGCACCTGGCAGGCAGACGGCAAGCGGGCAATCAGGCGCAACCGCAGGTATTCAAGGCTGATGTCAGTCTGTTGCTCAAGGGCGATGAACTGCTTCAGGAAGAAGTCTTCGGGCCGACGACTATCGTCATCGAGGTGGAAGACCAGGCGCAGTTGGCGGCGGCGTTGCACGGATTGCGCGGGCAATTGACGGCGACGCTGATTGGCGAGGCCGGGGAGTTGCTGGAATACCGCTGGCTGGCCGAGTCGCTTCAGGAAAAGGTCGGGCGGATTTTGCTCAACGGCTATCCGACCGGGGTCGAGGTGTGCGAGGCGATGGTGCATGGCGGGCCGTTCCCGGCCACGTCCGATTCGCGGGGAACGTCAGTGGGGACGCTGGCGATCGATCGATTCCTGCGGCCGGTGTGCTTCCAGAATTACCCGGATGCGATGCTGCCTGAGCCGTTGCAGAACGCCAATCCGCTGGGGATTCGGCGGTTGGTGGATGGGGAGGTTAGCGATTCACCTCTGTAGTGTCTGAATTGACGCCATCGCGGGCAAGCCCGCTCCCACAGTGATGGGTGTCGTGCACAGATTCTGTGTTCAATACCCAACCCTGTGGGAGCGGGCTTGCCCGCGATGGCGTCATCAGCAGCACCACAAAATTACTGGGTTACCTTTTTGGCCGGTTTCAACACCAGCCACAACGCCGCCGCAATCAACACCCCGCCATAGATATGCGCCATGGACAGCGGCTCATCCAGCAACAACGCGCCCCACAACACCCCGAACGGCGGGATGAGGAAGGTCGTGGTCATCGACCTCACCGGCCCGATCGAGCTCAGCAACCGGAAGTAAATGACGTACGCCAGCGCGGTACATCCCAGCCCCAACCCAAGCAACGACAACCAGACATTCCAGCCACCCCAGCTCGCCGGCGGTTGGCTGATCGCGCTGTACCCGAACAACGGCAACAGAAACAGCGTCGCACCCAGCATGCTGCCCAACGCAGACAAACGGCTGTCGAGACCACCGGCCTGGTCCAGCCAGCGGCGGGCGAGAAAGCCGGCGAAGCCATAGCACGTCGTGGCCATCAGGCAGGCGAGGGCGCCCATCAGCAATTGCATGTCGAACGCCACCGGGCCCGCACGGGTCAGCACGCCAACTCCGAGCAGCCCGAGAAACACCCCGCCGAGCTTGGCCGCGGTGAGCTTTTCATGGAAGAACAACCCGCCGATCAGCACGCCCATCAGCGGCGTCGTGGCGTTGAAGATCGCCGAGTACCCGGCCGGCAACACTTGGGCGGCCACGGAATACAGGGTCGCCGGAATCCCGGAGTTGATTACCCCGAGCAGCATCACGGTCTTGAGCTTGCCTTTGAAATCCCAGCTGATGCGCATCAACGCGACAATTACCAGCAGGCCGACGGCGGCAATCGACACACGGAAAAAAGCCGTGGGGATTGTGCCAATCACTGGGGCGATGATGCGCATGAACAGAAAGCTCGCACCCCAAATGGCCGCCAGTGACAGTAAACGAACGATATCGACGGGGCTCACGGTGCACTCCTTCCTTGATCGGGACGAGAGTGTTGCCGAGCGCCCGATTGATGGCAACCGAAAAACGAGCAATCAATCCGGGCCGAAAATTACGCTTCTCCTCGACCCGGTTCACTGGCTAAGCTCAGGGCTCGAAAATTCCCGCAGAGGTCTCACCATGCCGCAGCAATGGCCAGCCGCCGATATCGCCCGAATGATCCTCGATGGCTTTGACGATTACCGCGAGCATTTCCGTCAGATTACCGACGGCGCCCGGGCCCGCTTCGAACAGGCCCAGTGGCAGGAAACGCAAATCGCGTCGGCGGCGCGGATCAATCTTTACGAAGAGAAAGTCGGCGAAACGGTCGAGCGCCTGCGCATCGCGTTTGACGCCGACACGCTGGATGTCAGTTGCTGGCCGCTGGTCAAAAGCGCGTACATCACGCTGATCGACCTGCGTTTCGACGATGAACTGTCCGAGACCTGGTACAACTCGATCTTCTGCGGCTTGTTCAGCCATGACCTGATCAGCGACGGCTGCATGTTCATCCACACCACCCGCCCAAGCCTGCGCCGGGCTCGCGCCGCGCAAACCCGCACCTACAAACCTCAGGGCCAGTTGTCCGGCATGCTCGCGAGCATTTTTGCCGACTACCGTTTCAGTGAGGATTACGCTGATCTGGCCGGCGACTTGAGCCGCCTCGAAGCGCAGTTGCGCGAGAATCTGCCGGACTGGGTGTGCAAGGACCCGGAATTGAGCGTCGAACTGTTTTCCTCGGTGCTCTACCGCAACAAAGGTGCGTACCTGGTCGGGCGCATCTACACCCAGGACGAACAGTGGCCGCTGGTGATTCCGCTGCTGCACCGTGAAGGCCGCGGGATTCAGATCGATGCGCTGATCACCGATGAAGCGGATGTGTCGATCATCTTCTCGTTCACCCGTTCGTATTTCATGGTCGATGTGCCGGTGCCGGCGGAGTTCATCGGTTTCCTCAAGCGCATTTTGCCGGGCAAGCACATCGCCGAGCTGTACACCTCGATCGGTTTCTACAAGCACGGCAAGTCCGAGTTCTACCGGGCGCTGATCAATCACCTGGCCAACACCGACGACCAATTCATCATGGCCCCCGGTGTGCGCGGCATGGTCATGAGCGTGTTTACCCTGCCGGGTTTCAACACCGTGTTCAAAATCATCAAGGACCGCTTCTCGCCCTCGAAGAACGTCGACCGCGCCACGGTGATCGAGAAATACCGTTTGGTCAAAAGCGTTGACCGCGTCGGGCGTATGGCGGATACCCAGGAGTTCGCCGATTTCCGTTTTCCGCTGAGCAAGTTCGATCCGGCGTGCCTGGAGGAATTGCTCGACGTGGCAGCCTCTACGGTGTCGCTCGAAGGCGACACCGTGTTGATTCGCCACTGCTGGACCGAACGACGGATGACACCGTTGAACCTCTACCTGGAAAACGCCAACGAGGCGCAGGTGCATGAGGCGCTGGAGGATTACGGCCTGGCGATCAAGCAACTGGCGGCGGCGAATATCTTTCCCGGCGACATGTTGCTGAAAAACTTCGGCGTCACCCGGCACGGTCGCGTGGTGTTTTATGACTACGACGAAATTTGTTTCCTGACTGAAGCCAACTTCCGGCACATCCCGCAGCCGCGCACCCCGGAAGACGAAATGGCGTCCGAGCCCTGGTATTCGATCGGGCCGCTGGATGTGTTTCCCGAGGAGTTTCCGCCGTTCCTGTTTGCAGATTGGGGGCAGCGGCGCCTGTTTGATCAGCTGCATGGTGAGTTGTACAACGCCGATTATTGGAAAAGCCTGCAAGAGGCGATTCGGGCGGGGAAGGTGATTGATGTGTTCCCGTATCGACGCAAAGGCCTCGATAACGAATAACCAGACCCGCACGCCCGTAGCAGCTGTCGAGCCCCGGCGAGGCTGCGTTCGGCTGCGAAGCGGTCGTAAAATCAGCACACGCGGTGTTTCAGGTAAACCGGGGTAGTCCGAATGACGACTGCTTCGCAGCCGAACGCAGCCTCGCCGGGGCTCGACAGCTGCTACGGAGCCGAACGCAGCCTCGCCGGGGCTCGACAGCTACGGAGCCGAACGCAGCCTCGCCGGGGCTCGACAGCTACGGAACCGAACGTCGGCGCTACAAGGGATCTCGTTCGTCCTTTAAATCTGCGACAATCGCCCCCCTGCGCCACTAGACGACTGAATTGCGTACCTGATGACCGACGAATCGCCCTCCATCGACAAACTGCTGAAAAACCTCGATCACGCCATGCTCGCCGACCGTCACCGGCTGCGGCGGCAGTTGCTTGAGCTGCGCAAGAAACCTGACGAGGCCAAGCTGGCCCTGTGGGTGACGCGCCTGCAGGCGTCCTGTGATCAGGTGTTGGCGCGACGCGCCAGCCTGCCGGTGATTCGTTACGACGACAGCCTGCCCATCGCCGCCAAGCGCGACGAAATCAAGGAAGCGCTGCTCAAGCATCAGGTGCTGATCATTGCCGGCGAAACCGGCTCGGGTAAAACCACTCAGTTGCCGAAAATCTGTCTGGAAATCGGTCGCGGCCAGCATGGCCTGATCGGCCACACCCAGCCCCGTCGAATTGCGGCGCGCAGCGTCGCCAGCCGGGTCGCCGAAGAATTGGCGACGCCGCTGGGCGCGCTGGTCGGCTATCAGGTGAGGTTCGAGGACCAGAGCGATTCCAACACCCTGATCAAGCTGATGACCGACGGCATCCTGCTGGCGGAAACCCAGAACGACCGCTACCTCGAACGCTACGACACGATCATCGTCGACGAAGCCCACGAACGCAGCCTCAACATCGACTTCCTGCTGGGTTACCTGAAAACCCTGCTGCCGCGTCGCCCGGACCTGAAAGTCATCATCACCTCGGCGACCATCGACCTGGAGCGCTTCTCCAAGCATTTTGACGACGCGCCGATTGTCGAAGTCTCCGGCCGTACCTTCCCGGTAGAAACCTGGTATCGCCCGCTGACGCTGGAGCAGGACGAAGAGGGCAACCGCGTCGAAGATGACTTGACTGTGGACCAGGCGATCCTCGCCACCCTCGATGAAATCGCCGCGTTCGAACGCAGTGAGCGCAAGAGTCCCGGCGATGTGCTGGTGTTCCTGCCCGGTGAGCGCGAGATTCGTGACGCGGCCGACATGCTGCGCAAGGCCCAGCTCAAGCACACCGAAATCCTGCCGTTGTACGCACGGCTGTCGCCGGCCGAGCAACAGCGGATTTTCCAGTCGCACCCCGGACGCCGAGTCGTATTGGCGACCAACGTTGCCGAAACCTCGCTGACGGTGCCGGGCATTCGTTACGTGATCGACAGCGGCACCGCGCGCATCAGCCGTTACAGCTATCGCGCCAAGGTCCAGCGCCTGCCCATCGAAGCCATTTCCCAGGCCAGCGCCAACCAGCGTAAAGGTCGCTGTGGTCGGGTCGAGCCCGGTATCTGTATCCGCCTCTATGGCGAAGACGATTTCATCGGTCGTCCGGAATTTACCGACCCGGAAATCCTGCGGACCAACCTCGCCGCCGTGATCTTGCAGATGCTGCACCTGCGCCTGGGCGAGATCACCGATTTCCCGTTTATCGAACCACCTGACGGCAAAGCCATCAGCGACGGTTTCAACTTGCTGCAAGAACTCTCGGCCGTGGACCGCAACAGTCAGTTGACTCCGCTCGGGCGTCAATTGGCACGTTTGCCGGTGGACCCGCGCATGGGCCGCATGTTGCTGGAAGCAGCGAAACTCGGCAGTTTGCAGGAAGTGCTGATCGTCGCCAGCGCCATGTCGATTCAAGACCCGCGCGAACGTCCACCGGAGCGTCAGCAAGCGGCGGACCAGGCGCACGCGCAGTGGAAAGACGTGGACTCGGACTTCGCCGGGCTGGTCAATCTGTGGCGTGGTTTCGAAGAACAACGCCAGGCGCTGACGGCCAGCCCGTTGCGTAACTGGTGTCGCAAGAACTTCCTCAACTACCTGCGCCTGCGCGAGTGGCGCGATTCTCACCGTCAGTTGAGCCTGATCTGCCGCGACATGCAGTTGCACATTAATAAAGAGCCGGCGGACTACCCGAAACTGCACAAAGCGGTGCTGGTGGGGCTGCTCAGCCAGATCGGCCAGAAAACCGAAGACGGCGATTACCTCGGCGCCCGCCAGCGACGCTTCTGGATTCACCCCTCGTCGGGGATCGGCAAGAAACGCCCGCAATGGCTGATGACCGCCGAACTGGTGGAAACCACCAAGCTTTACGCGCGCATGGTCGCCAAGATCGACGCCGACTGGATCGAACCGCTGGCCGGGCACCTGATCAAGAAAAACCACTTCGAACCGCACTGGGAGAAGAAGCGCGGCCAGGTCGTGGCGTTCGAGCAGATCACTTTGTTCGGGCTGATCGTGGTCGGTCGCCGGCCGGTGCATTACGGGCCGATTGACCCGGTGGTGTCCCGTGAGTTTTTCATTCGTGAAGGCCTGGTGCGCGGCGAGATTCAATCCAAAGCCAAATGCCTGTCGGCCAACGCGCAGTTGCTGGAACAACTCGACGAACTGGAAGCCAAGGCCCGTCGTCGCGACATCCTCGCCGACGAAGAAACCCTGTTCGCCTTCTACGATGCACGGCTGCCGGCAGAGATCCACCAGACGGCGACCTTCGACAGCTGGTACCGGATCAACAGCCAGAAAGACCCGCAGTTGCTGATCATGCGCGAAGAAGACGTGCTGGCTCGCGAGGCCAGCGAAGTCACCGCCCTGCATTACCCGGACACGCTGCATATCGGCGATCTGGAGCTGGCGCTGAGTTACCACTTCGAACCCAATCATCCGCGCGACGGTGTGACCTTGCGGGTGCCGGCGCCGCTATTGCCGATGCTGCCGCCGGAACGTCTGGAATGGCTGGTGCCGGGTGTGATCGAAGCCAAGTGCATCGCGCTGGTGCGTAACCTGCCCAAGGCACTGCGCAAGAATTTCGTGCCGGTGCCGGACTTCGTCAAAGCGGCGTTGCAGCGCATGACGTTCGCCGAGGGCTCGTTGCCTCAGGCACTGGGCCGTGAATTGCTGCGCATGACCGGTGCGCGGGTCAGCGATGAAGCGTGGGCGGAGGCGTCGCAGCAAGTCGACAGTCATTTGCGCATGAACCTGGAAATCGTCGACGGCCAGGGCAAGTTCCTGGGCGAAGGACGTGATCTGGCGGAGTTGACCGCACGATTTGCCGAAGCCAGTCAGGCGGCGTTGGCGGTACCGCAAACCGCGAAAAGCCAGCAGCCGGTGGAGGCGAAAGTCTTTGCCGCCGTGGCCGAGAAAACCCAGCAAAAGATCGCCGGGCTGTCGATGACGGTTTATCCGGCGTTGGTGGAAGAGGGCGGCACGGTCAAGGAAGGTCGATTCTCGACGCCGGCCGAAGCCGAGTTCCAGCATCGCCGCGCCTTGCAGCGCTTGCTGATGCAGCAACTGGCCGAACCGGCGAAGTTCCTGCGCAGTAAGTTGCCGGGCCTGACTGAGCTGGGCCTGATGTACCGCGACATGGGGCGCGTCGATAGCCTGGTGGAAGACATTCTGCTGGCCAGCCTCGACAGCTGCATTCTCGACGGTGAAGACCCATTGCCGCGCGACGGCGCCGGGTTGGCGGCGTTGGCCGAGCGCAAGCGCGGCGGCTGGACCGAGCACGCGGAGCGTCTGGCAAAGCTGACACTGGAAATCCTCAAGCTGTGGCATGGCCTGCAAAAGCGCTTCAAGGGCAAGATCGACCTGGCGCAAGCGGTGGCCCTGAACGACATCAAGCAGCAGCTCAGTCACCTGGTGTATCCGGGCTTCGTTCGGGAGACGCCGATGCAGTGGCTCAAGGAATTGCCGCGCTACCTCAAGGCAATCGAGCAGCGTTTCGAGAAGCTGGGCGCTCAGGTGCAGAAAGACCGGGTGTGGAGCGGCGAATTGTCCGGCCTCTGGACCCAGTACCAGACTCGCGCCAATAAACATGCCCAGGAAGGCAAACGCGATCCGCAGCTGGAGCTCTATCGCTGGTGGCTGGAGGAATACCGGGTTTCGCTGTTCGCCCAGCAATTGGGGACGAAGGTGCCGATTTCCGACAAGCGCCTGAATAAACAGTGGACCCAGGTCGAACCGTAGAACCCTCGGGTTGTAGGAGCTGAGCTTGCTCGCGATGGCGGCCTCAAGGACGCCATCGCCGGCAAGCCGTGCTCCTACCGATACGCCCTTGCGTTTGAGGAAGGTGCTTTATCCAGCAAAAGGCGCCAAATTCTAACGTTTATGGCAAACTTCGCGCCTATAAACACCGGCCCCACGGTTTTGAGCCTCTACGGCCGCGGGCAGGTCGGAATAAAGCGATGCCAGGTTTGCGTCCCCCGGATGGGAATAGACCCTTTGTGTGTTGGTACGTCGGTGCCAATGCTTTCTGCCTGAACAGATTAGAGAAACGACCATGCATAACGTCGTCATCAGCGGCACCGGCCTGTACACCCCGGCCAACAGCATCTCCAACGAAGAGCTGGTGCAGTCTTTCAACGCCTACGTCGCGCAATTCAACGCCGACAACGCCCAGGCCATTGCCCATGGCGAGATCGAGGCGCTGACCGAGTCCAGCGCGGCGTTTATCGAAAAAGCCTCTGGCATCAAAAGCCGCTTTGTCATGGACAAGGACGGTATTCTCGACCCGCAACGCATGGCACCACGCCTGCCGGAGCGTTCGAACGACGAGTGGTCGGTGCTGTGCCAAATGGCCATCGGCGCCGCCGAACAAGCCTTGCAACGCGCCGGCAAGACCGCTGCGGACATCGACGGTGTGATCGTCGCTTGCTCCAACCTGCAACGCGCCTACCCGGCCATTGCCATCGAAGTCCAGGAAGCGCTGGGCATCCAGGGTTTCGGTTTCGACATGAACGTTGCCTGCTCCTCGGCGACCTTCGGCATTCAGGCGGCCGCCAACAGCGTGCAACTGGGCCAGGCCCGGGCCATCCTGATGGTCAACCCGGAAGTCTGCACCGGCCACCTGAACTTCCGCGACCGCGACAGCCATTTCATCTTCGGTGACGCGGCCACGGCGGTGATCATCGAGCGTGCTGACCTGGCGACGTCCAAGTACCAGTTCGACATCGTCAGCACCAAGCTGCTGACCAAGTTCTCCAACAACATCCGCAACAACTTCGGCTTCCTCAACCGCGCGGCGGAAGAGGGCATCGGTGCCAAGGACAAACTGTTCGTGCAGGAAGGCCGCAAGGTATTCCGCGATGTTTGCCCAATGGTTGCCGAGTTGATCGCTACGCACCTGGAAGAAAACCAGCTCAACGTCAGCGACGTGAAGCGCTTCTGGCTGCACCAGGCCAACCTCAGCATGAACCACCTGATCGTCAAGAAACTGCTGGGTCGCGAGGCCACCGAAGAAGAAGCACCGGTGATTCTCGACACTTACGCGAACACCAGTTCCGCCGGTTCCGTGATTGCGTTTCACAAGAACCAGGATGATCTGCCTGCCGGTTCCCTGGCGGTGCTCAGTTCGTTTGGCGCCGGTTACTCGATTGGCAGCGTGCTACTGCGCAAGCGTTAATCGAGTGTTTTTGAGCGTTTTCCTTGAGTTGTGATGAAGTTTCCTACATTCGAAACCGTCAGGACGCTGTAACTTTCGGAAATGACAGCAGGACAACCTTTGGGTGACGTCCTGTTGTAGTCAAATTCGAGTTCAGAACAAGGAAACTGTTTGATGGCGGCTGATGACGCGCAATTGCTGGAACGATTGCTGGCAGGGGAGCAACGCGCTTTCAAAGAGTTGGTCAGCACCTACCAAAGCGCCATGCGCGCGGTGGCGTATGCCATTGTCGGCAGTCGGCATGCCGACGAAATAGTGCAGGATGCGTGGCTGTCGGTGGTGCGTAACCTGAGCAAGTTCGAAGGGCGTTCGAGCCTCAAGACCTGGTTGCTGACCATCACCGCCAACGCGGCCAAAGGTCGCTACAAGCAAAACCGCCGCGAGGTGCTGCTTGATGACATTCCATCCCCCCACGGCACCATCGATGACGATCGTTTCTCATCCGGCGATGGCCATTGGCTGGTGGCGCCGTTTGCCTGGCATCAGGACACCCCGGAAGCGCTACTGCTCGAAACCGAGCTGCGCACATGCCTGGACTATACGTTGCTCAGTCTGTCGGAACTGCAACGCAGCGTGTTATTACTGCGCGAGCGTCAGGGGCTCGAGCTGGAGGAGATCTGTAATCTTTTGGACATCTCGCTCTCCAATGTTCGCGTGCTGCTGCATCGGGCACGGTTGAAGGTATTTGCGACCGTGGAGCATTTTGAGGAGACAGGGGAATGTTGACCTGCAAGGAACAAGTGGCGCGCTCCAGCGATTATCTCGACGGTCAGTTGAGCTTTCGCGAGAAGTTGATGGTTCGGCATCATCTGATGTTCTGCCGTAATTGTCGGCGGTTCATTCGTCAGATGCGGCTGATGCAGGCGACGTTGCGTGCCATGCCGGAAGAAACGGTGCCAGACGTTGATGCACTGGCTGAACGTCTCGCTGCCGAGCGTCGCAAGGACAATCCGTAGCAGAGGATATTTATCGCGCGGATCAAGAAACAGGCTCGCGTGGATGAGCCGAACGGATGATGGGGATCAATCCATCCACGCCAGACTGTAAAAGCGGCCCGGGCTTCCTTGCCCGGGTCGTGTAGCGGGGTAAATCAGAACTTCGCTTCAGCATCCAGTTGCAGGGTGTTGATGTCGGAATCGGTCTTCTTGATGCTGGCGTTGGTGTAGTCGGAGTTAGCCATGAAGTACGTGGCGCCGAGGTTGAAGTTCTTGTCCAACTCGTAACTCACTTTCAGCTTGCTGCCGCGCGAACCGGTGTAGCCGTTGGCGAAGTCGGAGTCGGTGAAGGCACCCACCACAGAGTTCTGTTGGACGTCGCGGTAGTTGTAGTCCACTGCGAAGCCGTAGAACTTGGACTTGACGCCGGCCAACCAGCCAGTGTCCTGGTCGTTGCTCGCGTCTTTGTTGTTGACGTACTGACCGTACAACGAAAGCGGTACTGGCAGGTTGGTGAAGTCGAGCTGACCAAAACCTTCATACAGCTTGAACGTTTCGCCCGGGCTGTTGCCGTTGACGGCCAGTGCGCATGGCGCGGTGACGGTGCCGGTGGTCGGGCAAGCACTGTTGCTGTCGTTGTCATACGAATAGATGCTGCCGCCCAACGTCATTTTCATGCTGTCGGTGATGGCGAAGCGTGCACCCAACTGGCCGGCGTACAGACGCAGGTCATGCTTGAACTGCACGCCTTCACCGTCGACGTTGTCCTTGAGGGTGTAGTGACCGGCGCTACCGAACAACTCGGTGCTGCCGCTCAGCGGGTATTTGTAGGTCGCAGCCAGGCCTTCCGGGTTGATGTCGCTATCCCAGATGATGTCGCCCATGCTCACCCATTGCTGTGGCATCTTGCCGCCAACCAGGTGCAGGTTCTTGATCGCGTCAGGGTGGTAGTCGACGTAACCCTGGTCCAGCCAGATCGACTTCTTGTCGAAGTAGTTGTTCAGGTCCTGGTTGGTGGAACGGGCATCGTCGTTGTTGCCGGTGGCGATACGGATGCCGGTGTCGACTTGCGGGTTGATTTCGCTGTAGGCACCCAGGCGGGCACGAATGCGCTGGCGATCCTGGTCTTTGTTGTTTGGAACGCCATCGTTGTGTACGGTTTCCTCACGGAAGCGCACGTCGCCCTTGAATTGGGTCTTGGCAGCCCACGCCAGTTTCTGGTCGAAGGTGCTCAGTTCAGTGGTTTTCTTCGCGGTTGCTGCGATCTGCTCGTTGGTCTCTTGCTGAGCCTGACGGGCGATTTGCTGATCTTTCTGATCCCGGGCCAGTTCAGCTTGCAGTTCACTGTACTGCGCAGTGGTAATCGAGCCGTTAGCCTTGAGCATGTCGAGCAGTTTGGCGTCGACTGCGGCGCTGGCGGAAACGCTCATGGCCAGCAACAGCCCGCCACACAGGGCCGCCGCAGTTTTCGTGGAAGCAAGACGCATATCAATCTCCGAAGATGAGAGTGGATGACTGAGCCATCCAGGGCACAACCGACCATTGATGGACGGAAAACAGTGGCCGGGTATAACCCGGCGCTATAAAAACAGGCGCCAGTATCGCGATGGTTTATGACAAAGCAGTGGCGAAGTGATGGCGTCTAGATGACGATAAAAAGGCTGTTTGAACTTTTTCTTCGGACGTTTGTCGGCGAAACGCGTGTGTGCAACCGGTGGCGATAAGCGATACTCGCGAGGCTTTCACGCAAGAAGTGGAGAGGAAGTTGATGCCGCTGCAACGTTTGGAAAATCTGTCTGAAATCGCCCCCCAGGCCTGGGACACCCTGGTGCCTGAGAATCAGCCATTTCTGCGCCACGCCTTTCTCAGTGCGCTGGAAGACAGCGGCAGCCTTGGGCCGCATTCCGGCTGGCAGCCCGAGCATTTGTTGCACATGGAAGGTGATCGGCTGATCGCCGCGCTGCCCAGTTACCGCAAGTGGCATTCTTACGGCGAGTACGTGTTCGATCACGCTTGGGCCGATGCCTGTGAGCGAGCCGGCATCGACTATTACCCCAAATTATTGACCGCCGTGCCCTTCAGCCCGGTCAGCGGGCCACGGCTGCTGGCGGCCAGCGTCGAGGACGGTTTCGAGTTACTCAAGAGCTTGCCGGGGTATCTGGAGATTGAAGAGCTCTCCAGCGCGCACATCAATTTCACCGATTCGTTTACGGACGCGGCACTGGCCGAACAACCCGGTTGGTTGCAGCGAATAGGCTGTCAGTACCACTGGCAAAATCGCGGCTATCGGGACTTTCAGGACTTCCTCGACGTCCTGAGTTCACGCAAGCGCAAGCAGATGCGCAAAGAACGTGAACAGGTAGCGGGGCAGGGGATTGAGTTCGAATGGCTTGAGGGGCGGCAACTGGATCAGGCGCAGTGGGATTTCGTCTACGCCTGCTATGCCAATACCTATGCGGTACGTCGACAAAGGCCTTACTTGACGCGCGAATTCTTCAGCCTGCTGGCCGAGCGCATGCCGGAATCGATTCGGGTGGTGTTGGCCAAACAGGGCTCAAGACCGGTGGCCATGGCGTTCAGTCTGGTGGGTGGCGACAGTTTTTACGGTCGTTACTGGGGTTGTCTGGCCGAGTTTGATCGACTGCATTTCGAGACTTGTTTCTATCAAGGTATGGATTATGCGATTGCCAACGGCTTTCAGCGTTTTGACGCGGGTGCCCAAGGCGAGCACAAACTGATTCGCGGGTTTGAACCGGTGATCACGCATTCCTGGCATTACTTGCGCCATCCCGGCCTGAAAGCAGCGGTCAAAGACTTCCTGCAGCAAGAACGCGTTGGGGTGTTGGCGTATGCCGAGGAGGCGAGGACCGCCTTGCCTTATCGGCAAGACTGATCCTCGTCCCAGGTCTTAAGTGTCTTCCTTGCCCAGCCACCGATAGAGCACGCCGCCGACTATCGCGCCCAGCAGTGGCGCCACCCAGAACATCCACAGTTGTTGAATCGCCCAGCCGCCGACGATCAGTGCCGGGCCGGTACTGCGCGCCGGGTTGACCGAGGTGTTGGTGACCGGAATCGAGATCAGGTGGATGAGGGTCAGCCCCAGGCCGATGGCAATAGGGGCCAGTCCAGCCGGAGCGCGTTTGTCGGTGGCGCCGAGGATGATCAGGATGAACATCGCCGTCATCACCAGTTCACAGACAAAACCTGCCGCCATGGCATAGCCGCCAGGGGAATGTTCACCATAACCGTTGGATGCCAGGCCACCGGCCAGGTCGAAACCGGGTTTGCCGCTGGCAATGAAGTACAGTAATGCGGCTGCAATTATCCCGCCGATGACCTGCGCAATGATGTACGCCGGCAGCTCCTTGGCGGGAAAGCGTCCACCGACTACCAACCCCAATGACACGGCCGGGTTAAGGTGACAACCGGAGATATGGCCAATAGCGAACGCCATGGTCAGCACCGTCAACCCAAACGCCAGGGACACCCCCAGCAAACCGATCCCCACCTCCGGGAAAGCGGCGGCCAGCACCGCACTGCCACACCCCCCCAGCACCAGCCAGAACGTACCAACCAACTCTGTCGCTGATCGTTTGAATAGAGACATAGAGCGTGCCCTTTCGAGGTTTTACTGTCTATCGCATCCAGCAGATGGACTGCAGAACCATCACCAGAACCTTGGCTGAGTACAGCAGGGTTTCAAGAGAATTCCAGCAGGTAGCCGAGGGCCGATCGTTCCCACGCTCTGCGTGGGAATGCTTCAAGGGACGCTCTGCGTCCAGTGACGCGGAGCGTCACCGGCTGCATTCCCACGCAGAGCGAGGGAACGATCAGACAGGATCTGTGGTGAGAACAAGACTCAATCGATGCCGACAAAGCCTCCGGTCTGGTGCTGCCACAACCGTGCATACAACCCGCCATGGGCCAGCAGTTCGGCGTGGGTGCCGGTTTCGGCAATCTTGCCGTTTTCCAGAACCACCAGCCGGTCCATCCGGGCGATGGTCGAAAGTCGGTGAGCGATGGCAATCACGGTTTTGCCCTGCATCAGGGTTTCCAGGCTTTCCTGGATCGCTGCTTCCACCTCCGAATCCAGTGCCGACGTGGCCTCGTCCATGATCAGGATCGGCGCATCCTTGAGCAGCACGCGAGCAATCGCAATACGCTGGCGCTGCCCCCCGGAGAGTTTCACCCCGCGTTCACCGACATGCGCATCGAAGCCGGTGCGGCCTTCGGCATCGGACAGCAAGGGGATGAACTCGTCGGCGCGGGCCTTGTGGACCGCGTCCCAGAGCTCTGCGTCGGTGGCGTCGGGTTTGCCGTACAGCAAGTTGTCACGGATCGAACGGTGCAACAGCGACGTGTCCTGGGTGATCATGCCGATACGCTCGCGCAGGCTTTCCTGGCCGACATCGGCAATGTTCTGGCCATCGATAAGGATTCGCCCTCCCTCCACGTCATACAGACGCAGCAGCAGGTTGACCAAGGTCGATTTCCCGGCACCGGAGGGCCCGATCAGGCCGATCTTTTCACCGGCCTTGATGCTCAGGTTGAGGTCGCCGATGATCCCGCTCTTCTTGCCGTAGTGGAAATCCACGTGCTCGAAACGCACTTCGCCACGGGCGACGGCCAGCGGTTTGGCCTCATCCCGATCGGTCACGCTGACCGGTTGCGAGATGGTCTGCAAACCGTCCTGGACCATGCCGATGTTTTCGAAGATGCCCGTGACCACCCACATGATCCAGCCGGACATGTTGACGATGCGGATCACCAGGCCAGTGGCCAGGGCAATCGCGCCCACGGAGATCAGCGACTGCGTCCACAGCCACAGCGCCAGGCCGGTGGTGGTGACGATCAGCAAGCCGTTCATGCTGGTGATGACCACGTCCATGCTGGTGACCACGCGACCGGCCAGTTGGGCCTTCACCGTCTGTTCTTCGATGGCTTCCTTGGCGTACTGCTGTTCGAAGTTGGTGTGGGCGAACAGTTTCAGCGTGGTGATGTTGGTGTAGCCATCGACGATCCGCCCCATGAGTTTGGAGCGCGCATCGGAAGACACCACCGAACGCTCCTTGACCCGTGGCACGAAGTAATAGAGCGCCCCCATGTACGCGGCGATCCAGCTCAGCAACGGGATCATCAAGCGCCAGTCGGCTTCGGCAAACAACACCAGTGAACTGATCGCATAGATCAGCACGTGCCAGAGCGCATCCACCGCTTGCACGGCCGAATCGCGCAGCGAGTTGCCGGTCTGCATGATGCGCTGGGCGATGCGCCCGGCGAAGTCGTTCTGGAAGAAATTGAGGCTCTGTTTGAGCACGTAACTGTGGTTCTGCCAGCGGATCATGCTGGTCATGCTGGGGCTCAGGGTCTGGTGCACCAGCAAGTCATGCAGGCCAACGAACACCGGGCGCAGGATCAGCGCCACCACGGCCATCCAGGCCAGTTCAATGCCGTGTTCCTTGAAGAAGTCGGCACCGGGCGTGCCTTGGGCGAGGTCGATGATGCGGCTCAGGTAGCTGAACAGCGCCACTTCGATCAGTGCGCCGAACAGGCCGACGATCAGCAGGGCGGCGAAGCTTGGCCAGACCTGCTTGAGGTAGTAGGTATAAAAAGGGAGAACGCGATCCGGCGGAGCGGCCGTCGGGGCGTCGCGAAACACGTCGATCAGTTGTTCAAAACGGCGATAAAGCATCAGTTTCTCGCCCGTAAACGGGCTCTCCTTTAAACGGTTTGAGCGTTGCCGGCAAAACCGGCAACGGCTCTGACATCCCTGTCCAGCTTAGTCTCAGTCGATGCGCTTGGCCGACTTGATGAGGACCGGGTCGGCCGGCACGTCTTTCATGCCACCACGTACAGTGGTCGGCGAGTTGACGATGATGTCGACCACGTCCATGCCTTTGACCACTTTGCCGAACACGGCGTAGCCATCGCCCTGATCAAGGAAATCGTTGTCCTTGACGTTGATGAAGAACTGGCTGGTGGCCGAATCAGGCGCCGAGGTGCGTGCCATGGACAAGGTGCCACGAACGTTGACCAGACCGTTCTTGTGTTCGTTCTTGATCGCGTCCTTGGTTTCTTTTTGTTGCATTTGTTGGGTGAACCCGCCGCCCTGGACCATGAATCCAGGAATCACACGGTGGAAAATCGTGTTGTTGTAGAAGCCGCTGTCGACGTAATCAAGAAAGTTCTTGGTACTGATCGGCGCCTTGACCGGGTCCAGTTCGATTTCAATCTGGCCGTTGGTGGTTTCCAGCAGAACGTGCGGCGCCTTGGCAGGCGTCGCAGCCATCAGGTTGGCAGCAAACAGCACGGAGCCGGCGACGAGGGCGATTTTTTTCAGCATGGGTCAGTGATCCTGAGTGGGGTGGTGTCGACTGCGGTGAGAAACTCGAGCAGTGTGTGGTTGAAGTGTTCGGGCTGGTCCAGCGGGGTGGCGTGGCGCGAATCGGCGATCACCACCAGCCGCGCATCGGGCAGCAGTTTTACATAGGTTTCCTTCAGTGCAACCGGGGTGTAATCACGGTCGGCACTGACGATGAGGGTTGGACAGGAGACCCTCGAAAGTCGTTCCTGGACTCCCCAGCCAACAATGGCATCGAAGCTGGCGAGATAAGCATGTTTGTCGTTTTTTGCCCAGCGCGCGGCCATTTTTTGTCGCAGGTCCGCCTGTTCCGGTTTCGGAAACAGCTTGTCGCCGAGGGCTTTGCCGATGGTACCCAAACTGAGGACGCGCATCAGGCTCCAGCGTTTGAACCACTGCCAATAATCGTCGCGACTGCGTAATTTGACCTGTGGCGCACTATTCACGATGGTCAGGCTCTTGAGTAATTGCGGTTGATCCACGGCCAGTTGAAAACCGATCATGCCGCCCATCGACAGCCCCACGTAGTGCACCGGGCCGAGGTTCAAATGTTCGATCAGCGCGATCAGGTCAGCGCTGAAACCGGCAATACTGTAGCGCTCGCGGGGCTTGTCGGAGCGACCGTGGCCACGCACATCAGGGACGATCACCCGGTAGCGCGCAGACAGTGCAGGGATCTGCATTTCCCAGTCCAGCGTGCTGGAACCCAGGCCGTGGACCAGCAGCAACGGCGTGCCATGGCCATATTCCTCGTAGTGCAGGTTGCAACCTTCATGTTCGAAATAGGCCATGCAGATACTCCTTATCAGGCTTGTTCAGGGGCGGCGAAAGGCGCGTCCAGCGGTGCGGTGTCGAAGGTGCGCAGCAGTTCAATGAGAATCTGCGTCGCCGGCCCCAAGGGTTTGTCCTTGTTCGAATACAGGTAAAAACTCGGGTTGCGGCTGCCGCCCTGATCCAACGGTAGCAGCTTGAGCGTGCCTTCCTTGAGTTCTCGTTCGATCATGTGCCGGGGCAGCCAGGCGAACCCCAGGCCGCTGCTGACAAACGTCGCGGCGGTGGCCAGGCTGCCGACGGTCCAGCGCTGTTCGGCTCCAAGCCAGCCGACGTCGCGCGGTTGTTGCCGACCGGAGTCGCGGATCACCACTTGCATCTGGCTTTCCAGGTCCTGGAAATTCAACTCACGGTTGAGGCGGTGCAGCGCATGTTCGGGATGGGCCACTGCGACGAATTCTACGTCGCTCAACTCCGCTCCCAGATAACCCGGGATGCTCAATCCCGTGATCGCCAGGTCGGCCACACCTTCGAGCAAAACTTCCTCCACGCCCGAAAGCACCTCTTCACGCAGGCGAACCCGGCAGCCGCGGCTTTGCGGCATGAACGCGGTCAAGGCGCGGACGAGGCGGGCGCTTGGGTATGCCGCGTCGACTACCAGTCGCACTTCGGCTTCCCAGCCTTGCTCCATATGATGGGCCAGGTCTTCGAGCTGACTGGCCTGTTTCACCAGTTGCCGGGAGCGACGCAGCAACACGCCGCCGGCTTCGGTCAGCACCGCTTTGCGACCGTCAATGCGCAACAGCGGCACGCCGAGCTGGTCTTGCATGCGGGCCACGGTGTAGCTCACCGATGATTGCGAGCGGTGCAGCGCTTCGGCGGCCTGGGCGAAACCACCGTGGTCGACCACGGCTTGCAATGTTCGCCATTGATCAAGGGTCACGCGGGGCGCTTTCATGAATGGCTCCTCTTGTCCTAAGCTGGCAGCCCTTTTGGAGACTGCTGAATGAAAAAGCTTTGCTGTGTGGTATCGGGTTGTGTGCTGCTGGCGATGCTGCCGCTGACGGCGTTTGCTTATCCGATCGATGTGCAGAAAAAACTCAACGGCTTGAAGATCGATTACGAGACCTTCGATACGGATAACGACATCGGCTCCATCCGGGTGGCTAACTACGGCGACGTCGATGCTACCTGCAAGGCGGTTTTCAGCAATGGTCCGGAAGCGCCGCGTACGCGCACGATCGATGTGCCTGCCGGCAAACATAAAAACGCCACCGCGAAGTTCACCCGCAGCATTATCAAGCTGCGTATCGAGCTGACCTGCACCCCGAAATGACTGCAATCTCTTGTAGGAGCTGAGCTTGCTCGCGATAGCGGTGTGTCATTTAATTTGATGTCGGCTGACACACCGCTATCGCGAGCAAGCTCAGCTCCTACAAAGGCATGCTCAGCTTATAAACGAATTAATTGAT
This sequence comes from Pseudomonas sp. B21-040, assembly GCF_024748695.1. NCBI lineage: Bacteria > Pseudomonadati > Pseudomonadota > Gammaproteobacteria > Pseudomonadales > Pseudomonadaceae > Pseudomonas > Pseudomonas sp. B21-040. The sequence goes on from NZ_CP087176.1 coordinate 1,549,049, forward strand.
GGGTTATAGCAGTTATTTGCGCTTTTTCATCGATTTGACTCTGTTTAATCTTCACTCCATCGACTTACAGCATTCTCAGATGGAGCCTACAACCTATGTCACGCGTTCTGATCATCGAAAGCAGCGCCCGCCAGCAAGACTCGGTTTCCCGTCAGCTGACCCAGACCTTCATCAGCCAGTGGAAAGTCGCCCATCCGGCTGACCAGATCACTGTTCGTGACCTGGCCGTCAACCCGGTGCCGCACCTGGACATCAATCTGTTGGGCGGCTGGATGAAACCGGCCGAGCAACGTAGCGACATCGAACAGGCATCACTGGAACGCTCCAACGAGCTGACCGATGAACTGCTGGCCGCCGATGTGCTGGTCATGGCCGCACCGATGTACAACTTCGCTATTCCCAGCACGCTCAAAGCCTGGCTCGACCATGTGTTGCGTGCCGGCGTGACCTTCAAATACACCGAGACCGGCCCGCAAGGTCTGCTCAGCGGCAAGCGTGCCTACGTGCTGACCGCTCGCGGCGGGATCTACGCAGGCAGCACATCGGATCACCAGGAACCGTACCTGCGTCAGGTCATGGGCTTCATCGGCATCCACGACGTGACCTTTATTCACGCCGAAGGCATGAACCTGGGCGGCGACTTCCAGGAGAAGGGCTTGAACCAGGCCAACGCCAAGCTTTCTCAGGTCGCCTGATCCTTTAATCGCCAGATAATCACTGGATGGTCTAGTGACCTGGCGCAACCCCTTCACGGCTTTACGCGCATCGAACCTCCCTTTGCACTTTTTGCTCCTGAGTGCTGTCGCCCGATTGAACGCTTTAGCGAGATCGGGCTTTTTTTTGCCTGCGATTTGATGGGCACACACATAACCCTGTAGGAGCTGAGCTTGCTCGCGATAGCGGTGTACCCGCCGATATCCATGTTGAATGTGGCCCCCTCATCGCGAGCAAGCTCAGCTCCTACAGGGCTGTGTGTCGTCTGACGATTCGCTGTGACGGGTAAAACCCGCTATCGTCGCCGCCATTCGAAATGAGGCGAGCATGGGCTATCTACTTTTTGTCACGCTGATCCAGGCGTTTTCCTTCAGTTTGATCGGCGAATACCTGGCCGGTCACGTCGACAGTTATTTCGCGGTACTGGTGCGCGTAGTGCTGGCGGGACTGGTGTTCATTCCGTTGACGCGCTGGCGTTCGGTGGAGCCTGCGTTCATGCGCGGCATGCTGTTGATCGGCGCGTTGCAGTTCGGCGTGACATACGTGTGCCTGTACCTGAGCTTCCGGGTACTGACGGTGCCGGAAGTGTTGCTGTTCACCATCCTCACGCCATTGCACGTGACCTTGATCGAAGACGCGCTGAACCGGCGTTTCAATCCGTGGGCGTTGATTGCCGCAGTGGTGGCGGTGATGGGCGCAGCGGTGATTCGCTACGACCGGATCAACCCGGATTTCTTCATGGGGTTCTTGCTGCTGCAACTGGCCAACTTCACCTACGCTGCCGGCCAGGTGCTTTACAAACATCTGGTGGCCCGCCATCCGAGCGATCTGCCGCATTACCGGCGATTCGGTTACTTCTATCTGGGGGCATTGGCGGTGGCATTGCCCGCATTCCTGCTGTTTGGCAAACAAAACTTCCTGCCCGAAGCGCCGCTGCAATGGGGCGTGCTGGTGTTCCTCGGCCTGGTCTCGACGGCGCTGGGTTTGTATTGGTGGAACAAGGGCGCCTGTCTGGTGAATGGCGGGACGCTGGCGGTGATGAACAATCTGCACGTGCCGGTGGGGTTGTTGATCAATCTGCTGATCTGGAATCAGCATGAGGAGTTGGGACGGTTGCTTCTCGGTGGGTCGGTGATTTTGATGGCGGTGTGGGGCAGCCGGTTGGGGATTCGCAAACCGCTAGTCATCCGCTGAATCGCCAATCAGCCATTATTTTTCATTGCGATAACTATGTACCGCACCTGACAAACGCTTAATCGACACGCTGTGCCCTACAGACAAGGAGTGACTGTATGGCACAAAACACATTCAACGATGGATCGTCAGGTAGCGTCGTCATCAGATCCGGTCCGCCGGCTTCAAGTGGCGGCTCGGGTGGTGGTATTGGCGGCGGCGGAGTCTCCGGCGGATTCGGTAAAACCAGCAAGAAAAAGCAAAAGGCCCGGGCACGGGTCAAAGCGGCGCATTTGCAAAAACAGCAGCAAGAGCGAGCGCTGGCTGCGGCCAAGGCACAAGCCGAAGTAACCCAGGCTGAGGCTGCCGCAGCACAAACTCAGGAACAGACACGTCATCAGGCCCTTTTGCAGTTCCTGGCAGGGCTTACTCAGCGACATGACGCTATCAGAGCCGAGGCAGACAGCCGTTTCGCCGAGCGAGCAAGACAGCTCGCACCGTTGCTGGAGCAGGAAATTCTCGCTTCGCGCAAGCCGCCGAACAGCGATGACAGCGAGCGCTATCAGCTTTACCTGATTACCAAAGAAAAGAACGAAATTGACGGACTGATTGCTCGCAAGTCCGCAGAGCTCGATTCAAAGAACTCAACGGCCCGATCCTTCGATGGCCTCGATCCGCTGACTCGCACTTCCAACGATTACCTGACGCGGCTGGGCCAGTTCGGCCAAGCGCTCAATGAAGGTCATCAGATTTGGGAGAACGCCTATAACGCTGCCCATGAAGCGCGAGTACTGGCGGCGCAAATCAATGCTCTCAGAGAAAAAACGGCCGCATTGGCACGACATCATGCCGAGCAAACCGTGTCCTGGCGTCAGCGGGAGGCCGCTTGGGAGGCGCAGCGCCAATACGTCCAACAGCGTGAGGCACGGGTTCGTTTCAAGCAGCAGTCTGATGAAGATTCACGCGTAAGCCGAATCCGCCAGGCCAATACGTTGACCGTTCCGATGTCATCGATGACGGTGAACGGTGCCATTTTTACGCGTGAAGGCGCCATCGGCTCACCAACAGCGCAAGCCGTGATCGAGGCTTCTATCCGGTCTGCGGTCTTGACGCTGGCACGACTTGCCCCGCAGCACGCCAAGTTATTTGCTGCGGCAATGGTGTACTCGCCCACCCTGGGCAACGGTGAATTGACCGCCGAACAGCGTCAGCGAATGCTTCAGTCGATTGCTGTTCCAGTCGGGACACTGGGCCTTGATGACAGCCGGACGCTGCAATCAATTGCCGATGCTGGTGGCTCGGTGGAGATGTCCTATCGGCTGAAAATTGAGGCTGTAGCGCAAGGCACGGCGATCCTTGCAGTCTCTACCGGTGATGATTTGGGCGCGAAGGTGCCGGTGATCAACGCTGTACTGGATCCATTGACGGGGAACTACACCGCAGAAGTCCCAGGTTCACCGCCCCGGCGACTGCAGATCACTCCCGACACAACCGTTCAGGCAGGCGCTGCGAGTCATGCCGGTATAGCGGTGCTATCGCCCATAACTCAGGACGTACCGACAGGCGCCGACCTGCGCATTCAGGACTGCATCATCTGCTTGCCGGGTTCGGCGTCGATGTACTTGTCCTTCAATCTGCCTCCGCCGGGCACAGGCATTGTCACCGGCAATGGCCAGCCCGCCACGGCGGACTGGTGGAAGACTGCCAGTCGCAACGCGGGTGCAGCTATCCCAAGCCAGATCGGCGACCAGATGCGTGGACGCGAAATCCATTCGTTCGACGCGTTTCATGACGTGCTGTGGCGGGTATTGGGCGAGCAACCTGCACTTACCAGTCAATTTGATGAGGTCAACAAAAGGCGGGTAGAGCAAGGCTTCGCACCCTATGCGCCGAAAAGCACCTGGGTCGGAGAGCGCCGGGAGTTTGAACTGCGCTTTCAGGAGTCCGCGGCGCTCGGTGAAAATCCGTTCAACCTCGACCGAATCAGCGTCAATACGCCACAAAGCGTGCATGGCCGCCGCGGGATTGTTCCGGCCATTCAACCTTGGCCGGTGCCTCCGGTCGGTATCGGCACCTGGACGCCGCTGCAACCACCGGGCGTCGAACACCTCGGGTCGACACAAACGCCCATCACAACGCCAGTTCCAGCGGTGTACCCCGGTGCGCCTGTCGTCCCCGTCCTACCGGCAAACGAGACGTTTCCGGCTGTTGACGAAGGGCAGATTGGTGCGAGTATTCCCGGGTTCCCGGCGGATATGGAGTTGCCTTCGCCGGATCTGGTGTTCGTCGGGCCACCGGTAGAGCCGCTGGAGGTAGGGCCGTATAACGAGCTCAGCGGCAGGAGCAGGGGGGATGGGTTGGATATTGACCACATTCCTTCGCGTAGGGCGTTAGAGGCTTACATACTCAAGAATTTTGAAGGTTTGGAGGACGCTCAAATAGAAGGCTTCATACGCAAAGCTCCAAGCGTCGCCATACCGTCTCATGTCCATCAAAAATTTAGCGAAACGTACGGTGGGAGAAACAACGCTACTCGTAAATTGAATGACGCTTCGAATCTAGAAGTTGCCGTAAATAGAAACTTTGATGCGCTGAAGCCTGGCTTGATAGAGTCTGGATTCACTGAGGATGATATAGCCAAGGCACGATCGTTATTGCATAAACTTCATAAAGAACAGGGGTGGTACTGATGATAAAGGCGGAGCTTGACAGACTGATAAAAAGCCTCGGCGAAAAATACCCAGTTTTGAAGCAGGCTGGGGTTATACCCGGCCCGCTCACCGAACTTTATCCAGGGCGCGATCTTTTGAGTTTTAAGTTTGAGGGCGGATTGAGTTTGAATTTTTGGCGTGAAACACTAAGGTTTGAAATTTTTTTCGTGACGTTAAGAAAAACTATGCCGTCAACGACTGAGTATAGAGGGGAGTTGCCAGATCCTTATTTTTCTTTAATGACTCAGTCTGATGTTCGCGCGATTTTTGGAACCCCAGTGGAGTCAATGGGGCCAATAAAGATGCCTCAGCCAATGGGCCAAACGGGTGGGTGGGACGCCTACCCGCTTGATCAAGATATTTATCCTGGTAAAAAAGTAATGTTTCAATATGCCGCCGATATGCAAGTTAATACGCTGGTCTTTACACTGATTGATAAAGAGCGAGAGTAACTAGTTGGAGTGCAAAACTACCAGCTGCTTCTAGCTGGTAGCTGTCCTCGGCTTTATAGCTCTGTTTCCACAGTTTGTTCGTCCTCGTCCTACCGGAAAACGAGACGTTTCCGGCTGTTGACGAAGGGCAGATTGGTGCGAGGATTCCTGGGTTCCCGGCGGATATGGAGTTGCCTTCGCCGGATGTGTTGTTTCTGGATCGGCGGGATGATCCTGGGATTGCGACGGGTACCGGGCGGGACGTGACGGGGATCTGGTTGGGTGAGGATGCACGTACGGACGGGGCGCCGATTCCGAGGCAGATTGCCGACAAGCTACGAGGAAGAGAGTTTGCCAATTTTCATCGGTTTAGAGAGGCGTTCTGGAGGGCGGTGGCCGAGAATAAAAATTTGAGGAAGCAATTTAATGTCACCAACTTGAGATTCATGAGCAAGGGCACAGCCCCGTTTCCATCAAAGGATGACCACTATGGAGGTAGGCAGAAGTTTGAGTTACATCATCATGTTGAGGTCGCAAAAGGAGGTGCAGTTTTTGATATGGAAAACATTCTGGTGATGACCCCGCGGCGACATATTCGCTTGCATCAAAGAGGTAATCAGCAATGAAAAATACAACTCGTCTTGAAGACTACACAGAGTCTGAATTTCTCTCCTTTCTTCGAGAGATTTTTGAAGGAGGGGAAGATTTATCATCGGATGATTTTGATAAATATATGTTGGCGCGAGTGGAACATTTTGAGCTGGTAACAGAGCATCCAAGTGGCTCAGACGTCATCTTCTATCCCAAAGAAGGGCAGGAAGACAGCCCCGAAGGAATTTTGAAAGAAGTCAAAGAATGGCGTGCGCGTAACAACAAGCCAGGTTTCAAATCGGAATAAACGCATTCGAATAGATGGCTAACCAACCGACGGCATTCGCTCAAGCATCGAGCGAATGCCGTCGCCGAACGCAGTACAAATAAACAAGGAAGTTTTAAAGCATGAAGCTCAAACCAACCCTCAACGACTACACCGAACCTGAATTTCAGGCATTGGTTGACCTAATCTGGGCTGTCGATCTGCCCAAGGCTGACCACGACTGGTTGATTAATCACTTCGACCGCATAGCAGGGCATCCCAAGGGTGCTGATCTGTTTTTCTACCACCCAGAGATTGAGCCGAATCAAAACTCCTCCGGCTCAGTCGTGTACTTCGTCAAAGAGTGGCACAGCAAGCAGGGCCGTGCGGCATTCAAGGGGCAAGCAGCACTGACTGCGCCACCTGCAAGACCTCAAGTTCCGGTCGGTCACGCGCAAATCACTCAGCAGCGCATCGCCCGAAGTCTGGCCGAGGTTCATAAGATCAATGCCGATCTGGCGAGCTCACAGCGCGCAGCCGAAGCAGCACTGACTGTTCTGCATCAACGGATTAACCATCTGCGCGCACGATCAAATGCTCAATTAGCTATTTCTGGTAGTGAAGCGGATATCCGCGCTCTGGAACTCGCTGAGTTCGACGCTCGCTCAGCAGTGCGCAATTACGAGTATTGGAAGATGCATGTCCAGTTCAAAAGAGACGGTGCGCAGCGTGAGGTGACGTACGCTCAAGCCGAGCGTGGACAGTGGCAAAGCATTGCTGAGCAAATCAGCGCTACTTACGATCGTTATGTGGCGTCGCTGAATATCGTCAATCAGCAACTCAGGCGTTTTCAGGAACAGGCCGAAGTGCTGCTGACGACAGTCCAGACTCAACTTGTAAAACGGCGTGAGCAACAGCAATTCGGTCCAACACCTGTGCCGGTGGAGCTGTTTGCCCCCTTGGCATTCGTCAATGCACGCCCTGCAATTCTGATCGACGGCGAGCTATCGCGAACCTTGGAAAGCCACCGGGTCGATCTGCAAAAGTCGATTCGCTCGGCAGTCGCTGAGTTCACTTGGCAAATCACCTCAAACGCTCAAGCGGATGTAGCTGAGTATGCCGCAGTGCTGCGGTTCGACTTTCGCAGCCGTGCCGAGGTTGGCCGCTACGGGGTTTGTGTTCCTTTAGCGGAGTTTCTGCCGGTTGAAGGGCTGGACTGGCAGTTTCTGGCGGCAACCCAGGAGACAGTCGACGTCCCGTTCAGAATGAGCAGCGGCACTTACACCGTTCCGTCCGGCACCCTGTTTCAGGGCATCAGGGAAATAAAAACCTTGCACCAGGTGGTGCTTGCACCGGTCAACGCCGCGAAGCCGACAGAGGGCGTAAGGGTTAGCCCTGCGTTATGGAGTGAAACCTCGCAAACCTACAGTTTCACGGCTGAAGGATTCGCCCCCATCACCGTCAACTGGAGCCTTCCTGACGCGCTGGAACACTATCGGCCATCAGCTTCTATTGCGGACTATCGGTTGGGCACAGTTCGATCTTCGTCGACGCCACTACTGGAAAATTTCGCGGACCCGGAAACTGTGGTTTCTGATGATTACGTCGTGGTTTTTCCGGAGGATTCAGGCCTCGAACCGGTATACCTCATGTTTAGCAATGCGCCGGATTTTGCTCTATAAGCCAGCACTACTTCAGAGCCAGTTGCCCCACCAGAAACTCGATAAACGCTCGGGTTTTCTGCGGCACGCGCCGCGCTGACGAGTAGACGGCGTTGATGCTGATCGCCGGTGCCTGCCACTCGCACAGCACCGGCACCAGCCGACCGGCCTCCAAGGCCTCTTCGACTATGAAGTCCGGCAGCAGCGTAATGCCCATGCCAGCCTCGGCCGCCTGAGCGAGCAAGTCGCCATTGTTGGCATGCAACGGGCCGGTCACGTTGACCCGTTGAGTTTCCGTGCCATTACACAGCTGCAAGCTGACGCCACTTTGCAGGTACCCGTAGTTGAGGCACTGATGGGCGCGCAGGTCTTGCGGGGTCTGCGGTATACCGGCACGTGCCAGATAAGCCGGGGACGCCACCATGATTCGTGGTGCCGGTGCCAGTTGCCGGGCAATCATCGTCGAATCCGGCAGGCTGGCGATGCGGATGGTCACGTCGAAACCACCGCGTACCGGGTCCACTTGCTGGTCGCTCAATACCAGTTGCAGTTCGATGTTCGGGTGCTGTTCATGAAACAGCGGAATCAGCGGCCCCAGCCGGCGCAAGCCGAAGGACATTGGCGCATTGACCCGCAACACCCCGCGCAATTCGCCAATGCCATTACGCGCTCGCTGTTCAGCCTCGTCCAGCGACGCCAGCACCTCGCGTGCCGCGTCGAAGTACTCGGCGCCCGCCTCGGTCAGGTGCAGGCTGCGGGTGGTGCGCTGCAACAGTTGCACGCCGATGGCTTCCTCCAGCGCCTGAATCTGTTTGCTGACTTTTGATCGCGGCACATCCATTGCCCGGGCAGCGGCGGCGAAGCCGTTCTCGCCGACCGTGACGACGAAGGCGCGCATGCATTCGATGCGGTCCATGATTGTCCCTGTTTTAGAATCAATGATTCTCGATTTTAGGTAATTGTCCCTTTTGTGGCTAGCCCCTAAAGTGACATCCAAGCCGACAACAAAGCCGCTGACGGCAACGTCGACTCACTCATTACTCACCTGAATATCGACATCAAAAGGAACGCGCCATGTCTATCCGTGAACTGCTCAACCCAACTAACTCCGCCCTGATCCTGATCGACCACCAGCCACAAATGGCGTTCGGCGTGCAGTCGATCGACCGTCAGACCCTGAAGAACAACACAATCGGTCTGGCCAAGGCTGCGAAGATCTTCAACGTTCCGACCATCTACACCTCGGTCGAAACTGAAAGCTTCAGCGGTTACATCTGGCCTGAGTTGCTGGCTGTTCACCCGGATCAGAAGCCGATCGAGCGCACCTCGATGAACTCCTGGGAAGACAAGGCGCTGGTTGATGCGGTGAAAGCCACCGGCCGTAAAAAACTGATCATTGCGGCGCTGTGGACCGAGGTCTGCCTGACCTTCCCGGCACTGGAAGCGTTGGCAGAAGGCTACGAGGTGTACATCGTCACGGATGCTTCCGGCGGCACCACCAAGGAAGCGCACGACATGTCGGTGCAGCGGATGATTCAGGCCGGTGCGGTGCCTGTGACCTGGCAACAGGTACTGCTTGAGTACCAGCGCGATTGGGCACACAAAGACACTTATGAAGCCGTGATGGGCCTGGTGCTGGAACACAGCGGCGCGTATGGCATGGGCGTGGATTACGCGTACACCATGGTGCACAAGGCGCCGCAGCGTCAGGTCAAGTAATCCGCCAACCTTGGAAACAAATGCAAACCCCTGTGGGAGCGGGCTTGCTCGCGAAGGCGAAGTGTCAGTCGACATCTACATTGACTGACACACCGCCTTCGCGAGCAAGCCCGCTCCCACATTGGGTTCTGTGGTGTTTACATGATGTGTTTTTCGGCTTCGGGGATGTGGCTTGCGCCCAGCATCGCGGGCAACAACCCGGCACGTAAATCCCCACCACTCGGCTGCTGATAAAGACTCAAGCCAAACTCCGGCAGCACCGCCAGCAAGTAATCGAAAATATCCCCCTGAATCCGCTCGTAATCGGCCCACGCCGTGGTGCGGGTGAAGCAGTAGATTTCCAGTGGGATTCCCTGCGCAGTGGCCTGCATCTGGCGGACCATGCACGTCATGTCTGGCTGGATCCCCGGGTGACTTTTCAAATACGCCAATGCGTAAGCGCGGAAGGTGCCGATGTTGGTCATCCGCCGCCGGTTGGCCGCCATGGCCGCCACATTGCCCTGTGCTTCATTCCAGGCTTTGAGTTCTGCCTGTTTGCGGCCGATGTAATCGGTCAGCAAATGCACCTGCGACAACTTCAGCTCTTCATCATCGCGGATGAAACGCACGCCACTGGCGTCGATGAACAGGCTGCGCTTGATCCGTCGCCCCCCGGATTGCTGCATGCCGCGCCAGTTCTTGAACGATTCGGACATCAGGCGCCAGGTCGGGATCGACACAATGGTCTTGTCGAAGTTCTGCACCTTTACCGTGTGCAACGTGATATCGACCACGTCACCGTCAGCGCCGACTTGTGGCATCTCGATCCAGTCGCCCACCCGCAGCATGTCGTTGCTGGTCAATTGCACGCTGGCCACGAACGACAGCAGGGTGTCCTTGTAGACCAACAGAATCACCGCCGACATGGCGCCCAGACCCGAGAGCAGCAACAGCGGCGAACGGTCGATCAGGGTGGCGACAATGATGATCGCGCCCAGCACGTACAAAACCATCTGCGCCAGTTGCACGTAGCCTTTGATCGAGCGGGTGCGGGCGTATTGGGTGCGCGCGTAGATGTCCAGCAAGGCGCTGAGCAGGGCGCTGAACGCCAGCAGCAGGAACAGAATGGTGAAGGACAGCGCCACATTGCCGAGGAAGTTCTGGCTGGTCTTGCTCAACTCCGGCACCAGGTGCAGGCCGAACTGAATCACCAGCGACGGCGTTATCTGGGCCAGGCGATGAAACACCTTGTTGTGCAGAAAGTCGTTGATCCAGTGCAGCGCTGGCTGACGACCCAGCATTTTGGTGGCGTGAAGAATGAGGAAGCGCGCCACTCGTCCGAGGACTAGCGCAATGACCAGTAACAACACCAATCCCAGGCTTGAATGCAGGAGCGGGTGCTGATCAAGGGCCCCCCAGAGGTCTTGGGCGTTGAGCCAGAGCTGTTTGATATCCATGGGCTAAAACGATTTTCCTGTAGGACGCGATGGGGCGATTAGAGCATTTAAGACACTTGGGATGACATTTGAAGACAAATCAGGCAACAAAAAGCCACTGTTTACCGTCGTTTGTATAAAGAAACTCGGCCTGAGCGCTCGAAACCGTTACCCTATGCAGCTGTTTTTTTGTATTTCTTCGAGGTAGCACCCGTGTTTTCCCAATTCGCCCTGCACGAACGCCTGCTCAAAGCCGTGGCCGAGCTTAAATTTGTCGAGCCAACGCCAGTGCAAGCAGCGGCTATTCCGCTGGCGCTCCAAGGGCGTGACCTGCGGGTGACAGCGCAAACCGGTAGCGGCAAAACCGCTGCTTTCGTTTTGCCGATCCTCAACCGTCTGATCGGCCCGGCGAAAGTCCGTGTCAGCATCAAGACCCTGATCCTGCTGCCGACCCGCGAGCTGGCTCAGCAGACCATCAAGGAAGTCGAGCGCTTCGCGCAGTTCACGTTCATCAAATCCGGTCTGATCACCGGCGGTGAAGACTTCAAGGTCCAGGCTGCCATGCTGCGCAAGGTGCCGGACATCCTGATCGGCACGCCAGGCCGGATGATCGAGCAACTGAACGCCGGTAACCTCGACTTGAAAGAAGTGGAAGTGCTGGTGCTCGACGAAGCCGACCGCATGCTCGACATGGGCTTTGCCGAAGACGTGCAGCGTCTGGTGGAGGAGTGCACCAACCGTCAGCAGACCATGCTGTTCTCCGCCACCACCGGCGGTTCGGGCCTGCGCGACATGGTCGCCAAAGTGCTGAACAACCCTGAGCACTTGCAGGTCAACAACGTCAGCGACCTGAACGCGACTACCCGTCAGCAAATCATCACCGCTGACCACAACGTGCATAAAGAGCAGATCCTCAACTGGCTGTTGGCCAACGAGACCTATCAGAAGGCCATCGTGTTCACCAACACCCGGGCCATGGCCGACCGCATCTACGGTCGTCTGGTGGCGCAGGAATACAAAGCGTTCGTGTTGCACGGCGATAAAGACCAGAAAGACCGCAAACTGGCCATCGACCGCCTGAAGCAGGGCGGCGTGAAAATCCTCGTCGCCACCGACGTTGCCGCTCGCGGCCTCGACGTCGAAGGCCTGGACCTGGTGATCAACTTCGACATGCCACGCAGCGGCGACGAATACGTTCACCGTATCGGTCGTACCGGCCGCGCTGGCAATGAAGGCCTGGCCATCTCGCTGATCTGCCACGGCGACTGGAACCTGATGTCGAGCATCGAGCGCTACCTCAAGCAGAGCTTCGAGCGCCGCACCATCAAGGAAGTCAAAGGCACCTACGGCGGACCGAAAAAGGTCAAGGCCTCGGGCAAAGCCGTTGGCGTGAAGAAGAAAAAAGTCGACGCCAAAGGCGACAAGAAAAAAACCGGCGCCAAGGCCCCGACCAAGCGCAAAATCGCCAACCGCCCGAAGACCGACGCCCTGTCGCTGGTCAGCAAGGACGGCATGGCGCCGCTCAAGCGCCGCAAGCCGGAAGCGCCGGCTGCTGAATAAGCCGTTGTCGTGACCCAAAAAAAACCGGACGGATGTCCGGTTTTTTTATGCTCGAAATTCCTGTATCGATCAGCTCTCGGCTTTCTTGTCCGCCGTCTGCAACTCCTTCAAACGCTGATCAATCAACTGGCATTTATCCGGCAAATCCTTGGCGGCTGTGCCCAGGTCCATCTTCTGCAACTCGTCGTTGATCTCTTTGGCTTTGGCCGGATTCTGCTCGGTGAGCCTGGCCACTTCCTGAGCCAGTTGCTCGCGTTTGGCGGTGGCTTCCTCGGGGGTGCAGGCCCAAACGGGGAGGGCGCAGGCGAGGGTGGTGGCGAAAGTTAGCGTCAGAAGGGTTTTCATGGGGGGCCTCGGTATCCGTGTTGGGCGGTTAAACGGTTGAGGCTGCACTGTTCGGAAAGTTCATACCGTTGCTTCTGTAGGACAAATACGCATTCGGAAATGCCGTCACTCTGGCCGTCACTTTTCTTCATGGCATCAAGAAACATCCTGCATACCGGTCGGAAGCGCCCGATTTCACCACTACCGTTCGTCCCCCATACTTTTCGAATGGATCCATTATTTGATGTCAAGATGATGGCTCTCTAATATCGCGCCACTATTTTGCTATCACTTTCCGCTTCGAGGGATCGAACATGTACTCACCCGCCCAAGTGGCGAGGTTATGCCTGGCTTTGCTGTGCCTTTCTCCGCTAAACATTGCTCATGCAGCCACCACCCCAGGTGATACGGATCTCATCCGCGAACGTCAGGATCGCCTGCTCGAAGAGCAGCGCCGGCGTCTCGAAGAACTCAAGGAATTGCCCGGCAAGGAAGCCAAACCCGTACAGCCCGCGGCGCCTGCGGACACCCGTTGCTTTGCGATCAAAGACATCGAACTCAAGGGCGCCGACAGCCTTTCCGAGAGCGAGAAAAATCGCCTGCTCAAGCCCTACATCGGCCAATGCCTGGGTGTTACCCAGCTCAACGAACTGCTGAAAGTCATCACCGATCACTACATCGAAAAAGGCCTGGTCACCAGCCGTGCTTACTTGCCGCAACAGGATTTGTCCGGCGGGCATCTGAAGGTATTGGTCGTCGAGGGCAAGCTTGAGGGCTTGAAAGGCGCGGACGACAGCAATCTGTCGGAGCGCGAGTTGGGCATGGCTTTCCCCGGCAAGACCGGCGAGCTGGTCAACCTGCGCGAAATCGAGCAGTTGGTCGATCAACTCAACCGCTTGCCCTCCAATCAGGCGCAAATGGAATTAGCGCCGGGCAAGAACGTCGGCGGCAGCGAAGTACTGGTCAAGAACACCCCGCAAAAGCCTTGGCGCGCCGGGTTGTCACGCAGCAACGACGGTCTGCAAAGCACCGGCGAGCAGCAGTGGGGCACGACGTTTGATTGGGACAGCCCGCTGGGCCTGGCCGACCAGTTGAATCTGCGCGGCGGTCACGATGCAGTGAGCGATCACCAGCACACCTCCAGCAACGCAATGCTCAATTACAGCCTGCCGTGGGGCTGGTGGAACTTCAGTTACACCTACAGCCAGAGTGACTATCGCTCATTGGCCCAAGCCAACGGCTTCAACTTCAAACAGACCGGCGACAGCGAAAACCATCAACTGCACGCCGAGCGGGTGATCCATCGCGATGCCGTGAGCAAAACCTCGCTCAGCACCGGTCTGTCGTACTTGCGCACCAACAACTTCATCGAAGACAGCAAGCTCAAGCTGAGCAGCAACCGCATCAGCGAAGCACAGTTCGGCATCAACCACGGTCGGCGAATCGGCAGTGCATTCGTCAACCTCGACCTCGGGATGCAAGAGGGGATCGGTGCATTCGACGCTCAGGGTAACGACCATCCAGGCCCTGGTGAACCCGACGCGCGCTACCGCAAATACACCGCGACCGCGAGCTACCTGCAGCCATTCAAGGTGTGGGGCGAGTCATTCAGCTTCAGCAGCCTTATGACCGGGCAGCACAGTGAAGACGTGCTGTTCAGCCCGCAGCGCACCAGCCTCGGCGGGCTGTCGTCGATTCGGGGTTACAAGGATCAATCCTTGTCCGGCGACAGCGGTGGTTACTGGCGTAACGACCTGCGCTGGAACCGTCCAGTCACCCTGGAATGGCTGCGTCCGGTGTTCGCTGAATACGGCACCAGCCTCGGTTACGACCAAGGCGTGATCACCCATGATCGATACAACGCCGATCAACACGGGCGCATGTCCAGCAACTCCATCGAGCTGTTTGCTCGCGGCCAGCACGTGGCGGCCAGCGTGACCTTTGCCCATTCCCTGGAACGTCCGGACACCCTGACCGAGCGCGAAGCGCCGATCTATTTCCGCATGGATTTCTTTCTCTAATTTCGCCTCATCGAGACCTTCGACATGGACGCCCGCCAATTCGCCTTCCTGAGCCGTCAGCCTTCTGCTGCTGTGAGAACCCGCGAGCACTTCTGGGGTATGCCCAAGCGCGGATTGGCGTTCCTGTTGGCGAACGTGATGTTCTGGCAACCGATGTGGGCGCAGGCCGACGGCATCGTCGTGGCCACGCCGGGCACCAGTCTCGGTCAGGCGGGCAATGGCGTGCCGATCGTCAACATTGCCACGCCCAACGGCACGGGGCTGTCGCATAACCAGTTCCACGATTACAACGTCGGCACCCAGGGCGTCATCCTCAACAACGTCGCCGCGCAAACCGGTGCGACGCAACTGGGCGGGATCATCGTCGGCAACCCGAACATGACCAACCGGGTCGCGGCGCAGACCATCCTCAACGAAGTGGTCGGCGGCAGCCCGAGCCAGTTGCGCGGTTACACCGAAGTCGCAGGGCAGTCGGCACGAGTGATCGTCGCCAACCCGTACGGCATCAGTTGCAACGGTTGCGGGTTCATCAACACCCCGCGGGTGACCCTCACCACCGGCAAACCGGTGCTGGATAACGGACGTCTGGATCGCTTTCAGGTGGATCAAGGCAGCGTCACCATCGACGGCGCCGGGCTGAACGCCAACAACGTCGACAGCTTCGAAATCATCACCCGCAGCGCAAAGATCAACGCCGAGATTCAGGCGAAAAACCTGACGATTGTGGCCGGCCGCAACGACGTCAACGCACAGACCCTCAACGCTACCGCGCGCGCCGATGATGGCAGCGCCAAACCACAACTGGCCATCGACAGTTCGGCGCTGGGCGGCATGTACGCCGGGGCGATCAAACTGGTAGGCACTGAAGCCGGGGTCGGGGTGAAACTGGCCGGGAACCTGGCGGCCAGTGGTGGTGACATTCAGATCGATGCCAATGGTCATCTGAGCCTGGCGCAGACCGCTGCCACTGGCGCGATCAACGTCAAAGCAGCGAGCCTCGACGCCCAGGGACCGGTCTATGCCGGCAGCGCCGTCAATGTGCAAACTCAGGGCAACCTGACGAACCAGCAAACCCTCGCAGCGCGGGACGGCATCGTCCTGAGTGCCGGCGGCCAACTGACCAACAACGGCATCATCGAGGCCGGGGTCAACGCGGATAACAGCCGCAACGCCACGGGTGATGTGAGCCTGACAGCGCAGAACCTCAACAACAGCGGCAAGAGTGTGGTTGCCAGTCGCAATCTGATCGTGAATACCGCGCAGACGCTGACTAACCAGGGCGGTACGCTGAGCGCCGGGCAAACCGCCAACATCACCGCCGGGACCCTGGATAACCAGAACCAGGGTCGGGTGTTGAGTAGCGGCAATCTCAATCTCGCGGCCAATCAGGTACTCAATGGCAATGGTCTGATTGCCAGTACCGGTAATCTCAATGCCACCCTTGGTCACCTGAACAATCGCGCTGGCGAACTCTCGAGCCTGGGCGCCGCGACGTTGCGCATGGCGACTCTGGATAACGTGGCAGGGTTGGTGAACGCCGGTCAGACCTTGAGCATCACCGCCACGGCGGCGGTGAACAATCAGGGCGGCAAACTGACCAGCCTCGACGCCCTGAGCCTTAACGCCGGCAAGGTCGATAACAGCAGCGGGGGGCGGATCGCCAGCAACAAAGCGCTGACCGCCAGTGTCGTCAGTCTCGATCAGCATGATGGTGGGCAACTCACCAGCGCTACGTCGTTGGCGCTGGATCTGAATCACGGCGAGCTGAACAACCAGAACGGTTTGATTAACGCCCCGTTGCTGGTGCTAAAAAACCTCGCGCAGGTGGACAACCGCAACGGCGAAATCTCCAGTGCCCAAGCGTTCACGCTGGCGGCCGACAGCCTCGACAACAGCAACGGCAAACTGCTCGGCAACCAGGCCGTGACCCTGCGCGTGCAGCAGTCCCTGACCAACGTTAAAGGCGTGATCGCGGCGGAAAGCGTCGATGTACAGGCCGGTAGCCTGAACAACAACGACGGCACCCTTACCAGCCGCACCAACCTCGATCTTCGGGTTACCGGCCAGCTCGATAATCAGGACAACGGGCTGATCAACGCTACTCAAAACCTGAACATCAACGCGGCGAGTTTGAACAATCAGAACGGCGGCTCGTTGCTCGGCAGCGCCATTACCATCGACTTCAGCGGCGCCATGGGCGATCTGAACAACGCCAACGGCCTGATCACCACTGCCGGGCAATTGAGCATCCGCAACCTGCGGGACTTGAACAACCGTGACGGTGAACTCTCCAGCAGCCAAAGCTACACGCTGAAGGGTCGCAACCTGGACAACAGCGACGGCAAACTCATCAGTCGCCAACAACTGGACCTTACTGCCGATGCCACCACTAACCTCAATGGTCTGATTTCCGGATGGCAAAGTCTGAGCCTTTTGGGCGGCAGCCTCGACAACCGCAATCATGGCACCTTGTCGAGCCGCGACGGTGACGTGCTGGTGGACCTTACCGGCGCTGTGCGTAACAGCAACGCTGGCGCTCTGGCCAGTAACGGCACGTTGAAGGTCACGGCGGCCAGCCTCGACAACAGCGACAACGGCATTCTTTCCAGTGCCGGTGCGCAAACTTTCGTCATTGCCGGAACACTGAATAACGCCCAAGGCGGTTTGATCGACAGCGGCGCCGCTTTGGATATTCAGGCTCAAACCCTGAGCAACGCCAATGCAACCATCAACGCCCAAAACGACATCAGTATCACCGGCACCCATCTGAACAACAGCGTCGGTACCTTGGCCGGCAAGGGCGCGATCACCCTCGATCTGCTCGGCACCCTGACCAATACCAACGGCAAACTGGTGAGCAACGGCCCACTGGTGATCAAGCGCGCGCAGCAAATCGACAACCAGGGTGGCCAGCTTGCAAGCCAGGGTTTGCTGAGCCTGTTGACCGGAGGCCTCGATAACCGCAATGGCGGCACTGTCGCGGCCAGTGATTCGTTGACCATTTCCGCCAGCGGCACCGTACAGAACAGCGCGGGCGGTCAGATCTTCAGCAGTGACGCAGGACTGACGCTCGACGCCGCCAGCTTCGATAACGCCAAAGGCATTGTGCAAAGCCAGGGCGATCTGACGGTGAAAACCGTCGGTGCCATCGATAACCAAAGCGGGCGCATCGTCGCCAAGGGCAGCAACCTCGACATCACCGCCGCCAGCCTCGACAGCCGTGGCGGTGTGCTCTCCAGCCTGCAAGGTGCGTTCAGTAGCCATATCACCGGCGTACTGCGTAACGGCTATGACCTGAACAATAACCGTCAGGGCGGGATCATTCAGGCCCAGAGCCTGGACCTCAAGGCGCTGGCCGGCCTCGACAACTATGGCGGGCGAGTCACCGCGCAAACCGGTGATGCCATCGTCGACACCGGCACCAACGGCAACTTCGACAACCGCAATGGCGGGCTGTTTGCGCTGGGGCGCGTCAGTGTCTCGGGCAAGGACTTTTACAACAACGGCGACACCGACAGCCAGGTCGGAGCAAAACAGATCGACCTCAGCCTGCGCGGCGCCTTGAACAACCGCAAAGGGATCATTGAAAGCACCAGCACCCTGAGCATCAGCGCCGGTGGTGTGGACAACCAGACCGGCCAGTTGCGCGCACTGGGCACTGCCGGCAAAACAGCATTCAGCATTGGTGGCGTGTTCGACAACAGTAGCGGCACAGTCGAAAGCGCCAACACTGATCTGAGCCTTGGCGCTGGAGGACTGCTCAACATCGGCGGCAACGTACTGCACGTCGGTACCGGTATTTTCGATATCGCGACAGGTCAACTCGGCAGTGCCGGCGGCACCTTCGTCACCCGTGGCAGCCTGACGCTCACCGCCGACGGCTGGACCAACAGCAGTGTGATCCAGGCCGATCGCCTGACCGTCAACGTCAACAGCCTCAATCAGACATCCGGCGGCCAGTTGTTGGCCGTCAGCCAGTTGACCGGCAATGGCGGCAGTTGGAACAACGATGGCTTGATCGCCAGCGATGGCAAACTCGATCTGACCCTGTGGGGCAACTACAGCGGCAATGGTCGCCTCAGCAGCCTCGGTGATCTGACGCTCAAAGCCAATCAACTGACCCTCAACGCGGCGACCAGCATCGCCGGTGGTGGCAACACCACGGTTAACATCAATGGCGAGTTGAATAACCAAGGCCGTTTGACCTCCAGCGGCGACCTGATCATCACCGCCGCCAACCTTAACAACTACGGCACGATCGGTTCCGGTAAAGACCTGACCCTCACCACCGGCGCGCTGCTCAACAGTCGCGGCCTGATTTCCAGCGGTGGCGATATGCGGCTGCTGCTGTCCAGCTTCACCAACGCCTATGGCCAGGTCTATGGCCTGAGCAACGTGCACATTGGCCGAGACCGCGACAGCGGCAAGGCCGACTTGCTGGACAACCGCTCCGGCGATATCTACAGCGCGCAGGACCTGATCATCAATGCCCTGACGGTGAACAACGTACGGGATATTCTGGAATACACCGCGCATGAGAAAAGTTCGGTGGTTATCACAGAGCTGGACTGCAACCTGATCCCGATTGCGGGGTGCGACTTCCGCAGCGGTTCGCGTCGTAACGGCCATTGGGAGATTGCCGAGACTGACCGCCTGAAGGTCTCTGACAGCAGCGAGGCTGCGAGTCTGACCAGCGGCGGCGAAATGACGATCAACGCTCAGGTGTTGAACAACACTAGCAGCACCATCGCGTCCACAGGCAACATCACTGTCACTGCCGACACAATCAATAACACCGGCCTGCAAGAGCAGGACATCATCACCAAGCGCACATTCTGGAACTACGTCGACCAAATCTTCGCCACGGTGCCCGCGGCGGCGGCCTTCAACGATAAAAACAGTCCGACACCCTCGGCCACTGTCGAGTCGGATCTGAGCTATTTCATCAGCCTGCTGGGCGGCGGCATGCTGACCGAAAGCACCACCACGGTAGCGGGTTCCGACAGTTCCTATGATGCGGTGATCCAGGCCGGCGGCAACATTTCCCTCAACGCGACGCAGACCATCGACAACAGCGTGGTGCGTCCTTATTACAGCTACGTCGCTGGCGGAAAGACCAACACTGAGACGGGTACCGGCAACGGCTTCTCCACGCCGGTGACTATCAACGCGCAACTGCCGCCGGATCTTGCCCAACAGCACGTCAACCCGGTGGATCTGCCCGGCTTCAGCCTACCCACCGGCCAGAACGGGATCTTCCGTCTGAGCCAGGAAGGCATCAGCGCCCCGACCTCGACCGGCCCGCAGAGCTGGACGCTGAGCGGCGGCAAAGTCACCGCCGGTGCATCGTCTACGCCGGTCACCATCAACCGCGTCCAGGGCCTGCCCAGCAACGCTGGCAAATCCCAGCCGCACAAATACCTGATCGAAACCAACCCGGTCCTCACCGACCTCAAGCAATTCATGAGCTCGGACTACCTGCTCCAAGGCTTGGGTTACAACCCTGATCAAAGCGCCAAGCGCCTGGGCGATGGCCTCTTCGAACAGAAACTGATCCAGCAAGCCGTGGTCGCCCGCACCGGCCAGCGCTTCATCGACGGCCAGACCTCGGACGAGGCGGTTTTCAAGTATCTGATGAACAACGCCATCGCCAGCAAGGACGCGTTGAACCTCAGCCTCGGCGTCACCCTCACCGCACAACAGGTCGCGGCACTGACCCACGACATCGTCTGGCTCGAAGAGCACGAAGTGAACGGCGAAAAAGTCCTGGTGCCGGTGCTGTACCTGGCCAACGCCAACAACCGCCTGGCCGCCAACGGCGCGTTGATCCAGGGCAGCGACGTGACCCTGATCGCGGGCAAAGACCTGAACAACGCCGGCACCCTGCGCGCCAGCCAGAACCTGGAGGCAACGGCCAAAAAAGACCTGGTCAGCAGCGGGCTGGTGGAGGCTGGGGAGCGGTTGAACTTGCTCGCCACCAATAACCTGACCAACAAGGCGGGGGGCATCATTGCCGGGCGGGACGTAACGCTCAGCGCCACGAACGGCGACGTCGTCAACGAGCGCACAGTGACCTCCCACGACAGTAGCGTCGGCGACTACAGCCACGCGCGCGACTTCGTGGACAGCGCCGCCCGCATCGAGGCCGCCAACAAACTGGTGATCAACGCCGGGCGCGACGTTCTCAATACCGGTGGTGTGTTGAAAAGCGGTGGCGACATGGCCATCAATGCCAAGCGCGACGTCAGCATCACCGCCGTGGAAGAACGCCACTCCGACAGCCGTACCGACTTCCTCGACTCAACCCTCACCCAGCACGGCGCCAGCGTCAGTGCGGGCGGTGACCTGACCGTCAATGCCGGCGGCGACGTAACCGTGGTGGCGAGCAAGCTCGACGCCAAAGGCGACGTGACGATGGACGCCAAGGGCGACCTGCTGTTCGCCACCGCCGCCGACGAACAGCACAGCTACTTCAAGGACAAAAAGGAAACCCGCCAGGAAGACCACGTCAGTCAGATCGGCACCTCACTGGATGCAGGCGGCAAACTCACCCTCAAGTCCGGCAAGGACATGACCCTGATCGCCAGCGACATCAGCGCCGGCAAAGAAGCCTACCTGCATGCCGACGGCGACCTGCAACTGCTGGCCGCACAGGACCGTGATTACTCGCTGTATGACATGGAAAAAAGTGGCAGCTGGGGCAGTAAAAAGACCCAGCACGATGAGGTGACGCAGGTCACCCACATCGGTACGCAGATTAAGTCCGGTGGCGACTTGACGTTGTCCAGTGGTGGGGATCAGCGCTATCAGGTGGCGAAGCTGGAGAGTGGCAAGGACATCACGCTGGACAGTGGTGGGGCGATCATTTTTGAAGGGGTGAAGGACCTGCATGACGAAAGCCATACCAAGAGTGATGGCGACGCCTTCTGGACCTCATCGAAAGGCAAGGGCAATACCGACGAGACACTGCGCCAGACCCAGATGATTGCTAAAGGCAACATCGTGATTAAGGCTGTGGATGGCCTGAAAATCGACATCAAACAGGTCGATCAGCAAAGCGTCAGTCAGACCATTGATGCGATGGTCCAGGCCGATCCGCAACTGGCTTGGCTGAAGCAAGCCGAAGCTCGGGGCGATGTCGATTGGCAGTTGGTCAAGGAAATCCACGAGTCGTTCAAGTACGAGAACTCGGGGCTTGGTCCGGCTTCTCAGATAATCATTGCGATTGTCATGGCGGCCATTGTCGGCCCTGCTGCACTGACGGCTTTTGCCAGTATGGGGACCGTTGGGGCCGCAGGTCTTGCTGCGGTGGCTACGGGTGCTGCGACAAATGCGACGACCAGTTTTATCAACAATGGAGGGAATCTTGGTGCTGTATTCAAGGATGTGACGTCCTCGGATGCGCTAAAAGGCTATGTGATTTCAGGTGTGACGGCGGGTTTCACGGCCGCTTACATCAATGATTTGACTGGGACGACTACAAACTCCTTCACTGGCAAAGTCACTGGCCCCCCACTGAACACCTGGACGGGCGTCGGTCAGTTTGCTTCAAGCCAAGTGCTGCAAGGTGGGACTTCAGCACTGCTGGGCAAGGCGTTGGGGCAGGACGTCAGTGTCAGTGATGTATTGAAAACAGCTCTGTTCAATACATTGGCGGCAGCCAGTTTCAACGCGGTCGGTGACTATACGAAAGCCTATGCCGACGGATCTGTTCAGAAAATCGCGATACACGCGATGGTCGGTGGGTTGCTTTCAGAAATATCGGGTGGTGATTTTACAACGGGCGCCTTGGCAGCAGGTGCGAATGAAGCCCTCATCGTAGACCTGAATAAATTGGTTGCTGGCGACCCTGATTTGCGTTCCATGGCATCTCAGATCGTCGGGGTACTGGCGGCGTCGACTCAAGGGGGGAATGCAGAAACGCTGCAAAGTGGGGCATGGGTTGCCAACAATGCTACGCAGTACAATTTTGAAATTCACATGCCGCCAGGTTTGACGGAGTATGGACAAGCAGCAACGTCCCTCACGGAATTCATGCGGCAAAATAAAGCCTCAGCAGAAGAAATTGCCCAAACGCAATTGGCACTGGCTCAAGGGCAAGGTTTTGATGGCGTCCTGCCTGCAAACGAGTTCGTCAAGGCGTGGGGCGCCTTCACTGCGGGAGAGCTTTCCGGATTAGGGTTGGCTGCGTTACTAGGGAAGGCGGGGTCGTGGTTTGCAAAAGAGTCAGTTATAGTTGGTGCAAAAGCTACTGCTACTCCACGCACTCCACTAGCTGGTCCTACTGAAAACTGGAAAACCTTTGTTAGTGCTGAAAAGCAGATTCAACTGGAAGCAGGTGCTGGGCAGCGTGTAGATCAAGTTATCAATGAAACTCTATCTGGTAAGAAAAATTTCACGAGCTCTATGACGCTCACAACCGATGAGGCCCTATCAGCAGGGCAAAAATATCTCGGCCCCGAGTACAGGGAAATCGGTAAGCCCGGCTCTGGGGTGTTTCACAGCGCTGATGGCGCCAAGGAGTTCCGTATCGACTCAGGATCTATATCAGGAGCACACGCCCCGGGAGTTCCGCATGTACATTTCGGAGTTAAAGACCCTGTGACTGGAAAATATATTTCTAACAATCATGTTCCCTATGCGGACTAGGATATGGATATGTCTATCGTTGGGAAGGGTATTGTTGTCACTGGCGAATATTCTGGGTGGGAAATTGTTGTTGCGGACGACCGTGATGGCGACACTGGCGGGTATTATCTTTACTTGAAGAAAAGTGATATTGAAGGGTTTGACTACTGGTTCGAGAATGAGGCAGGGCTTCAGGCTCAGCTAGTTGATTTTGAGGTGGAGTGGATAGTTCAGTAAGTTTAATCAGCATGGCTTTTAATTTGCCTTCGGTGCAAAGGGCGTTCCTGCTATTGCTGAGTCAGGAGCGAGCAGCGCGGCTAATGCTGCTAGACTTAAATTACAGATCAAGAAAAAGGATCAGAAAAAGGGACAGATCTATTTGCTTGCCATGTCCCATAAAGATCAGAAGGTGTAAACCTTATTCAGGGCGGGACAAACCAGAAAAATAGATCTGTCCCCTTTTTTCACTTAATTGATAACTATGCTGGTGAAGCAGCTAAGTTTGAGATACCAACCAAAGGACCTGGTGGCGAGGTGGTGAGAGTGTCCGAGTTAAGACAAGTCGAAGGCAGCAATAACGGAGTTGGTGGAGTTTTTGAATGGATTGTTGATGAAGGCAACGTGACTCATCGACGTTTTATCCCCGGCGGTCAAGTAACTGGCCTGCCCAACCAGATTCCGAAAAAATAAGGAGGAAGTAATGTCTCCACTTGGTGTATTGATTAGTTTGGGTTTGGATTGTTGGTCAACCATTTTTTTGGGATTTAGAAAGCGCTGGATAAGGCGAGAAGATATTTTTGAATATGCCATGAGTCAGCTTTTAAACGGTTGCGAAAGCGAAAGTGTCGCCATCATTGCTGGAGGTGAATACTTAAGCGATGAAGAGCTTCTTGAGGTTATCTCAAAACAAACGGAGATGACGAATTATGTTGCCGAAATGGATAAGTGGCGTTTAGCTTTCCTGCTTTGTATTGAAGCGTCGAATGATAATGACGAAAATAAAATAAATAGGCTTCAGGAAGTCTATGCGGACTTTGATTATCCGGAAGATATGGCTTCTTGCAGTATTTACTCTCAAGATGGTGTTGACCCGCTTGTAGCCATGAGCCAAGTTGTGAAAAAACTACGAGAGAGTTTTTGCCCCGATAATTTTATGGTGCAAAAAGATGGTCACGGAAAAGGGGAGGGATTGGCCAGGAAATAAATCTGTCCCCTTTTTCACTTTTTCACCGACAGGTGCAGAATTGAAGCGTTGGGAATAATGTACTCACAAGCCGACCTTGCTTTAGATTTAGAAAAGGCACTGGTTAATGGTTTCGATGTCTTTAGGATTTCTAAAGTGGCATTTGAAATCTATCAAAACCATGGCTTAGAAGTCACTGCCCTCATGGATCGAGCACTCCTCACATTGATGGCAATGGAGGAAGGTGAGGAATTTGAGTTGACTGAGTCTGAGCTTTTGGCTCTGATTTCAGAGATTAAAGCTATGTAGATTGTGCAAAAGAAGTGCCGAACTCGGTTTTGACTCAGAGAAAAGTAGATAAAAGGGGACGAATTTATTTATTGCCTGTGCCCAGAAAATAAATCTCTCCCTGAAAAATCTCCGATTTTTCGTACGACAAATCAAAGAACCGAGACTGTCAGGTTTTTTGTATGAACCATATAAAACGGGCGACCTACAGGTCGCCCGTTTTCATTCACTCCGCAGGCTGCGCCCGCAACCGCCGGCCAATCACATCCATCAAATCACAGCCATCGCGCAACGGAATGGCCAGCAGTTTGGAAAAGTCTGAAAGCACTACCGTGTCGCAACCAATCTCGGCACGAAAGGCGATGTTCTCCAATACCTGGGTAACCGTGCGAATGCGGTAATCCGCCATCGCCTGTAGCACGTCGAGTGGCGCTTGGGTGTCGATGAGCAGAGAAGCCGGGATCAGGTCGATTCCGGTGAGGGGCATGTATCTATCCATAGTTGAAGCCTCGTTTAGTTTGCTGAGACTGCCAGCAGATCGTCGCCAAACGAAATGGGGTGGCAGCTGTACGCAGGTTGGCGAACCGGAAACGAGTAACCGGCAGACCCGAAGGTCTCCCGCGCACAACTGCCATAAAAACAGTTTTGCGGATGCGAAGGCGCCTGCAAATAAGCAGACAGCTCTCGCACTCGTTCGTCAGGTCGCCAAACCCGGTCGCCATGTTGACGACGGGCGGACTATAAGCTTCATCGTTCCAGCGGTGCAAGGTGCCTGATTCCGAGGTTGGTGTAGGACCTTTACGATCAACCGTGTCCAAGGTCTGCCCAGCAACGCCGGCAAATCCCAGCCGCACAAATACCTGATCGAAACCAACCCGGTCCTCACCGACCTCAAGCAATTCATGAGCTCGGACTACCTGCTCCAAGGCTTGGGTTACAACCCTGATCAAAGCGCCAAGCGCCTGGGCGATGGCCTCTTCGAACAGAAAATGATCCAGCAAGCCGTGGTCGCCCGCACCGGCCAACGCTTCATCGACGGCCAGACCTCGGACGAGGCGGTTTTCAAGTATCTGATGAACAACGCCATCGCCAGCAAGGACGCGTTGAACCTCAGCCTCGGCGTCACCCTCACCGCACAACAGGTCGCGGCCCTGACCCACGATATCGTCTGGCTCGAAGAGCACGAAGTGAATGGCGAAAAAGTCCTGGTGCCGGTGCTGTACCTGGCCAACGCCAACAACCGCCTCGCCGCCAACGGCGCGTTGATCCAGGGCAGCGACGTGACCCTGATCGCGGGCAAAGACCTGAACAACGCCGGTACCCTGCGCGCCAGCCAGAATCTGGAAGCGACTGCCAAAAAAGACCTGGTCAGCAGCGGGTTGGCGTATGCAAATCCAATGTCGGAGCGAGCCTGCTCGCGATGGGCGCAACTCAGTGTTGTGATCTAGCCACCATGGCAGCAGGCAGCTGCGGCTTTGTCTTCGTAGCGGTCGTGATGCCGCACCCATTCCATGATCTCTTCTTCATTGCGGCCCTTGGGCGTGAGGTCGAGGTAGTTGTAGGCGCCGACCAGCAGGTCCAGGCCTCGGGCATAGGTGGAATAGGTGTGGAAAATATCGCCGGCTTCATTGCGATAAAACACGCTCAAGCCTGGGAGTTCTTCTTCGGCGCCGTCAGTTTTTTCGTAGTTGTAGGTAGCTTTGCCAGCCGCCACCTCTTCGGCTCGGGCGGTGACGCCAAAGTCGTAGTTGAAATCGCAACCCTCTGACGACACCCAGTCGAATTTCCAGCCCATGCGCCGTTTGAAGGCCTGAAATTCGGCGAAGGGGGCGTGGGAAACCGCCACGACGGCGATGTCATGGTGCGCCAAGTGTTGGTTGGCGCCGTCGATGTGGTCAGACAGGAACGAGCAGCCGGGACAGCCTTCGTCCCATCCGTCGGCGAACATGAAGTGGTAGATGACTAATTGACTGCGGCCGCCAAACAGGTCGGCCAGTTTCAGTTCGCCGTGTGGGCCCTGAAAGTGGTAGTCCTTGTCGATTTTCACCCAGGGCAGGGCGCGGCGTTCGGCGCTGAGTTTGTCGCGTTCCTTGGTGAAGGCTTTTTCGTGGGCCAGGTGTTGTTTGCGCGCGGCGAGCCATTCTTCGCGGGACACGACGGGGTGATTCTGAATGTTCATTGGCTTTTCTCCTGCGGGGGGCGGGGAGGTGACTTACACAGCCTAGTCGTTTGGCCTGCGCCCGATTCGACATACCGCCGGTCGGTGCTGTTCAAGACCTCGGCTGAACGGCTGCGCGCGGCACCGGTCACAACCTAAGAAGGCCCTTTGAATCACGCGGTCCGGAGGTTGAATCAGGATGACGACTTATAACTGGGATTTGATTGAACGCTTGCTGCACGAAGTGCAGAACGGCGCCAGCAGTTTCACGCCGCGGCCCTATGCCGAGCAGTACGTGGCACAAAAAACGGCGGAGGGCGAACAGACGGAAAACCTGGATCACCTGAAAGCGGTGGCGGGCGAGTACGAAAAGTTACTTCTGCTACGAGGCTACATCGAGCCTCGGCCTGAGGAGCAGGGCGGCACCGGTTCGAATTACATCTTGACCCCGCGCGGCTCCAGCTTATTAAGCCTGATCGACAGCAGCATTCCGGGCAATGACCATCCGCGGCAGGTGCTGGATGAGCAGGACGATGCGCTGGATGAATTGACGTTTGATCACGTCGCGTCTAAAGCGCAGATTGCCTGAAGACAGCGCATAACCCTATGGGAGCGAGCTTGCTCGCGATTGCGGTGTGTCAGTTAACTATGATGTGACTGATGTACCGCAATCGCGAGCAAGCTCGCTCCCACAGGGGGGGTTAAGTTTGTTTGGCGGCCTTCAGGCACTTGAGGTCGTTGAAGTCTTTCCTCACACCTTCAATTTTTTTCAATAACCGCTGACGCTGGGTCGGTGTGCTCTCGGCCATCAGATCCACGATCAATCCCCGCGCCTGGGCTTCGGTATTGGCGTAGGCCTGACGGTAGGCCGGCGTCCACAAACTCTCGCGATTGACCAGAAGCGTCTCGATTAACTGTGGGAAATCCGCACTATGGCGCTGGGCAACGGCTGCGCTGAACTGCGTCTGCCAATGTGCGCGGTTGGCGATCCATTGCGTGTTCTGATCACCCAGGGCTTTCGACCAGGTGAGCACCCGTTGTTGCTGGGTGGGGCTCAGCGGACCAAGCCAGTCATCCAGACGCTTCTCCATACGGGCGGCACGCTGCTTGATCTGCTGATCCAGGGACGGTTTGAGGTATTCCTCTTGGCGTTTGCGCTGATCCTTGGCAAAGGCATCGTTCATTTCCGCGACTTGTTTGTCATCCAGCCCCTGCAACAACTCGATGGCCGACGGGGTGATTTCCCGGGCGGTCTGGGCGATGGCGGCTTTGGCTTCCTGCGTGCGGGCTTGCAGGGCTGCGTCGGTGACCTGGTTGGTTTCGACCATGGTCTGCAAGCGGTCCAGCCAATCCAGGTAGCCCGGCAGTTGCGTGGTGCAGTGCCAGCTCAGGTGTTCCTTGAGGCGCTCGTTGAACCAGCCTTTTTGCTCGCTGTTCATGTCCAGGTAGTCGTTGAGCGTCCACGGAATGATCACGTCGAGGTTGCGGTAGGCCAGGCCCATTCGGCTGCACGCGCCGAGGGCGAGGACCAGGATGATCAACGTGGCGAAACGAACTGGCCAGTACGACATGGGCGGATCCTTGCGAATGCGTAGTTCTCATGTGAACGCTGGATGAGCCTGGCCGTTCAGCCGCTCAATAAAACGCGTGTTCGGCCTTGAGGGTGACCAGCCCGTCGCATTGGCTGTTGTGCCCGGAATAGGCCGAGCACTGGCTGCCGCTGAGGTTAGAGTCACTGTAGATCAGGTCCAGGTCGATGCCCATGAACGGCCGCGAAAGTTGCACTGACCAGTCGGTAAAACTGCCGACATACCCTCCGTCGACCGTCACCGGTTTGTAGAGCTGGTGGGTGGTGTATTTCATGCTGATCCCGATGCCGAACGGTTGGTTGCCCCTGAGGTCGGCAAACAACGTTTGGTTCAGTTTGTCGGGGTCGTTGCTGAAGGCCGCCCCAAAGCGACTGCCGAGCAGGGTCAGGCCGCCGAAGAGTTCCTGGCTGTCGAGGGTGTCCACTTTCGGATAGCTGTAGTGGATCATGCCGACTTCGTAGCCGAGGGTTTGATCGAAGGGTTGTTTAAACCCGACGTAGGATTCGACTTCAAGGTTCTTGCCCGGGCTTAACCCCATGCTCGGTGCCCATTGGCCGACGTAAAAACCACTGTCGTGCGTCAGGTCGAGGCCACCATGGAATGAGCCGGAGCTGGATGGTTTGACCAACCCTTGGGCCATGCTGCGGCTGGGCGTGGTGCCGAGCTTGAGGTCGAAATCGCCCAGTTCACGCTGAAAGATTTGTGCATTGGCGAGCGAACTCGACAACAGGAGACTGAGTAATAAATAAGAGGGTTTGAGCATGCGTCACTCCATTGACAGCGAGGAGCAGGAATCGAAAACCTACCGAAACGCTTGTTCTAGACGTGTGCAAGGATACCGGCGAATGCTCGGCATGGTGGGCCGTTCGTCGATTTTTGGAAGGATGGGAGTATCGGGGTGTTGCGGGAGGGTTCCAGTCCAAGCGCTTCGAAGCTCAAAGCGCCTATGGACCAGTTGCTGCGGGGGTGTTACTTCTTGCCCAAAGTGATCTGCTTGGACGGGCCGAACGTCTGGCCGCTGACGCCTTTGGCAATTTGCTGAATTTCACCGCCGGACTTGAGGAACGCAGCGATCTGGCTGTTGATCGATTCGCTGGTTTCAACGGCTGGAGCTGGCTTTGCTTTGCTGTTGGATGCTTTTACACGCATGGCGGCCATTAACCTGTAGAAAATTAACTTGGCCAGGCATCGTACAGGAAATACTTGACAATTGCTTGGCTAATATCCCCTCGAAATACACATCGCAAGGCCGGAATTTATCCCGGGCGGTGATCTGTAATAGGTCTATAACCCGCTGTTTTAACTAAGAACTTCTGCTCAAAAGAGGCCGTTCCTGGAGGGGGCTTGGAGAGGGCAAAATTACCCTGTCGGGCTGACGAGCGGCACGCCCATCGGGGCACCCCCCCAGGAAAATCAAAGCTTGCAGAGTATTTTCTTTCGCCACCGGGCCGGCCACCGAACGTCGCCCGCAAAACCGGGTAGAATGCCGCCCACGTAATGAGGGTATTTGAAATGGCTTTAGTCGGGCGTTACAACAGTTTGCAAGTGGTTAAACACACTAACTTCGGTTTATATCTTGACGGTGGGGCGGATGGCGAAATCCTTTTGCCTAATCGTTATATTCCCAAAGATATTCCAAGCGAAGATGAAGACTGGCTCAACGTTTTTATTTATCTGGACAGCGATGACAAACTCATTGCAACTACGGAAAAGCCGAAAGTTCAGGTCGGTGAATTCGCCAGTTTGAAAGTCGTTGAAGTCAACAGCATCGGCGTTTTCCTGGATTGGGGTTTGCCGAAGGATCTGCTGCTGCCGTACTCCGAAGAAAAACGTCAGATGACCGCCGGTGAGTATGTGGTGGTGCATGTCTACCTCGACAAGCACACCCGTCGCATCACCGCGACCGCGCGTCTGGATCGCTACCTGGACAAGACCCCGGCCAACTACACCCCGGGCCAGGAAGTTGATTTGCTGGTGGCCGAAGCGACCGACATGGGCTTCAAGGCAATCATCAACAACAAGCACTGGGGCCTGATCCACAAGAACGAAATCTTCAAGTTCATGCGTGCCGGCAAAGAAGAGAAGGGCTTTATCAAAGAAGTCCGTGCCGACGGCAAGATCAGCCTGAGCCTGCAACCGGTGGGTGAAGAAGCTGCGACCAGTCTCAACTCGAAGATCCTGGCCAAGTTGCGTGAAAACAACGGCAGCCTGCCCGTCAGCGACAAAAGCGATCCAACGGTGATCAGCAGCATGTTTGGCGTCAGCAAAGGCAACTTCAAAAAGGCCATCGGTGCGTTGTACAAGAATGGCCAGATCGTGATTCACGCGGATCGCATTGAACTAAGCTGACCCCGCACCGCCCGTCCAGCCCGTAGCAGCTGTCGAGCCCCAGCGAGGCTGCGTCCGGCTGCGAAGCGGCCGTAATTTCAGACGATGCGGTGTTTCAGAAAGTCCGCGTGTACAGGATTTACGACTGCTACGCAGCCGGACGCAGCCGGACGCAGCCTCGCTGGGGCTCGACAGCTGCTACAGGGGGTCAGCGCCGGGCTTTCGTATTCTACTGCCGAGTTTCTGCCATGGATTGTGTTGTCGAGGTGTCACGGTGAGCGCCAGCCGGCGTAGCGCCGACGGGTTTGCCCTGCAGGTGATGATCGGGTTGTGCCTGATCTGGGGCGTGCAGCAGGTGATGATCAAGTGGGCGGCACCCGACATCGCGCCAGTCATGCAGGCGGCGGGGCGGTCAGGCATTTCCGCATTGCTCGTAGGATTGCTGATCTGCTGGAAGGGCGGCTGGGATCAGGTCGGCACGACCTGGCGCGGTGGTTTGCTGGCCGGTGTGCTGTTTGGTCTGGAGTTCTTCTTCATCTCCGAAGGTTTGCAACTGACCACGGCGGCGCACATGTCGGTGTTCCTTTACACCGCACCGATTTTCACCGCGCTGGGCGTTCACTGGTTGTTACCCAGTGAACGTTTAAGGCCTGTGCAGTGGCTGGGGATTTTCCTCGCCTTCGTCGGAATCGCCATCGCATTTGCCGGTGGTGTGTCCTGGGACAACCTTGATCACCGCATGTTGATGGGCGATGCGCTGGGCGTACTGGCCGGCGCAGCGTGGGGCGCAACCACGGTGGTGGTGCGCGCTTCGCGGCTGTCGGAAGCGCCGGTGACGCTCACCTTGTTCTATCAATTGATCGTCGGTTTTGTTGGCCTGATCCTGATCGCCATCCTGAGTGGTCAGGTTACTCACGTCAGCCTGACCCCCGTGGCGGTGGCCAGTGTGTTGTTCCAGGGACTGGTGGTGTCGTTCTTCAGCTACTTGACCTGGTTCTGGCTGTTGCGGCGTTATCTGGCGGCGAACCTGGCGGTGTTTTCGTTCATGACGCCGCTGTTCGGCGTCACGTTCGGTGTGGTGTTGCTGGGTGAAGAACTGAGCCTCAATTTCGTCATCGGCGCGGTGCTGGTGCTGCTCGGCATCACGTTTGTCAGCGCTGAGCAGTGGGTGCGCCGTCGGTTGCGCAAAGCCCTTGGGCAGCACTGACCGGACGCAGTAACAATCCCCCCGCAACGACCAGCCCGGCACCGACGAACACCAGCGCTGGCTGCAAACCCCCGCTGAAATGGCTGCTGAGCGCGGCCAGCAAAGGCCCGGCGAGTTGACCGACGGCGAAGCACGCGGTCAGCATCCCGGCGTTGCGCTGGGTGGCATGGGGGGCCAGTTCGCGGGAGCGTTGCATCACCAGTTGCATGCAGGCCAGGAACGGCGTGCCGCACAGCAACACGCCCAGCGCCAACCCCGCACCGCTGCCCAACAGGCAAGCGAAGACCCCGACAGCTTGCAGCCACAAAGTGATCATCAGCCAGTGGCGGGTGCCATTCATGGATTGTCGACGCAGGCTCACCAGCACTACGCCGACCGCCGACGCCAGGCCGAAGCATGGCCAAAACAGGTCAGCCTGCCATTGCCCATGAAACTGCGCGTTGGCCATTTGTGAGAGGAAAGTGGCGGGGATGATGTAGCCCAGACCGTACAAGCCATAAATCAGGCCCAATCGAGCGATACCCTGATTGCCAGAAGGGGCCGGGTTTTGCACCGTGCTCACGGTGGGCGCAGGTTGTGGAAGGAACGGCAGAATCCCCAGCAGCATCACCAGCGCAACACCGGCATACACCAGCCATAACGTGGCGGAAGTCTGCTGCATCAAGTTCGACCCCAAGGCCAATAAACCCGTGAGAAAAATCCCCAGACCCGGTCCGGCAAATACCAGGGCGCCCAATCGTGGACGCCCGGCCGCTGCCGCCAATGGCTGGCTCAGCGCGGTGATCATGACCAACACCCAGGCGCTGGCCACGCCGGTGCCGAAGCGCAGCAGCAAATGCGACCAGAACCCGTTGGCCCAGAACGACGCCAGGGTCAGCAGCACACAGAGCCACAACCCTCCCAGCAGACGCTGACGGACTTGCGTCGGCCGGCGGGAGAACATGGCATCCAGCGCGCCGAGGAAGTAGCCAAGGTAATTGGCTGCGGCGATCAGCCCGGCCGCGGTCAAGTCGATCTGACCTTCGCTGAGTAAGTGCGGCATTTGCGGGGTGAGGGCAAAGCGCCCTATGCCCATGGCCATCATCAGGGCGATAAAACTGGCGGACAAGCGAATCAGAGGGGACATAGCCTGAGTTCCAATCGGAGATCAATGACCGTCAGGCTAGGGCTGTTTGACTTTCTTTAAAAATGAATAATAGTGAGCAACTTGTTCTGTATTGGAGAATATCGTGGAATTCAGCCAACTGAGGATCTTCCAGGCCGTGGCACAGGAGGGTTCGATTACCCGTGCCGCCGAACGTATGAACCGGGTGCCGTCCAACCTGTCGACGCGGCTTAAACAGCTTGAGGAGCAACTCGGCGTAGAACTCTTCCTCCGCGAGCGTCAGCGTTTGCAGTTGTCGCCTGCGGGAAAAGTCCTGCTGGACTACACCGCCAAGCTGTTCAACCTGCACGACGAAGCCCAGGCGGCAGTTCAAGGCGGGCAACCGGCGGGGGACTTCGTGCTTGGCACCATGTACAGCACGGCGGCGATTCATCTGCCGCCATTGTTGGCGCGTTACCACCGCACCTACCCGGCGGTAAACCTGCAAGTGCAATCCGGGCCGAGCGGCGAACTGCTTGAAGGCTTGCTGACCGGCAGGCTTGATGCAGCGCTGGTGGATGGCCCGCTGGAGCTTGCTGGGCTGGACGGTGTGCCCTTGTGCGACGAACGGCTGGTGCTGATCACAGAGGCCGATCACCCGCCGGTGCACAGTGCGCTGGATGTGGAAGGGCGCTCGGTGTTCACCTTTCGCCAGGGCTGTTCCTACCGGATGCGCCTGGAGGCCTGGTTCGCGCATGACCGTGCCGCCATGGGCCGGGCGATGGAGATCGAATCCTATCCGGGCATGCTTGCCTGCGTGATTGCCGGCTCGGGCGTGGCGTTGATGTCCGAATCGATGCTCGCCAGCCTGCCGGGCCGTGAAAGCGTCGCGGTGCATCCGCTGGCCGAGCCGTTCGCCCGTGCGACGACGTGGCTGATGTGGCGCAAGGGGATGGTCGGGGCCAACTTGAACGCGTGGATCGAGCAGCAGCAGACGGTCTATCCGTTGGCGCCGGTTCCAGCGCAGGCGCTGGCTTGAACGATCGGTCAGGTATTCTGTTCAATTCAGTAACAGATCATTGCTACTTTTGATGAGCATTGCGTAGGACTTCGGACTATTATCAGTGCGAAGCGGCCTCAGAATTCCGGTCGCTCGGCACTACCCTGAAGGGGGCACCATGAAAGAGAAAATCCAAAACTGGCTGCATGACCTGGGTGTCGCACTCGGTTTGATCGAACCGCCTCTGCAACCTGTGCCCATCCGTACGGACGACGAACAGCGCCGACGCCAGCCACGCCGCCGGTAATGGCGATGCGGCCGGTGTAGCAGCTGTCGAGCCTGCGAGGCTGCGTTCGGCTGCGCAGCAGTCGCAATCCCTGCACGCAGGATCTGAACCCACCGACGGCTTCGTCTGAATGTGGCTTGCGCCGAACGCAGCCTCGCGGTGCTCGGCAGCTGCTACAGGGTTCAGATGCGTTCCTGAGACCGGGCACACTCAATGCCGCCCGATCTCAATCAAAAACCGGCTCAAGTCATTCGCCGTCCTGGCGGTCTTGAGCATCTGGTCTTCCTCGGCGGTAAACGCCGTCAACCCCAGCTCATCTTCCAGATGGAAGATCAGATCTTCGATATCCGCTTTATCCAGACCCAATTGCGCCAGACTGGCGTTGTCGTCGAAGTCTTGCCGACCTTCCAGTAACCGGCTGATGAATTGGTGAACGGCGGCACGCACGACGGCTCTTTTCATGGAAATTCTTCAAGGGCGTTATTGTTGTTTTCCCTGCGCATGAGTACAGCAGGCTTCAGCCGTGCAAGCGCTGCCACTCGTCAATCATCGTGCGCAAATGTTCCCCGGAAAAACTGCCGAAATGCCCGCCATGCACGGTACGGATCGGCAACGCGCGCAAGCGTTGCAGGCTGCGGGCATAGTCGTCGAGGTTGGAGTGGTAGGCGTCTTCGATCAGCGGCCCGTCGTAAATGATGTCGCCGCTGAACAGCGTCTCGGTCGCCGCTTCGTAGAGGCTGATGCCGCCCGGTGAATGCCCCGGTGTGTGCAGCACTTGCAGCACGCGATCCCCCAGGTCCAGCACATCGCCTTCTTCAATCATGCCCGTGGCCGGCGCGGCTTTGACCCGGTATTCGGCGTAGCACAACGGGCAATCGGGGTGGGCTTCGAACATGTCATCGCCGACAAAGGCTTTGCTCAGATCGTTGTCGCCGTCGGGCGCGGCGAGGATGTCCGCCTCAGCCGGATGCACCAGCCGTTCTGGGAATTCGTGATGCCCGGCGATGTGGTCGAAATGGCAATGACTGGCCACCGCCACCAACGGCCGCTCGGTGATCCACGGCAGTTGCTCGCGCAGGCTGACCAGTCCGGAGCCGCTGTCCAGCAGCAGATCCTTGTCACGCCCCTGAATGTGCCAGAGGTTGCAGCGGTAGAAAGGGCGGATGTAAGGCTCGTGAATCAGGCGGATGCCATCGCTGAGCTGTTTCACCTCGAACCACTGATCGCGGCTGACGATCTTCATAAGCAGTTTTCTCCAGACGAAAAAAAACGGGTGTGGCAACCGACGCCACACCCGTCGAAGAAAGCATCAAGTCGTTATGTTCAGCTTAGGCGGCGTTCGCCACCAAGGCTGGGCGGCGGGACATCAAGCTCACCAGCACGAAACTCACCAGGCCTACACCGAGGCTGTAGTAGATCGGGGTGTTGGCGTCCAGGCCGTCTTTGAACATGAACACCAGCGCGGTGGCGAAGCCCATGCCCATGCTGGCGATAGCGCCGGCGGTGGTCGCGCGCTTCCAGAAAATCGCACCCATCAGCGGGATCAGCATGCCGCCCACCAGCAGGTTGTAGGCCAGGGTCAGGGCGCTGATCACGTCGTTGACCACCAGTGCGATGCCAAGCACCACGATACCGGTCAACAGGGTGAACAGGCGGTTGATGCCCAGAGTCGACTGTTTACCGCCGCGCAGTTTCGGCAGCAGGTCTTCGGTCAGGGTGGTAGCAGCGGCGAGCAGGCCGGCGCTGGCGGTAGACATCATGGCCGCCAGGGCAGCCGCAATCACCAGACCACGAATACCGTCCGGCAGGGACAGTTTGACGATGGCGGCGAAGGCGTTGTTGACGTTGTCCAGGTCCGGGATCAGCACATGAGCGGCCATGCCGATCAGGGCGCAGGCCAGTCCGTAAAGGATGCAGTAGAAGCCTGCGAATGTACCGGCAACCTGAGCCACTTTAGCGGTCTTGACGGTGAACACCCGTTGCCAGATGTCCTGACCGATCAGGATCCCGAAGAAGTAGATCATGAAGTAGGTGATGATGGTGTCCCAGCCGATGGTCGTGAAGCTGAAGTTCGACGCCGGCAGCTTCAACACCAACTCATCCCAACCACCGACGCGGTACAGGCAGATTGGCAACAGGATGAACATCAGGCCCACGGTCTTGATGACGAACTGGACGATGTCGGTCAGGGTCAGGGACCACATGCCGCCGATCGCCGAATAAATCACCACCACGCCACCGCCGACCAATACCGATAGCCAGAACGGCAGGTCGAACAGCACTTGCAGCACGGTGCCGATTGCCAGGATCGAGACCACGCCGATCATCAGCGCATACGCCAGCATGATCACCGCGCTCGCGGAGCGGGCCATCGGGTTGTAGCGTTTTTCCAGCACCTGGGTAACGGTGTAGATCTTCAGTTTCAGCAGCGGTTTGGCGAGGAACAGGTTCAGCGCCACGATCCCGCAACCGAGGGCTGCGCACAGCCAGAAACCGGAAATGCCATGCACATAACCCAAACGTACGGTGCCGACAGTGGAGGCGCCGCCCAGAACGGTGGCAGCCATGGTGCCCATGTACAGGCTCGGGCCGAGGTTACGACCGGCGACCAAAAAGTCTTCGTTGGTCTTGGCCTTGCGCATGCCGTAATAGCCGAGTATCAGCATCGCGGCGGCGTAGATGAGTACGACGAATAAATCCAAAGCCATTGTTGCGTGTCTCCAATTGTCTTTTTTATGGTGAAGCAGAAATCAATCCCTGTGGGAACATCAATCCCTTGTGGGAGCGTGGCTTGCCCGCGATGGGGGCGCCGCGGTCCGTCAGGCAGACCGCGTCATCGTTCATCGCGGGCAAGCCTCGCTCCCACAGGTACTGCATTGATCACAGGTAATGCGTTGAATCAGGCAGCTTGTCGCATCGCTGGTTTAGCGAGCGAATGGGTGCCCTTGCTGCGGGAGTCGTTCGGGCCGAACACCGCTGCCGTTTCCGGGAACAGGCTCAGCAGTGCCAGGTACACCAGCGAGGCCAGGCCCAGGGTGACCGGCAGGCTGATGTCGATACCGCCGGCCATTTCGCCCAGTGGTCCGACAAACTGACCCGGCAGGTTCACGAAGCACAGGCCGACGGCCGCGCTCGGGATCCAGGCACCCAGGCCACGCCAGTTCCAGCCGTGGGTGAACCAGTAACGGCCACCTTTCTCGCCACGGGTGAACACTTGCAGGTCATCCGGGCAATAGAAGCCGCGACGGACCAACAGGCCGATGATCATGATCACCATCCACGGGGTGGTGCAGGTGATGATCAGCACGGCGAAGGTCGACACGCTCTGCACCAGGTTCGCGGCGAAGCGACCGATAAAGATGAAGGCAATCGACAACACACCGATCAGCAGCGTCGCTTTAACCCGCGACAGCACGCGAGGGAACACGCTGGACATATCCAGCCCGGTGCCATACAGCGACGTGGTGCCGGTGGACATGCCGCCGATCACTGCGATCAGGCACACCGGCAGGAAGAACCAGCTCGGCGATACCGCCAGCAGGCCGCCGACGTAGTTGTTGGCCGCGATGTAGTCCGGCGCCTTGATTGCCACGATGGTCGCGGTGGCCAGGCCGAACAGGAACGGAATGAAGGTTGCGATCTGCGAGATCACCACCGCTGCCATGATCCGGCGCTTGGAGGTTTCACGCGGAATGTAGCGCGACCAGTCGCCGAGGAACGCGCCGAAGGAAATCGGGTTGCTCATGGCCACCAGCGCAGCGCCGATGAACGCCGCCCAGAAACCGGGTTGGTCCATGCCGACGGTACCGGCGTAGTTCACATCAAAAGGACCGGCGAAGGCGAAGACGCCCAGCAGGAACAGCAGGCTGGCGCTCCACACGGCGATCTTGTTGACCCACAGCAGGAAGCGGAAGCCATAGATGCAAACGGTCAGCACCAGAATCGCGAACAGACCGTAGGCCAGGCCCAGGGTCAGGTCGGTTTCCGGCAGGCCGATCAGGCGTTTGGCACCACCGATCAACGCATCACCGGAACTCCACACCGACAGCGAGAAGAAGGCGATGGCGGTCAGCAACGACAGGAACGAACCGACGATCCGTCCGTGCACGCCAAAGTGCGCACCGGAAGACACGGCGTTGTTGGTGCCATTGATCGGGCCGAACAGGCCCATAGGCGCGAGGATCAGCGAACCCAGCAATACGCCCAGCACAATCGCCCAGACGCCCGCCTGAAACGACAGGCCGAACAATACCGGGAAACTGCCGAGCACGGCGGTGGCAAAGGTGTTGGAACCGCCGAAGATCATCCGGAACAAGTCCGTCGGGCCTGCGGTGCGTTCGTTGTCCGGGATCTGTTCGACCCCGTGGGTTTCAATTTGCGTAAGGCTTTGGTCGTTGTTGTTGTTATTCATGATCTGCTCCGATCATAAAGGCGCGCTCATCGTGTGTGAGCGTCGCCTGTTTGGCTAAGGGGTTGGCAGCCCTTCCGGCATTGCGGATAAATGTTCGTGGCAGGCCAGCCATAGGCCTTGTTGTTCTTGGCCAGACGTTTGTTTTTTGAAAACAATCGTCTCGCGCTCCTGGCTAAAGTGCTGCTCCCCCTGCATGCGCAGCTCGGTGGCGACGTCATGAATGAAAATCGCCGCATCACCCTGCAGGCTGACGAAGGCGTTGCTCGAGGTGCACGAAAGCACCTCAAAGCCATCCTCCGAGCGCCAGGTGTCCCACAACGCCTGATAGGCATCGCGTGACAGCAGAGGCAGCTCGAGGGTGTAGAACA
This sequence comes from Pseudomonas sp. B21-040, assembly GCF_024748695.1. Classification (NCBI taxonomy): domain Bacteria; kingdom Pseudomonadati; phylum Pseudomonadota; class Gammaproteobacteria; order Pseudomonadales; family Pseudomonadaceae; genus Pseudomonas; species Pseudomonas sp. B21-040. Next base: position 1,588,164 of record NZ_CP087176.1, read on the forward strand.
CGAAGCTGGCATCGGTGCTGAACGCACCGAAGTAGGCTTCGCGATCGTTACGGGCAAACGCCGACACCAGATCGGCGGCGGCTTTCAGAACCTGATCACGTTCGTTCACGACCATTCCTCAGCGGTGGACCACGCCTGGCAGTACGCAGAGCATTTCGTACAGCAAGTTGGCGGCCAGCAGCGAGGTGTTGCCGGTGGTGTCATAAGCGGGCGAGACTTCTACCAGATCGCAACCGACCAGGTCGAGGCCTTGGCAGCCGCGAACGATTTCAATTGCCTGAATGGTCGTCAGACCGCCGATTTCCGGGGTGCCGGTACCCGGTGCCCAGGCAGGGTCGATGCCATCGATGTCGAAACTCAGGTACACCGGGCCGCCACCGACTTTCTCGCGAACTTCGGCCATCAATGGGGCCAGGGATTTGTGCCAGCACTCTTCGGCCTGAACCACACGGAAGCCCTGGTTACGGCTCCAGTTGAAGTCGTCAGCGGTGTAACCCTGAGCGCGCAGGCCAATTTGTACGACACGATCGCAATCGAGCAGGCCTTCTTCGACAGCGCGACGGAAGGTGGTGCCGTGTGCGATTTTCTCGCCGAACATGTGATCGTTCACATCGGCGTGAGCATCAATGTGCACCAGGCCGATCTTGCCGTGCTTTTTATGAATGGCACGCAGGATCGGCAGGGTGATGGTGTGGTCGCCGCCCAGGGTCAGCGGGATCACATCGTGTTCGAGGATCTTGTGGTAAGACTCTTCGATGATCCGTACTGCGTCCAGCAGGTTGAACGTGTTGATCGCAATGTCGCCGATGTCGGCCACCGACAGCGAATCGAACGGCGCAGCGCCGGTCGCCATGTTGTACGGACGGATCATTACCGATTCCGCGCGGATTTCGCGAGGTCCGAAACGGGTGCCGGGGCGCAGCGAGGTGCCGATGTCCAGTGGCACGCCAACGAAGGCAGCGTCCAGACCGGCAGCAGTATCCAAATGGGGAAGGCGCATCATGGTGGCGATGCCGCCAAAGCGCGGCATTTCATTGCCGCCCAGTGGTTGGTGAAGAATCTTGTCCACGGGTAGGGCCTCATCGTCGTTGTTTTATTTATGTCGGATGCGCAGGTCAGGACAGACACAGGCTCCGTTGTGGGGCGATTCTGCGAAATGTAGTGGCCGGGAAGAATCGCTACGGGCAAATACTTAGTTCAGATTTTTCTAAACTAATGGCGGCGGTGGCGATAGACTCGCGGTTGATCGTTCCCACGCTCTGCGTGGGAATGCATCCCGTGACGCTCCGCGTCACAACCCCGGAGCGGACGCAGAGCGTCCGAGGCGGCATTCCCACGCAGAGCGTGGGAACGATCTTTGGAGAGATCCCCATGGCCAACGCTTTACCCGACCTGAAACTATTGCGCATTTTCGTCAGCGTGGTTCGCCATCAGGGGTTTGCCAACGCCCAGCAAGAGCTCAACCTCTCGACCTCGGCCATCAGCACCTACATGAGCCAGCTCGAAGCGGCCCTCGGCCTGGTGCTCTGTCATCGCGGTCGCGGTGGTTTCAGCCTGACCAGCAAGGGCGAGTTGTTTCATCAGGAAACCCTGCGCCTGCTCGGTGAACTCGAAGGTTTCGAGCAATACGCCGCAGCCTTGAAAGGTGAGCTGCGCGGCACATTGAACCTGGGCGTCATCGACTCCACCGTCAGCGACAAGGCCTTGCCCTTCGCCGAAGCCATCGGCGCCTACAGCCAGGAACACCCGGCCGTGCATTTACACCTGTCGGTGATGAGCCCTTACGAATTGCAACTCGGCGTGCAGGACAACCGCCTGGACCTGGCCATCGGTGCGTTCTCCACGCGCATGAGCGGCCTGGTCTACATGCCGCTCTATCGCGAGCAACACTGGTTGTATTGCAGTAGCCGTCATCCGCTATTTACCGAGCGGCGCATCCCGGAGCAAGTGATTACCCAGCAGCGCATGGTCGGCCGGGGTTACTGGAGCCAGGCCGAACTGGCGCGTCACGGTTTCAAACACAGTGCGGCCACGGTGGAGAGTATGGAGGCGCAGTTGATTCTGGTGCTGTCCGGTGCCTACATCGGTTACCTGCCGGAGCACTACGCCCAGGCCTGGGCGGACAAGGGTGATCTGCGCGTATTACTGCCGGCAACGTTCGGTTATCAGGCGCCGTTTTCGATGATCGTGCGCCGTGGCCGCAGTCGCGAACCGCTGATCCAGACCTTTCGCGATCTGCTCAAAGCACAACTGAATCAGGCTTGATCAATGTCCAGAATCCAGTGTCCCCGTTGCCTGCGCCCACAAACCCATTGCTTGTGTCCGCTGATCCCGAGCCTCGACAGCCGAACCCGGGTGTTGCTGTTGCAACATCCAAGCGAAGTGAATCATGCGCTGAACACTGCGCGGCTGGCGGCGTTGGGGCTGAAGAATGCCGAGCTGATGGTGGGCGAGGTCTTCGAGGATTTGCCGACATTGCTGAATCAGCCGGGATATCAGGCGCGCTTGTTGTTTCCCGGCGAGGGCGCTCAGCCGATGCAAACCTATACGGCGACTGACGAGCCGCTATTGCTGGTGGTTCCGGACGGCACCTGGCGTAAGGCGCGCAAGCTGCTGCACCTCAATCCGCTGCTGGCGGCGTTGCCGAGGGTGACGCTGGCGGACGGCGCAGTGTCGCGCTATCGGCTGCGCAAGGCACCGGGGCCGGGCGCGTTGTCGACGGTGGAAGCGATTGTGCAGGCGTTGCAAACCCTGGAAGCGCCGAGCTCGTTCGAGCCGTTGTTGAAACCGTTTGAAGCGTTGATCGAGGGGCAGATTGCGGCGATGGGGGAGGAGACCTACCAGCGTAATCATGCCGACAGGTGATCGGTGTATGTGCGGGCCTCTTCGCGGCCCGCTCCCACAGTGTCCGTTGTGTACACAAACTCTGCGAACGCCACTGAACCTGTGGGAGCGGGCGTGAACTGGTCAAGTAATCTCGGACACCGATTACGGTGTTTATGCCGCTTTTTGCTCCATGGCTATTGGCGACAGGTAGTCGTTATAGCTATGGAGTCTGGTGCGGTTGTAGTACATGAAGAAGCGCACGATATCGGTTTTGGCTTCCTCGATCAGGCTGTAACCGCCACGAGGCACCCACTCTGACTTGAGCGTGCCGAAAAAGCGTTCTGTCGGCGCATTATCCCAGCACTGCCCGCGATGACTCATGCTTTGCAAAATGTCGTGTTGCAGCAGCTCTTCTTGAAACTTGCGACTGGTGTACTGACATCCCTGATCTGAGTGAAACATCAGCCCAGGAGGACACGTTCGTACCTCTGTCGCCATACGCAGCGCTTTGCTGACCAAGTTGGCGTCATTGACCAGAGAAAATGCCCAGCCAATAACCCTTCGGGCATACAGATCGATCACGATGGCCAGATGAACCCAACGTTTGCCCACCATCAAACTGGTGACGTCGCCACACCAAACCTGATCGATTGCAGTCGGTTTGAAGTTGCGCTTGAGCCGATTGGGCGCGACAAATGCTTCCACTCCTTTGGATCTGAAAGGGTGAGGCTGGCGTTGTTTACTGACGATATTGGCCTCTCTCATCAGCGCTCTGACAAGACTCCTTCCAGCTGTAATGCTTTGGGATTTCAGGCCTTTACTGATCATTCTGGAGCCCATGGCTTCGCGGCTTTCGCTGTGCAGCTCAACTACTTTCAGCTTGAGCTCTTCGCGTTTGCGCCTCGGTTTGGCGCGTCGCTGAATCCACTCATAAAAGCTGCTGCGCTTCACACCGAAAACACGACACACCACAGCCGTCGGGAATGACTCTCTTAGCTCTGCGATCATCGAAAACGATCGGGATCCGACATCAAGAGAGCGGTAGCCTTTTTTAGGATATCGGCTTCCATCTCCATGCGCTTGATCTTGGCTTTTAGTTCCTGGATCTGGCGCTGATCTTCGGTGATTGCCTTGGTGCCTTTGACTGGCTGCCCTTCACGTTCCTTACGAACCTGATCGACCCAGCGCCGTAAAGCGGTGGGCCCGATATCCAGCGATGCACAAACATCTGAAACCGGGCAGTTATCATCAAGCACCATGCTGGCAGCATGAAGCTTGAACTCGCGCGTATAGACCTTTCTTTCGTTCATGGAGCCTCCAAGTTGGCGAAATCATATCGCCCTTAAGAGGTGTCCGAAATTATTAGGCCAGTTCAGCGTGCCCGCGAAGAGGCCGGTTCAGAATGACTACCTTTCCCGCATCGCCTCCGTCCGGGCTTTAAGCACCGGTTTCAGCAGGTAATCCAAAACACTTTTCTCACCCGTAATAATGTCCACCGTGGCGACCATGCCGGGAATGATCAGCAGCGGTTTCACATCCCCGCCCAGGTGGTTTTTGTCAGTGCGCACCTGAATCAGATAGAAGCTGTTGCCCTTGTCATCCGTGATGGTATCGGCCCCGATCAGTTCCAGCTTCGCACTCAACCCACCATAAATCGTGTAGTCGTACGCACTGAACTTCACCATCGCTTTCTGGCCCGGATGCAGGAACGCCACGTCCTGCGGTCGCACCTTGGCCTCGATCAGCAAGTTGTCTTCCAGCGGCACGATTTCCACCATGTCGCTGCCGGGCTGGACCACGCCGCCGATGGTATTGACCTTCAGCACTTTGATAATGCCGTGAACCGGCGACACCACGGTCGTGCGTGTCACACGGTCATCAATGGCGATACTCGATGCCGTGATTTTCGACAGGTCGGTGCGTTTCTCATTCAGCTCTTTAGCTGCTTCCGAACGGAAGGATTGTTCCGACTCGTCGATCTTGCTCTTGATCTCATTGATCGCCGCTTCGGCTCGAGGGATCGCCAGCGTCGTTGCATTCAATGAGCCGCGAATCTCCACCGCGCTGCGTTTGAGGCGCAGGATTTCCACCGGTGAAACCGCGCCGGTGCCCACCAGTGGCGTGGACATGTTCATCTCTTGTTGCAGCAACGCCAGACTGGAGCTGAATTGCCCCTGTTTGGAACGGAACTCCGCCAGTTCCTGGGTTTTTTGCCGAAGTTGTTCACTCAGGGTGCGCTGTTCGCTGGCGAGCCGACGTTGCCGCTGCTCGTACAGTGAGCGCTCGTCTTCAGCGACTTGCGGTGCCTTGGCAATCACTTCTTCTGACAGCTTGAAGGGCCTGCCCTCGGCTTCCGCCGACAGACGTTCAACCTGCGCGGTCAGCGCATAGCGATCCGCTTCGCTCTCGCCCTTGTTCGACAGAAACCGCGTGTCATCCAGGCGCAGCAAGGTGTCGCCCTTGTTCACCATTTGCCCTTCGCGCACGAAGATCTCGGTGACGATGCCGCCCTCCAGGTTCTGGATCACCTGGACCTTGCTCGACGGGATCGCCTTGCCTTCACCCATGGTGACTTCTTGCAGTACCGCGAACTTGGCCCAGACCAGTGCGCTGATAATCAGCCCGGCGGCCAACCATACAGTGATCCGTGACCCGCGAGGGGAATCCTGCAACGAGGCGCCGGCGGTTTCCGGCATGAATTCGCTTTCGGCGGTTTTACCGAAACTGCCGAAGTAGCCTCGCGGCTTCGAATCAGGGAGCGAGGTGTCGGATGAGGAACGGGCCATGGGGAGCTCCTAGACAGCCGCAGAGCCGACACGGCCCTTGCGCAGTGCATCGATGACTGCTTCCTTCGGACCGTCGGCGACGATCCGCCCGTTATCCAGCACCACCAGCCGGTCTACCAGGCTGAGCATCGAGGTGCGGTGAGTGACCAGCAGCAACGTTTTTCCCTGGACCCAGCCGTGAAGTTTTTGCCGCAGAATGTCTTCGCTGCTGTTGTCCATGGCGCTGGTCGGCTCATCGAGCAGCATGATCGGCGGATCGAGCAACAAGGCCCGGGCCAGCAACACCGCCTGGCGTTGACCGCCGGACAGCAACTGCCCGCGTTCACCCACCGGCCGGTCGAAGCCTTGAGGATGCTGGCGAGCCAGCTCGGTGACGCCTGTCAGTTCGGCGACTTCGAGCATCCGTGAATCGCTGACGTAGCGGGCGCCCAGAGTCAGGTTATCGCGCAGGCTGCCGGCCAGCAGCGGCAGGTCGTGGGCGACGTAACCAATTTGCTGGCGCAGGTCGGCGACATCCAGTTGCCGCAAGTCGAGACCGTCGAGCAACAACTGGCCTTCTTCCGGCTCATAGAAACCCATCACCAGGCGGGCCAGAGTGCTTTTGCCCGAACCGCTACGGCCGATGATGCCGATGCGTTCACCCGGCTTCATGCTGAAGCTGACGTTGGCCAGTGCCGGCGCGTTCTGGCCGTTGTAGTGGAAGGTCACGCCGCTGACCTCAAGGGCACCTTGCAGTTGCGTGCGTTCCAGCGGCCGCTGTTTGGCGTCACGCTCCTGCGGCAGCCCCATCAGCGCGTCAGTGCTTTTCATGGTCAGCTGTGCTTGCTGGTAACGGGTGATCAAACCGGCAATCTGCCCAAGCGGCGCGAGCACACGGCTACCGAGCATGTAAGTCGCCACCAGCGCACCGACGCTGAGGTTGCCGGCGATGATGCTGTAGACCCCGGCGACGATGGTCGCCATGCCGGAGAACTGCTGGATGAACAAGGTGCCGTTGGTGGCCAGCGCCGAGAGGTTGCGCGCATGGCTGTCGAGGCGGGTGAGGGCGCCGTGGGTGCTTTCCCATTTGTGCTGGCGCTCGCTTTCGGCGCTACAGGCTTTCAGGGTTTCCAGGCCGCCGAGGGTTTCGATCAGCAAGGCCTGGCGTTCGGCGCCCAGGCTCAGGCTTTTTTGCACGGTATCGCGCAGGCGCACCTGGATCACCATCGCGAAGAGGATCGTGATCGGAAACGCCAGCAACGGAATCACCACCAGCCAACCGCCGAGCAAGCCGATCACCACCAGCATCAATACAGCGAAGGGCAGGTCGATCAGGCTGGTCAGGGTGACCGCCGTGAGAAACTCGCGCAGGCCCTGGAAGTCATGAATGCTCTGGGCGAAGCCACCGATGGTCGCCGGGCGTGCCTTCATCGACATGCCGGTGATGCGCTCGAACAAGGTCGCCGAAAGGATTACGTCGGTTTTCTTCCCGGCGGTGTCCAGCAAATGCGCACGCACGACGCGCAGCACCAGTTCGAAACCGGTGCCGATCAGCAAACCGATCGACAGCACCCACAAGGTCGAAGTGGCTTGGTTGGGCACCACCCGATCGTAGGTCTGCATCACGAACAGCGGCACCATCAACCCGAGCAGGTTGATCAAAAAACTCGCCAGAATCGCATCGCTGTACAGCCATTTCGACAGTTTCAACGTGTCGCGAAACCAGGCATGCACTCGCGGCACCAAGGGCGAGCGCAAGTCTTCGAGTTCATGGCGTGGCCGGGCGAACAAGGCCTGGCCACTGTAATTTTCGGCCAGTTCTTCACGACTGACCCATTGTTCGCCGCCGTCGGCTTCGCTGGGCAGGATCAACACCTGACCGTCATCGCCGAAGCGGCGCAGGATGGCCGTGCGGCCATTATTGAGGATCAACATCACGGGCAGGTTGAGGGCAGAAATGTCCCCCAGCTCGCGGCGCAACAAACGCGCCTGCAGACTGGCCCGGGCCGCTGCGCGGGGCAGCAGGTCCAGGCTCAAGCGTTGTTTGTCCAGCGGTAGCCCCGCACTCAGGCTGGCGCGACTGACGGTCGCGCCGTGGAGTTTGCAGAGGATCAACAGACCGTCCAGAAGCGGGTCATCGAAGCTCAGGCGCGGATCGACACCGGTGTTGCCGGATTCCATGCTGGTCACATTGATCGCTCCAGTGAGCTACTTCAATTCAGGCAAACGGGCTTCGTTCTTCACTTCGGTGGAGGCGATCGCATCGGCGGGCAATACCACCCGTTGCTTGCTCAGTAGCTGGCCCATGTTAGCCAGTACGCGGTACATCGAGAACTCCTCGGTATAGCGCACTTCGGTGTAGCGGCGGTTGGCGTTGTAGAGCTCGTTTTCACTGTCGAGCAAGTCGAGCAGTGTCCGTTGACCGAGGCCGAACTGATCCTGATACGCAATGCGCACGCGTTTACTGGTTTCGGCGTACTCGCGGGCGGTCGGGGTTTGTTTCTTCGCATTGACCATGGCGTTCCAGGCCAGGTGAATGTTCTCGTTGAGTTGGCGCAGGGCGTTGTTGCGGATGTCCATTGCCTGGTTGATCTGGTGCGCATCGGAAGCCAGGCGCGCCTTGTCGCTGCCGCCTCGGAACAGGTTGTAGTTCATCACTACACCCACACGCCACTCGTTGTCATGGCCTTCATCGCCTTGCACGTTGTTGTTCGCGCCCACCGCGGCTTCGGCGTCGAAGCGTGGGTAGAACGGCGATTTGGCGACTTCGTACTGGCTCTCGGCCGATTGCACGTCCGCCTGGGCGGATTTCAGGTACGGGTTGTTCTCCACCATGCTCTGCTGGGCTTCCGGCAGGGCGGTGGGTACTTCGCCGCGGATCGATGGCGGTGTTTCGAGCTCATCGGGGATGCGCCCTACAACGGCGTAGAAGTTCGACTCGGCGTCCGCCAGATCGACTTCGGCGGTGTCGAGGTTGTTTTGTGCCAGTGCGCGACGGGCGCCGGATTGATCGGAGTCAGCGTTGCTGCCGACGCCACGTTGGGTGCGAAGGCCAATCTGGTCGTTGACGCGCAAGTGGGCTTGCAGGTTGTTCGTGGCCAGGGTCACCAGTTCACGGCGCTTGAGGACTTCAAGGTAAACCTCGATGGTGCGCAGCGCCAGGTCCTGAGCGGTGCCTTGCGCGTAATAAGCGCGGGAGTTGGCCACGTCTTTGGTGCGCGCTACTTCGTTCGAGGTGTTGAAACCGTCGAACAGCATTTGCCGCAGGCGCAGTTCCGACTGGGTGTAATTGAGGGTTTCAGTGTGGTGATTGCCGAATGCCCGGGTGTTGGTGTTGTCGCTGTACCCGCGCCCGTAGGCGGCGTTCAGATCAACTGATGGATAAAAGCCCCCTTTGGCAACTTTCACCTGCTCATCCGCGGACAGGCGCGCGTCCACTCGCGAGGCCAGTTCCGGGTGGGTCGCGATAGTGCTCTGGATAGCCTCGGTCAACGACATGGCTTGAGCGCTGGAAGTGCAGGCCATGGCCAGCAAAACCGCGCTGCAGAGGGGGGTTAAAACGCGCATGGGTGCATCTCCCTGAATTCCTGATGGTGCTTATTAGTCGCCAATTATTTGACGGCATTTATAGGTAAAACCGTTTCACCCTTGTAACAACAGAGCTAAGAACATTCTAGAGCGTAGCTAAGAAATATTTTTCATAATCCTTATGCCAAAAAAAACTTATGCCGTCAGCAAAATCCAGCACATTGTTCAATACGAAAGCCCTTGAATTATGAGCTTTAGGGAGCTTGCAGGGGTTTTAACAAAAGTTCCATCCACTTATCGACATGGGGCGGGGAAGTGCTGAAGGGGAGGGAGGCGTAACGGTAGGGAGTGACGGTTTTTTGTCACTCGACTGGATCAGGACTGTTACGCATCGTTCATCAGGCAAATCGCGACACTAATGGGCCCTGAAGCCATTGATTGCATAGGGTTTATCCCACAGTCGCAAACATTGCCGTTGATCGACACGCTGGGCGAGTTCATCGCCAGGGCGGCGGTTTACTCCGGTAAACCCTCCCTGCAGGCGAGCCGCGCAGCCACCTGCTTTTAACCATGAGCACATTCTTCGCTGACAAACAGGATGCCGACGACAGCTGTTGGCAGCGGAGGAAATGCACATGGCTACGCTCATCGGTATCGTCAGTAAAGTCATTGGTCAGGTGTTCGCGGTTGCGAGCGATGGCACCCGGCGTGCGTTGGTCGAGGGCGATCGATTGTTCGCCGGCGAGCAACTGGTTACCGGAGCCGAAGGCGCAGTGGCCGTTCATCTGAAAAATGGCCAGGAACTGACCCTCGGGCGTGACAGCAGCCTGCAAATGACCCCGCAGCTCCTCGCCAATGAGTCGCCGCACGTCGGCACCTCTGAGGCGGTGACGCCGAGCGAAGCGCAACTGACCGATGTCGAGCAACTGCAAAAAGCCATCGCGGCCGGCGCTGACCCGACCCAGACCGGTGAAGCCACGGCGGCCGGGCCAGGTGGTTCGACCGGGGCGGCCGGCGGTGCTTTGGGCGGCGGCCACAGTTTTGTCATGCTCGAAGAAGTGGGCGGGCGGGTTGACCCGACCATTGGCTTCCCGACGGCTGGGTTTGGCAGCATTCCCGAATTCCCGGAAGAACGGCACAACGCCGATATCCAGAACGCCGACGGCACCCCGGCCGTCGTGGCGCCACCGCTAACTCCGACCGTCGAGGTACCTCCGCTAATCCCGGTCAACAACCCGGTCACGCTCAACGGCCTGTCGGTGACGGGCGGCGAACTGACCGTCAGCGAAGCCAACCTGGCTGACGGTTCTGCGAGCAATCCGGGCGCGCTGACTCAGAACGGAACGTTCAGCGTGTCGGCACCGGACGGGTTGAACAGCCTGAGCATCGGCGGCATCAATGTGATCAGTGGCGGGGTGGCCGCCGGTTTTCCGCAGTCGATCACCACTCAACTGGGCAATACCCTGACCATCACCGGTTACAACTCGCTCACGGGCGTGGTGAGTTACAGCTACACCCTCAACGGCAACGACACCCATTCGGCCGGCGATGGCGCCAACAACCTCAGCGAACAGTTCACTGTGGTGGCCGGCGATAGCAACGGTGACACCGCCACTGGCACGCTGGACATCAACATCACTGACGACGTACCCAAGGCGGTCGATGACGGCAACGCCGACACTGCGTCGGAAACCTTGCTGACCCTGACCGGCAGCGTCCTGCCAAACGACACTCAGGGCGCGGACCGCATTTCCACCGGCCCTGACAGCGGCCCGGTAATTGGCGGCACCTTCACCGGGACCTACGGCACCCTGGTGCTCAACGCAAACGGCACGTACACCTACACCCTCGACACCAGCGGTGCCGATTTCAAAGCGTTGCATGGCGGTGGCAGCGGCTCGGAAACCTTCACCTACACGCTGACGGATGCGGACGGCGACACCAGCACCGCCAACCTGGTGCTGCAAATCCACAACAACGATGACCCGGTCACGATTGACGGCCTCAATATCGAAGGCGCCGAGCTGACCGTTTTCGAGAAAAGCCTCAGCGACGGCAGCAGCCCGGACGCCTCGGCGCTGACGCAAAACGGCACCTTCACCATCACCGCCCTCGATGGCGTTCAAACCCTCGATATCGGCGGTCTGCATGTGGTCGTCGGTGGCGTGGCTGCCGGTTTCCCACAATCAATCGTCACGCCGTTGGGCAGTACGCTGACCATCACCGGGTTCGACGCCGCCACCGGCGTGGTGAGTTACAGCTACACCCTGGTGGACAACTTGGCGCATCCAACCGCCAACAGCCCCGATACCCTGTCCGAGCAATTCGCTGTCACTGTAGTGGACGACAACGGCACCACTGCCAACGCCAACCTCGACATCAACATCGTCGATGACCTGCCTCAAGGCGTCGACGACAGCAACGCCGACACTGCCTCGGAAACGCTGCTCACCCTCAACGGCAATGTGCTGACCAACGATGTACAGGGCGCCGACCGCGTGATCACGGGGGAAAATTCCGGCCCGATCACCCCAGGCACGTTCGTCGGGACTTACGGCACCCTGGTGCTGAATGCCAACGGCACCTACACCTACACCCTGAACACCAGCGATGCCGATTTCAAAGCCCTGCACGGCAATGGCGACGGCACCGAGAATTTCACCTACATCATCACCGACTCGGACGGCGACACCAGCAGTGCGACGCTGGTGCTGCAAATCCACAACAATGATGACCCGGTGACCATTGATGGCCTCAACGTCAACGGTGGCGAGCTCACTGTCTACGAGAAAAACCTTGGCGACGGCAGCAACCCGAATACCCCGGCGCTGACGCAAAACGGCACCTTCACCATCACCGCCCTCGACGGTGTACAGACGCTGGATATCGGCGGTCTGCATGTGGTGGTCGGTGGTGTCGCCGCCGGCTTCCCGCAATCGATCGTCACCCCGCTGGGCAGCACGCTGACCATCACCGGGTTCGACGCCACCACTGGCGTGGTCAGTTACAGCTACACCCTGGTCGATAACGAAGCGCACCCAACCGCTAACGGCGCCAATACGCTGTCCGAGCAGTTCGCCGTCACCGTGGTCGATGACAACGGCACCACCGCCAACGCCAACCTCGACGTCAATATCGTCGATGACCTGCCGAAAGGCGTGGATGACAGCAACGCCGGGACTGCCTCGGAAACCTTGCTCACCCTTAACGGCAACGTGCTGACCAATGACGTCCAAGGCGCCGACCGCGTGACCACCGGCCCCAATGCCGGGCCGATCACTGCCGGCACCTTCACTGGGACTTACGGCACGTTGGTGCTGAATGCCAACGGCACGTACACCTACACCCTGAACACCAGCGATGCCGACTTCAAAGCCCTGCACGGCAATGGCGACGGCACGGAAACCTTCACCTACACCATCACCGATGCTGACGGCGATACCAGTACCGCCAACCTGGTGCTGAACATCCACAACAACGACGATCCGGTGACCATCAGTGGGCTGGATGTTTACGGCGGCGAGCTCACCGTCTACGAGAAAAACCTCAGCGACGGCAGCAACCCGAACACTCCGGCGCTGACTCAAAACGGCACCTTCACCATCACCGCCCTCGACGGCGTTCAAACCCTCGATATTGGCGGTCTGCATGTGGTCGTCGGTGGCGTGGCTGCTGGTTTCCCGCAATCGATCGTCACGCCGCTGGGCAGCACGCTGACCATCACCGGGTTCGACGCCACCACTGGCGTGGTCAGTTACAGCTACACCCTGGTCGATAACGAAGCGCACCCAATCGCTAACGGCGCCAATACGCTGTCCGAGCAGTTCGCCGTCACCGTGGTCGATGACAACGGCACCACCGCCAACGCCAACCTCGACGTCAACATCGTCGATGACCTGCCGAAAGGCGTGGATGACAGCAACGCCGGCACGGCCTCGGAAACGCTGCTCACGCTCAACGGCAACGTGCTGACCAATGACGTACAGGGCGCCGACCGCGTGCCGACCGGCCCCAACGCTGGCCCGATCACTGCCGGCACCTTCACTGGGACTTACGGCACGTTGGTGCTGAATGCCAACGGCACGTACACCTACACCCTGAACACCAGCGATGCCGATTTCAAAGCCCTGCACGGCAATGGCAATGGCACCGAGACCTTCACCTACACCATCACCGATGCTGACGGCGATACCAGTACCGCCAATCTGGTGCTGAACATCCACAACAACGACGATCCGATGACCATCAGTGGGCTGGATGTTTACGGCGGCGAACTCACCGTCTACGAAAAAACCTCAGTGACGGCAGCAACCCGAACACTCCGGCGCTGACTCAAAACGGCACCTTCACCATCACCGCCCTCGACGGCGTTCAAACCCTCGATATTGGCGGTCTGCATGTGGTCGTCGGTGGCGTCGCCGCTGGTTTCCCGCAATCGATCGTCACGCCGCTGGGCAGCACGCTGACCATCACCGGGTTCGACGCCACCACCGGCGTGGTCAGTTACAGCTACACCCTGGTCGATAACGAAGCGCACCCAACCGCTAACGGCGCCAATACGCTGTCCGAGCAATTCGCCGTCACCGTAGTGGACGACAACGGCACCACTGCCAACGCCAACCTCGACGTCAATATCGTCGATGACCTGCCGAAAGGCGTGGATGACAGCAACGCCGGCACCGCCTCGGAAACCTTGCTCACCCTCAACGGCAACGTGTTGACCAACGATGTCCAAGGCGCCGACCGCGTGCCGACCGGCCCCAACGCTGGCCCGATCACTGCCGGCACCTTCACTGGCACTTACGGCACCCTCGTGCTGAACGCCAACGGCACGTACACCTACACCCTGAACACCAGCGATGCCGATTTCAAAGCCCTGCACGGCAATGGCGACGGCACCGAGAACTTCACTTACACCATCACCGACTCGGACGGTGACACCAGCACCGCGACGCTGGTGCTGCAAATCCACAACAACGATGACCCTGTCACGATTGACGGCCTCAACGTCAACGGTGGCGAGCTCACTGTCTACGAGAAAAACCTCAGTGACGGCAGCAACCCGAATACCCCGGCACTGACCCAAAACGGCACCTTCACCATCACCGCGCTCGACGGTGTACAGACGCTGGATATCGGCGGTCTGCATGTGGTCGTCGGTGGTGTCGCGGCCGGCTTCCCACAATCGATCGTCACCCCGTTGGGCAGCACGCTGACCATCACCGGGTTCGATGCCACCACCGGCGTGGTGAGTTACAGCTACACCCTGGTCGATAACGAAGCGCACCCAACCGCTAACGGCGCCAACACGCTGTCCGAGCAATTCGCCGTCACCGTAGTGGACGACAACGGCACCACCGCCAATGCCAACCTCGACGTCAACATCGTCGACGATTTACCAAAAGGCGTGAACGACAGCAACGCCGGGACTGCCTCGGAAACCCTGCTCACCCTCAACGGCAACGTGCTGACCAACGATGTCCAAGGCGCCGACCGCGTGCCGACCGGCCCCAACGCCGGCCCGATCACTGCTGGCACCTTCACCGGCACTTACGGCACGTTGGTGTTGAACGCCAACGGCACGTACACCTACACCCTGAATACCAGCGATGCCGACTTCAAAGCGCTGCACGGCAATGGCAACGGCACCGAGAACTTCACTTACACCATCACCGACTCGGACGGTGACACCAGCACCGCGACGCTGGTGCTGCAAATCCACAACAACGATGACCCTGTCACGATTGACGGCCTCAACGTCAACGGTGGCGAGCTCACTGTCTACGAGAAAAACCTCAGTGACGGCAGCAACCCGAATACCCCGGCACTGACCCAAAACGGCACCTTCACCATCACCGCGCTCGACGGTGTACAGACGCTGGATATCGGCGGTCTGCATGTGGTCGTCGGTGGTGTCGCGGCCGGCTTCCCGCAATCGATCGTCACGCCGCTGGGCAGCACGCTGACCATCACCGGGTTCGACGCCACCACTGGCGTGGTCAGTTACAGCTACACCCTGGTCGATAACGAAGCGCACCCAACCGCCAACGGCGCCAATACGCTCTCCGAGCAATTTGCCGTCACCGTAGTGGATGACAACGGCACCACCGCCAATGCCAACCTCGACGTCAATATCGTCGATGACCTGCCAAAAGGCGTGAACGACAGCAACGCCGGGACTGCCTCGGAAACCCTGCTCACCCTCAACGGCAATGTGCTAACCAACGACGTGCAGGGCGCCGACCGCGTACCGACCGGCCCCAACGCCGGCCCGATCACTGCTGGCACCTTCACTGGGACTTACGGCACCCTGGTGCTGAATGCCAACGGCACCTACACCTACACCCTGAACACCAGCGATGCCGACTTCAAAGCCCTGCACGGCAATGGCAATGGCACGGAAACCTTCACCTACACCATCACCGATGCTGACGGCGATACCAGCACCGCCAATCTGGTGTTGAACATCCACAACAACGACGATCCGGTGACCATCAGTGGGCTGGATGTTTACGGCGGCGAACTCACCGTCTACGAGAAAAACCTCAGCGACGGCAGCAACCCGAACACTCCGGCGCTGACTCAAAACGGTACCTTTACCATCACCGCCCTCGACGGCGTGCAGACGCTCGATATCGGCGGTCTGCATGTGGTCGTCGGTGGTGTCGCCGCCGGTTTCCCGCAATCGATCGTCACCCCGCTGGGCAGCACGCTGACCATCACCGGGTTCGACGCCACCACTGGCGTGGTCAGTTACAGTTACACCCTGGTCGATAACGAAGCGCACCCAACCGCTAACGGCGCCAACACGCTCTCCGAGCAGTTCGCCGTGACCGTAGTGGACGACAACGGCACCACTGCCAATGCCAACCTCGACGTCAACATCGTCGACGATTTGCCAAAAGGCGTGGATGACAGCAACGCCGGGACTGCCTCGGAAATCTTGCTCACCCTCAACGGCAATGTGCTGACCAATGACGTCCAAGGCGCCGACCGCGTGACCACCGGCCCCAATGCCGGGCCGATCACTGCCGGCACCTTCACCGGCACTTACGGCACGTTGGTGTTGAATGCCAACGGCACGTACACCTACACCCTGAACACCAGCGATGCCGACTTCAAAGCCCTGCACGGCAATGGCAATGGCACGGAAACCTTCACCTACACCATCACCGATGCTGACGGCGATACCAGCACCGCCAATCTGGTGTTGAACATCCACAACAACGACGATCCGGTGACCATCAGTGGGCTGGATGTTTACGGCGGCGAACTCACCGTCTACGAGAAAAACCTCAGCGACGGCAGCAACCCGAACACTCCGGCGCTGACTCAAAACGGTACCTTCACCGTGACCGCGCTCGATGGTCTGCAAACCCTCGATATCGGCGGTATTCATGTGGTGGTCGGTGGTGTCGCCGCCGGTTTCCCACAATCGATCGTCACGCCGTTGGGCAGCACGCTGACCATCACTGGCTACAACCCGACGACAGGCGTGGTCAGTTACAGCTACACCCTGGTCGACAACGAAGCACATCCAAACGCCAACGGCGCCAATAGCCTCACCGAGAACTTCAACGTGGTGGCCACGGACGGCGACGGCAGCACTGCGTCGGGTCAGATCAACGTCAACATTGTCGATGACTTGCCTACCGCTGCCCCGAACACCGCCAACGCGGCCGAAGGTTCAACGGTCAACATCAGCGTCCTGGGCAACGATGTCCTCGGCGCCGATGGTGCCGCAGTGGGTGGGGCGGTGGTGGGTGTACGGGCCGGCGGCAACACAGGGACCCCGGCGAGCGGGGGAGTGGGCCTCAATATCAATGGCACCTACGGCTACCTGACCCTGGATGCGGCCGGTAACGCCGTGTACCACAGCAACCCGAACTCAGTGGGTGAAGCAGGTGCCACCGACACGTTCACCTACACCATTCGCGATTCCGATGGCGACGAAAGCACCACCACCATCACCATCAATATCACCGACACGAGCCTCAAAGCGGTGATTGACCAGGACGTGACGGTCTACGAAAAAGCCCTCGACCTGAACCAGGACGGTCAGGACCTGGCGGCGGGCACTGTCACCGGCAGCGACCCGGGCAACACCGGGGAAACCGCCGCCGGTACGCTGGTCGGTTCGGTCACCGGCGGCATCGGCGGGCTCACCTACAGCCTGGTCGGCAGCGCCACTGGCTCGTACGGGCAGATCCTGCTCAACGCCAACGGCACTTACACCTATACGCTCACCTCGGCGCCCAAAACCTCGCCGAACGCCAATGACGGGCCAAACACCCTGAGTGAAAGCTTCACCTACAAAGCCACCGATGCCGCGGGCAACAGCGTCACCAGCACCATCATCGTCAACATTGTCGATGACGTGCCCACAGCGGTGGCCTCGGATCGCTCGGTGGCAGCGGTGGAGATCGACTCCAACATTCTGATCGTGCTCGACATCTCCGGCAGTATGGCCGACGACTCCGGCGTGCCGGGCCTGTCGCGGCTGGAGTTGGCCAAGCAGGCCATCAGCGCCTTGCTCGACAAATACGATGACCTGGGCGATGTGAAAGTGCAGCTTGTCACCTTCAGCAGCACCGCCTCTGACAGGACGTCGGTGTGGGTCGACGTGGCAACCGCCAAGACACTGCTTGCCGGGCTGTCCGCGGGCGGTGGCACCAACTACGATGCTGCCGTGGCAATGCTTCAGACAGCGTTCAATACGTCCGGCAAACTGACCGGTGCGCAGAACGTCGGGTACTTCTTCTCGGATGGCAAACCGACCACCGGCCAGGACATCGGTGCGTCGGACGAGGCAACGTTGAAAGCCTTCCTCGACGCCAACGGCATCAAGAACTATGCGATCGGCCTGGGCAGCGGCGTGAGCAACGCCAACCTCAACCCGATCGCCTATGACGGCAGCACCCACACCGACAACAACGCGGTGGTGGTAACCGACCTCAACCAACTCAACTCGGTGCTCTCGGGCACAGTGGTCGGCGCGCCGGTCACCGGTACGCTGCTGGAGGGCGGCACATTCGGCGCTGATGGCGGCTTCATCAAAACCCTTACGGTTGACGGCACCACGTACACCTTCGACCCTAAAGGCAACACCAACCAGGGTTCGCTGACCTTCAGTGGCGGCGTCAACCACGGCACGTTCAACACGGTGAACAACAGCATCAGTATCGCCACCAACAATGGCGGCACGCTGGTGGTTAACCTCGACACCGGTGAATACACCTACACCTCGCAAAAATTCACGTCGGTGGTGATCACCGAAAACATCGGCTTCACCGTCAGCGACAACGACGGCGACCTGGCCAGCTCCACGCTGACGGTCAAAGTCATTCCGAACGCGGCACCGGTGGCCGTCGATGACCACATCATCACCAACGTGATGTCGGGCAATATCGTGGTGCCGGGCGAGTTGCTGCTGGCCAACGACACCGATGCCGACAAGGATCCGCTGACCGCATCGCCCACCAACTTCGCTACCGGTTGGGTGGCCAAGGGCGCGGACTTCACCGGCACCGGCGCGATCAATTTCAAAGGCACCAATGACACCGCGGCCAACCAGAACCTGGCCGACGTGCGCAATGCCTTTGCGGGCAACACTGCGGCGATGACGGCATTGCTGGTGGTCAGCGGTTATCTGGGGCAGGTGACTGGCAACAACGCCAACGATGAAGACCTCATCACCGTGAAGCTGAAAGCGGGTGAAACCCTCAATCTGGATCACAACCTGGCGGCCGGGCACATCACCATGGAGTACTCCCTCAATGGCGGCGCCTTCATCGGCATCGGGGACGGAGAGACGATCACCGCCTCGGCGGATGGGACCTACCGGATCCACATCACCAACATCGAAAACACCAGTGGCGGCAACGCCAAAGGAGACGAAAACTACCAGTTGACCATGTCCGTCAACTACGCCGGCGCCCATGACAGCACACCGGACGCCCACGGCACCTACACCGCCAGCGACAACCACGGCGGCAGCGACACCGCGGCCGTGACCATCACCTACCAGGACGGCCACACCCTCACCGGCACCGCGGGCGACGACGTCATGGTGGCGGGCACCGGCAACAACATCATCAACGCTGGCGACGGCAACGACGTGCTCACCGCTGGCACCGGCAACAACGAACTGCATGGCGGCGCTGGCAATGACTTGCTGTTCAGCGGCACGGGCAATGACCTGCTCGACGGCGGCACGGGTATTGACACCGTGAATTACACCCACGCCACTGCCGGGGTCACGGTTGACCTGAGCTTGCTCACCCCGCAAAACACAGGAGGCGCTGGCACTGACACCCTCACCGGCATCGAAAACCTGGTCGGCTCCAATTTCAATGATGCCCTCACGGGTGACAACAACAGCAACGTCATCAACGGCGGGTTGGGCGACGACATCCTCAAGGGTGGCGGTGGTGACGACTTCATGATTGGCGGGTTGGGTAACAACACCCTCACGGGCGGGGCAGGGGCCGACACCTTCCAGTGGCTCAAAGGCAACAGCGGCCACGACGTCGTCACCGACTTCACCCCAGGCACCGACAAACTCGATTTGTCGCAACTGTTGCAAGGTGAAAACAGCACCACGGCCTCGCTGGATGACTACCTGCATTTCAAAGTGGTCGGCAGCGGCGCCTCGGTCATCACCAGCATTGATGTCAGCGCCATGGCCGGCGCCACACCGAACCAGACCATCGACCTGGCGGGCGTCGACCTCGCCAGCCACTACGGTGTCACGCCGGGGGCGGGCGGTGTGGTGGCCGGGGGGCATGACACGGCGACCATCATCACCGGCATGCTCAACGACCATTCGTTGAAGGTGGACACCGTGTGACCTGACGTCTGAAACGACAAAACCCGCCATTCCTGGGTAAGGAATGGCGGGTTTTTTGTTGTCCGTTCGGTACAGAGACTTCGTTAGCCTTGCGGGTCGACGTTATCCAGCATCCGGTTCACTGCCAGTTCACCCAACATCACGGAGTGTTGAATGCCGAGCAGGGTGTGGCGCTGTGTACCGTTCAGTTGCCCGGCGAAATCGCTCAGCATGACGCTGGCGGACGCCAATGACTCACAGGCGTTGACCAGCAAGGTTTCGTCATCGGTCTCGGGAGCAATGAAGAAAATGGTGCTGGGCTTGCGCGGCGTGTCTTTGGGAATGACCGGTTTGAGGTAGTAATCGAGGGCGCGGTCGACGGCGTTGTTGAGCTTTTTGGAATCGGTGGATTCGTAGGGGGAAACGTCGTCGGTTTCGGGTGGGTTGGGTGTGATTTTGAACATGGTGAAACTCCTACAGAAAATGGAGCCACCAATACTTGTCGCTAAACAAGTGAGGGTGGCGGCTGCACGCAGGTTAGCGAACCGGGTGTAGGCGCCCGGCAGATCCAAAGATCTCCCGCGCACAGCCGCCATGACAACAATCGCAAACATGAACTGTCTGCAAGAGTGTTTGGAGCGCTGTTGCGCCTACAAAGGTTCGGGTCGCTAAACCCGATCGCTGATTCGTCAGCGACCGGGAAACAATAGAGCCCGGCCCTTAGGCGCACAAGCCGGCGGATTCTGGCGCAGTCGTAGGCAGCGGCGCAAGGATGTGTAGCCTGAGAGAGTGTCTGGAGGTGTCTTTTAAACACTGGTATTTAATGTTGTCTCAGGTCACGGAGCGGGTGCAGGACGGATAAATAAATACGTCCCCTTTGTCGTTGCCAACGCCAGATTCACCGCAACGTCTAACGGATACAGACTGCAAAAATGTTCCATCCATGATTACCAGTCTCTACGTACCAACCAGAAAAATCTCTTATCAATACAGCTTTCTGCGTAAAAATGGGGGCTGCGCACCAGTAAAAGCCAAAATCGTCGGGGTCGTCGTCGTATATAGTGGTACTAAATTTATCCAGCACCCGGAGATGCTGAATGCGGTCAATGGGACTAGCACCTGATACGGATTGAAACCAGGTTGCGACTCCACTGATCTGCATATACGTGGCACTGCGATACAGTCTCTTGACATTTGTAACCGTCACATCAAATGAAGCGGATTGGCCGGTTGTATCGCTGACTGTGATTTTAGTCGAGCCGTTCTCCAGGCTACGAACTACTCCATTGCCATCAACCGAGGCAATTTGAGCATCAGATGATGTGTAAGTGAAGGGAGGAGCGCCACCCGAAGCTGCCCGATTTGCAGTGGTACCAACGGGGTCTATTCCTGAGAGAACCCAGGGCAGGCCTGAGTCTTTGATTGAGAAGTTCAGCCCGGATAGCGCGAGTGGAGAAGTATCAACAATTAGCCCGGACGCCACAGTCAAGGTACGCACATTCGAATAGGTTGGTGCGCTGTGATAAAGCGATAGCGCGTACAAGCGACGTGCACCGACCGCTACGCTGATGATGAGTTCCCAGTCGCCGGTGGTTGGATGGGCGGTTACTTTCCCTTTGGAGACTGCACCTGGATCATCACCCTCAAAAATCTCGACTTGCTGGTCGTTGCTTGCCTTGCCTTTGAGTTTCAAGGTGGTGCTGGTCGTGGTTCCCGCCTCTGGAATCTCCTTGCCGCTATCGTCTTGCACGTTGGTGAGCGTCGGGACTATCACAGCGACAACGGTAAGGGTGCGCTCCGCCGAAACCTGGCCCGTGCCGTAAAGCGCCTTGGCGGTAAAACGGTGCTCCGCCACCGCCAGGCCGCTGACGGTCAGGGTCCAGATGCCCGTTGTCGGATCGGCGATGGGCTGATCTTTGGACACGGTGCCGTCGAGTACATCGACTTTCTGACCTTTACTGGCCGTACCGGTCAGCACCACGCTGGTCTCGACGGTGTTGCTGCCGTCGGCGATCTCGTCGTTACTGGGCGAGCCTTTCACCGTGGTAATGGTCGGGGCTACAACCGCGACCACCGTGAGGGTGCGCTCCGCCGAAACCTGGCCCGAGCCGTAAAGCGCCTTGGCGGTAAAACGGTGCTCCGCCACCGCCAGGCCGCTGACGGTCAGGGTCCAGATGCCCGTTGTCGGATCGGCGATGGGCTGATCTTTGGACACGGTGCCGTCGAGTACATCGACTTTCTGACCTTTACTGGCCGTACCGGTCAGCACCACGCTGGTCTCGACGGTGTTGCTGCCGTCGGCGATCTCGTCGTTACTGGGCGAGCCTTTCACCGTGGTAATGGTCGGGGCTACAACCGCGACCACCGTGAGGGTGCGCTCCGCCGAAACCTGGCCCGAACCGTAAAGTGCCTTCGCGGTAAAACGGTGCGCCGCCACCGCCAGACCCGCGACGGTCAGGGTCCAGATGCCCGTTGTCGGATCGGCGATGGGCTGATCTTTGGACACGGTGCCGTCGAGTACATCGACTTTCTGACCTTTACTGGCCGTACCGGTCAGCACCACGATGGTCTCGACGGTGTTGCTGCCTTCTGGAATCTCGTCGTTACTGGGCGAGCCTTTCACCGTGGTAATGATCGGGGCTACAACCGCGACCACCGTGAGGGTTCGCGCTGCTGAAACCTGGCCCGAACCGTAAAGTGCCTTCGCGGTAAAACTGTGCGCCGCCACCGCCAGGCCGCTGACGGTCAGGGTCCAGATGCCCGTTGTCGGATCGGCGATGGGCTGATCTTTGGACACGGTGCCGTCGAGTACATCGACTTTCTGACCTTTACTGGCCGTACCGGTCAGCACCACGATGGTCTCGACGGTGTTGCTGCCTTCTGGAATCTCGTCGTTGCTGGGCGAGCCTTTCACCGTGGTAATGGTCGGGGCTACAACCGCGACCACCGTGAGGGTGCGCGCTGCTGAAACCTGGCCCGAACCGTAAAGTGCCTTCGCGGTAAAACTGTGCTCCGCCACCGCCAGGCCGCTGACGGTCAGGGTCCAGATGCCCGTTGTCGGATCGGCGATGGGCTGATCTTTGGACACGGTGCCGTCGAGTACATCGACTTTCTGACCTTTACTGGCCGTACCGGTCAGCACCACGATGGTCTCGACGGTGTTGCTGCCGTCGGCGATCTCGTCGTTACTGGGCGAGCCTTTCACCGAGTCAATGGTCGGAGGATCCAGGCTCACCGCTTCACCGACAATGAACTCCAACAGATTCGAATAACTGTATTTTCCTGTCACGTTCCGCAAGATCCGGTAGCTCGCCGTTATCTTCTTCCCACGATTGGGTTCGATGTGGTCGGTCACGAACTGAACGTTGAGGGCGAAGTTCACGTCCCTGTCCTTGGAGAGCGCATTGAGGGTAATCGAGTCCTCTTTCTTGCCGGTCACCTCCCCGAGCCAGGTGTAAGTCACGACGTCTCCGGACACGGTCGGGGTCGCGATCGGCCTCGGCGCGGTCAGTTTTCCGATGCCTCCGGGCAGTTCGTCGGGCTCTAGCGCGCCATCCACTTCACCGAGAACAATCGGTTTGACCAGTTCGAATTGCGCTTCACCCACGTTCAACAGCGCCGCATGCTGTGAACCACGACGGACGATGGTGCCGTTGTCATCGCTGAGCAGGTTGTAAGAAAGATCCAGGGTGCCGCCGTCGAGGGTCTTGAGGTGCTTGCCCTCGACAACGATGACGAAACCATCGGGGTCATTGGCTTCATCCGTGCTGGGGACGAACCACTCCAGTTCGGGGTCGTACGTGGTGAGGTCCTGCCGGGTGCCGAACCATTTGAGTTCTATCCCATTCTCGGCGGTGATCAGCGGGTCATGAGGAATGCGAATGCGGGTGCCGGCCAGATCGGGATCGAGTGCTCCACTCGTTGCGTCCAGAGCGATGGGCGCGGCCAGGCGTTTGGCTTCACCGATGATGTTGATGAAGCGGCCCTTGGAGCGATTGACGATCGTGCCGGAACGCTCCGGTACGTAGGAAAACACCCCTTGGGTTTTTGCCAGCGCACGGGCGCCCGCGTTGTCGAGCAACACTTCGACCACGGTCGGTGGTTTCTTCTCGATGGCTTGGCGCACAGTGATGTTGATGGGATCACCGTCAACCGTAGTGCCCTTGAGGCTCATGATAATGACGTCGTTTTGATTGAACTCGGCTGATGCCGCCCAGACATGGAGCAGCAGCTTCTCCTCGCCCAGCGTGTCAAGGTCGAGCATGTTGCCGTCAGCCTGCTCGAGAATGGGCGCGTCCAGCAGCGAGTTACCGGTGTCGACGACGATGCGTGTTTCCTTGCACCAGTCCTCAGCCTGGTTGTGCACCCGGTCGCGGACCATAAAGGTCACGGCCAGGCCTTCGGTGCCGGAGTCCCCGGCGGCCAGGATCGTGGCTTCATCAATGTGAACCTTGACCGGATTGGTCAGGGGCGCGTCGATTTGCGCCTGGGTGACTGGCGTGGACAGCACCAGTTGGCCGCCCCAGCTCACCGTGATCACGTCGCCCACCGCGATATTTTCGTAGGGCCGGTCAGTGCCGCTACCGGGTTTGGCCTGGACGATGACATCCACGCCGTTTTTTGCGCTGTCCTTGTCGACGCCGTCCTGAACGACCTCCGGCGGGAAAAAGGCCATGTATAACCCGGAATGACCAAAATCCGGGTCTGTGTCCTGGCCGCCGGGCAGTTCGAATTTGACGTAGAGTTTGAGCGGTGGCGCAAACAGTTCGGGCTGCTGCGACAACCGCGTTACGCGGTAGGCCAGTGCCCAGTTGCCCGTTTGCAGGCGGCCGGGGGCGACGAACAGCGTGGTGCGCTCGCGGAGTTCGACGGGGTCACTGATGGTGTGTTGGTCCACCACATTGTTGTTGAGCAGCAGCTCGACTTTGTCGCCCAGGCTCTTGCTCGACCAGATGGGAATCTGGACTTTCAGGCCCTTGTCAGGAAAGTTGCCCACCGCCGCCGCGAGGTTGATGCCCCATTCATCAGCGGGTGCCTGGGGCTCGATAGCGCCGGGAATCTCCGGGGTGAGCAGCGCCAGGGGGGCGAGGTTTTTCAACGGTTGAATGAGCATTGCGAAAACTCCTGCCGGAGGAATGAGCGACAACGTCATTTATGGTGTGATTCAGGCGTTCTGCCTACTGTCAAATCTGACAGGTCTTGGCAGGTTTAAGACGAACGGTTGCTCCAACAATCGGCTCGATGAACGATCCCGTATCGCTCTACGGGCCGATGCCACAGAGTTTGAAACGACAAAACCCGCCACTTCTGTGTGAGGAGTGGCGGGATTTTTTCGTCGGTGAAATCGCTATCGTCGGATCGACGCCCGGAGCATGCCCGCGAAGCGGCCCGATCAAACACCTCACAGATACGCGTTTGACTGTAGATCCGCGTCAGCCCTGTGGGTCGACGTTGTCGAGCATCCGGTTCACCGCCAGTTCGCCCAACATGACGGAGTTTTGAATGCCGAGCAGGGTGTGGCGCTGTGTACCGTTCAGTTGTCCCGCGAAATCACTCAACATCACGCTCGCTGAGGCCAACGTCTCACAGGCGTTGACCAGCAGGGTTTCGTGATCGGTGTCGGAGCCGAAGAAGTAGATCGTGCTGGGTTTACGCGGGGTGTCTTTGGGAATGACCGGTTTGAGATAGTAGTCGAGGGCGCGATCGGCGGCGGTGTTGAGCTTTTTGGAATCGGTGGTTTCGTAGGGGGAGACGTCGTCGGTTTCGGGCGGGTTGGGTGTGATTTTGAACAGGGTGAAGCTCCTTTGAAAAACAAGACCACCAGAACCTGTCGCTAAACACGTAAGGGTGGCGACTGTATGCAGGTTAGCGAACCGGTCAAAGGTACCCGGTAGACCCGAAGGTCTCCCGCATACAGCCACCATAACGTTATTGCCGACGTCAAAAGTCTGCAACAAAGTCTGGAGCACTGATGCACTTTGAATAGTCCGGGTCGCTAAACCCGATCGCTGATTGGCAGCGATGCGGAAACGATAAAGATCAGGGACAAAGCGCACAAGCCGGCGGATTCTGGCGCAGTCGTAGGCAGCGGCGCAAGGATGTGTAGCCTGAGAGAGTGTCTTGAGGTGTCTTTTAAACATTTCGTTTTTATTTGCCCAATATCCATAACGCCATGCAGAGGGGTTATTGCTTCAACACCCATGTGGTGACGGTGTAGGGGAGTGGAGTTGAATGAAAGTACCAAACGGGTCGTTCGTTTGTGTTGTACCTAATCGACAGGTGCGAATCTTGATTACCTTGTGCCGGTACCGGAATGCGAGCGATTCGGATTGTATTAGCCCCAGTGTTATCCAGGTATTCGGATGTTTTTGGCCATTTTCTGTAGATATCGGTTAACAGGATCTCTCTTAGGCTGACATCCTGGAAATCGACAATTTGGCCGTGGCTCGCTGCCCAGGCGGTGCCTTCGGCATGGTTCATTTTTTTGGGACTAACGATCAATCGATACACATTGGATACTTGCACCTGGAAATTGGCGGTAATACCGCTGTTGTCCGTGATCCGTATCGTTGTGCGGCCATTGCCCGTCCCAACCACCTTGCCATCCATGACTAATGCAATCGTTGGGTTGTCGGAGGTATAGGTGTAAGGAGGGGTTCCCCCCGTTGGAATGCGAGTAGCGGTATTGTTCGGTGCGTCTAAGCCAGAAAATGTCCAGGTGACATCGGCATGAACTGCGAAGCCGTCCAGAATCATGTCGGATGGGTCGATGATCAGGACAGCGGATTTAACGATGTACCCGCGTGACGGAAATGACACTGCTGTTGCATTGTCGGCAACACCCTCAAAATTCACCCTGAAACTGATCGTCAGCGCACTGCCATCCTTCAGTGTTTTCAACCAATCAAGCGGCACTGGCCGACCCAACCCGGGAAGCGTGCCATGGGGCTCGCCAGTGCGGTCGTCGAAGTAAACCGGGGCGCCATTCATATCGAATCCGTCATACCGCAACCAGACATTTTGCCCCAGCACCTGATGGGGCCACTCAGCCACCCGGAGCTGATCCGTGGCCTGCAGTTTGCTCACATCCAGTGTCGTACCCGGTGAACCGTCGACGTGCGGTGTCGGTAAACCGGGATGGCTATCCGGGATCCGGCCAATGGACGCGTTCAACACTGGCGACACATAGGACTTGCCGTCACGAAACAGCAGGTAACTGAGCTTGACCGGTTTACCCATGTTCGCCGCAACGAACGCCTTGTCCAGCGGGAAGTTGGCGCGGCTATTGGCGTTCAGAGGCTGGGCGGTGAAGGTGGGAGAGCCCGCACCGGGGGCGCCCTCCACAATGAGCTGGACTGTGTCGCCCACGCGGTGGCCAAGCACTTCAACCTGGCCGTTGGCGCCTTGCAGGTTGGCGACGTCCAGCGGATCGAGCACGGCATTGACGGATTTCTGCAGCCTTGGCGCGAACAGGTCCGGCAAGCCTTCGCCGATGACCCGGGCCGAGGCCACTCGGGAGGTGCCGATCGGCGTGCCGTTTCTGAACAACTGATACGTTGCCGTCACCAGGCTGCCGGCAATGACGCTGTCGTTGGGCACTTGCAACACGCAAGGTTTTTTCTGCCCGAACTCGTCCGCGTCGACGACGCCATTTGCCGTCACCACCACGTCTGGCTGGCCGGTGACTTTGGCGGTGTAGGTCGCACTGAGAGTATCGCCGGGCAGGAAGCGCGGATCGTTGGTCAGCACAATCAGCAGCAGCGGATTCTTGCCCAGTTTTTCCAGGTCGATGAGGCTGGGGTCGTCTGCCGCGTCGCTCTGGATTTCCCGCAGGATGGGCATCGGCAAGCGGCTGCCGGCCAGGTCCACATCCACGATCTGCGTCGCCGACCAGGGGGAATCGGTATCGGGCCCATTACCGAGCTGGTCGGTGACCGTGTAGGAAAACTTGAATTGCGGATGGTCCCTGGCAGTCTCCAGATCGGCGCGGCTCACAGTGAAACACACGGTGACAGGCTCGTCGGAACCGGGACTGGGCGCTTGCAGTTCCGTGACCTTGTGAAACACATCGTGGCCATTGCAGTTCAGGCGGATGAGGTCGTGGGCCCGGCAAAACGGGTAGGAGACGCACACTTGAGCGCCCGTTGCGGGAAAGTCCGGGCCGACACCATTTTTAATGGCATCCGGCAAAATCAGCTCCAGCCGGGAGTGGCCATCCTCGCCGGGATCCGTGTCCTGATTGCCGGGCCGAATGGCGTTGTACAGTAGCTCCAGCGGTGGCTCGGAAGTGCCCATGTTCTGGCTGCTGCGCGTGACGGTATAGGTCAGGCGATTGATGATGTCGGCGAATAGCAACTTTTTCGGAATGTAGAGGGTGACGGTGTCGTCCTCGGCCTGAGTGAGTTGAC
Source organism: Pseudomonas sp. B21-040 (assembly GCF_024748695.1). Classification (NCBI taxonomy): domain Bacteria; kingdom Pseudomonadati; phylum Pseudomonadota; class Gammaproteobacteria; order Pseudomonadales; family Pseudomonadaceae; genus Pseudomonas; species Pseudomonas sp. B21-040. The sequence continues at coordinate 1,616,519 of NZ_CP087176.1, forward strand.
TGTCGATGCCGGGCTGACCGTTCAGATTGAGGGAGACGGTATCGCCCGGTTCTTGACCCAGGTAGGGGTCAACCAAAACAGTAGCGCCCATGGGGGCCAGGTCATAAATACGCAGGGGTACGCCAACATCTGCGCCCACGACCGGCTCGGTGGCTTCGGGCACTCTGGGGGCATAGAGCACCAAAACCGTGTTATCGAAAGCGTCGGCTTGAACGCTGGTCATGGGGTAACTCCTGAAGGATAGGATGGGCTGATGGGTATCAGACACCCGGTCCGGAGCAGCCGGCTACTGTCAGATCTGACAGGTACACACAGATTTAAGACGAGCGGTCATACCACTCACATCGGCTCCGGCGGCCCGATCAACCGCCCCATCACCCCAAACAACCCCAGTTCCCGAATCACCTCCAACTCCCCCTGCGTCTCCACCATCTCCGCAATCAATGGCAGATCAATGCTGTTGGTCGCCCGATAAATCGCATCGATAAACAGCCGCTTGTCAGGCTGCACATCAATGCTGCGGAGGTACGCGCCATCGATTTTCAAATACGCCAACCCGAGCTGCGTCAGGTTGCCGATCTGGCTGAAGCTGCCACCAAAGTGCTGCAAGCCGATGCGGTAGCCGGTATCGAGCAGGCTATGGCTCAGGCGCTGCAACTCTTCCGGCGGCGGTAATTGGCGTTCGTCGATCTCCAGGGTCAGCAGGGGTGCCAGTTCCGGCAGTGAATCAAGCAGGTCGATGATTTGTCGCAGCTGCGCCGGGTCACGCAGGGTGCTACCGGACAGGCTCAACGCCAGGGGCCAGCGGTTGACGACAAGATAGTCGAGGGTTGCTTCGAGCATCGTCAGGTCGAACCGCGCGGACCAGCCGAGACGCTCGATCCACGGCAGGAAATGCCCGGCCGCAATCGCCTCGCCCTGCGGGTCGAGCAGACGCGCGAGGACTTTGTGGTGCAGCACCTGGCTGGTGTCGGCGCATTGCACGACAGGTTGGAAGTACAGTTGCAGTTTGCCGTGGGTCAGGGCGTCGTCGATCCAACTGCGCCAGTCATGCTGGGAGTGGTTGTTCGCGGTGTCGGTGTCGGCCAGATGGACCCACGGCCGCTCGGGATGTTGCCGGGCTTGCGTCAGTGCTTGGTCGAGGCGCAGCAGCACGTCGCTGGCCGGTTCGCCGGGGTGGTAGGGGACGATGCCCAAATGCGCCACCGGCATGCAATCGCTGGCGCCGGTCAGGCGCAGGTTTTCCAGGGTCGCACTGATTTCCGAGGCCAGGCGTTCGGCGTCGGCGCCATCCAGGCCCGGCGTCAGCAGGCTGAACTCCCCGCCGCGATTGCGTGCCGCCAACCAGGTGCGACGTTCCGGCAAATGCGTCAGACGCTTGAGCAGTTCGCCGACAGCGCTGATCAATGCATCGGTGCGTTGACCACCCAGGCGCTGGTTGAGGCCGATCAGGTCGTTGACCCGCAACATCAGTAAATGGCCGGCGCTGCTCTGTTCGCTGATCAGCAGCTGATCGGCCAATTGTTCATCCAGCAAACGGCGATTGGCGAGGCCCGTGAGGCTGTCCTGATAGGACTCGGCCCGCAGTTTTTCACTGCGGGTGGCTTCTTCGGCGAACAGCGCCTTGAGTTTCTCGACCATCTGGTTCATCGCCAGCACCACGCGCCGCAATTCCGGTGTGCGTGGCAGTTTCGGCAGGCTCAGGAACTCGCGTTTGCTGATGGCTTCGGCCTGTTTGACCATTTTGTCGAGCGGGCGCAATTGCCGGCGTAACAACCAGCCACCGAACACCGCACTGAGCAATCCACAGAGCAGCAGCCAGATCAGACTGCCGAGCGTACTGTCCCAGAGTTTGGCCAGGGCGAACTGCGGATTGCTCAACACTTCGACCCGCGCTACCTGTTCCCAGCCACGCATGATCAGCGCGTCGCCCCCTTCCGGGCTCAGGTTGACGAGGCGGACAAACCAGCGCGGAACGCCGTCGATTTTTGCGGAGGCATTGCGCTCCACCAACACCTTTTCATCGACGATGTTGACCACGCGAATGCTGCGGAAATAGCCGCTGTCGAAAATCGAACTGACCATCAGTTCGGTCATGGCCGGGTCGTCGATTTGTGCGGTCAGCGACAAACCCAGCGCGGTGGCGGCGTCCTGGGCGTGGGAGCGCAACTGGCTGAGTGTTTGTTCGCGGGAGCTTTCCAGGCTGACAAAAAAACTGCCACTGAAGGCCACCAGCAGGAACAGGCAAATGGCGAGAAACAACTGTTTGCGCAGTGACATAAATCGCTCCTTGCTGTGACGGCTAGCCTTCGCCTACGGCGAATCCTTCGGCTTGCATCTTTTTCAACACGTCTTGCCAGCGCGACAGTTTTTTAGTGTCGCCGCTGCGTTTACCGCCATTGGCCCCCGGCAAGTACAGGCCTTCGGCGTTGAAGGCGTACACCGGCAACAGGTCTTTGCGCTGGGACGCGGGGCGGATTTCGCTGATCAGGTTGTCCAGCACCAGCGGTTCGGCCGTTGGGGTGCTGTAGAAGGTCAACACCATGTGCGCCTGATTCTGGGCCAGCGCCTTGACGTAAGTAATGCGCAGTTTTTCGCTGGGAATCCCGAGGTAGCGCAGGCTGAAATATTTCGCCAGCGCGTAGTCTTCACAGTCGCCGGCACCCTTGATCAGCGACTCTACTGGCGTGGCCCAGTAATCGGTCTGACGCCAGATGCGCGTGTCGTCCTGAAAATTCAGCTGCTGATTGAAGAACCGATTGACCGCGTTCAGTTGCTCGCGCTCGGGCTGCTGCTGTTCGCTTTTGAGCATTTGACTCCAGGCCTCGATTCTTCCCTGGGCCGGGCCGAGGGGGCCATAGCGCTTTTCGGCGGTTTGCAGGATCTGCGTAAAGTCCCAGTCGGCCAGGACTGTGCCCAGCCCCGCCAGCAGAAAACTGGCCAGCAGTAGCCACCCGCCGAGCCGAAGTCGGAGCGTTGACCATCCTGGACTTCGCGGACGACGGGACATGTCTGGCTGCTCGCGTGCAGATGCCTGAAGTCTAGGCGGTGTTTTTTGAAAGGTGAGGTAGATCGTCGGGTTGCGGCGCTTTTTGAATCGAGGGTTTTGTGGGGGAGGTCGGGGTGGTTTTGGAACCTTCGTTGAGGGGAGGCAGTAACCTGAAATGAAAAAAAACCGCCCTCTCGTCTAAACGGGGGGGCGGGTTTCTATCCTGCTGGATGGTTAGGGTTGTGCGGTGCGGTTGTAGCTCTGCGACTATTGGATTGCGACCCCCAGGGCGGCGTTGATTTGTGGCGCGGCAGCGTTTGCTCCTGTTACAAGATTAAAGGTTTTTCTTGCTGGAATTGGCCACCACGCATTGCTGGGGTCTGTCGACCAATAAAGGTCATTGCCCATTGGCCAGAGCGCACCGTAGGCCTGATGAATTTCGATCAGCTCGCCATAGCTGGGGATCCGCGCGCCTTGTTGGGAGGCCTGCGAGTTGGCATTCGCCCAGGTGGGTTTCCCCAATCCCAAGCAGTGGATTACCCCCGTAACGGTCACCGTGTAACTCAAGGATTGATTAGCCGCGTCTCTGGCCGTAATGCTGGCGGTGCCACGCCCTCTGACGGTCACCAGTCCGGTGGTGTCAACGGCAGCCACCGCAGGATTACTGGAGGTGTAGAGGTATCCCGGTTGTCCACCGGTGGCTTGATGATGCACCGAGGTTCCCGGGCCGAAGGCGGGAAGCACAGCGGGATAGTCTCGCAACAGGTAAATCTTGCCGCTCAACGTCACGGGGCTTGTGTTGAAGTTCAAGGGGGGTGTCGGTGAAATCACGGTAAAGCTGCGAGTATTTGAATCCTGCCCGGTGGTGACTGCTTTCGCCTTCACCGCGTGACTACCCAGGACCACGGTAAGTGACGTGGTCCAGTTCGCTCCGACAGCGGTTACTGTGTGTTTTCCGACGCCATTGTCGAAAATCTGCACCTGGTGGCCGGGCGTCACGGTGCCCTGCAGGGTGACCGTGCTGCTTGTTGTCTGTCCGCCGTTTTGCACTTCGCTGCTGGCATCTCTCACCGAGTTTAGTGTTGGGGCGGTATGAGCTGCGACGGTAAAGGCGCGCCCCGCCGATTCCGGCTGTGTGCCATACAGCGCTTTTGCCTTGATCGTATGCGCCGCGACACTCAGGCCGGTAAGTGTCTGACTCCAGTCGCCATTACCATTGACCGATGTGACAGGACCTTTCGGTGTGCCGTTGTCATACAGCTGCAGGGACAGATTGGCGTTAGCCTTGCCGGAGACGGTCACGCTGGTGTCGAAGGTGGTGCCATTGGGTATGACTACTATTCCCTTGGAATCGCTGACACCCGTGATGGTTGGCGTCGCCGTTTGCAAGACGGTAAAGGTGCGACCTGTGGATTCCGGCTGTGTGCCATACAGCGCTTTTGCCTTGATCGTATGCGCCGCGACACTCAGGCCGGTAAGTGGCTGACTCCAGTCGCCATTACCATTGACCTGTGTGACAGAGGGGGTCGGTGTGCTGCCGTCATACAACCGCAGGGCCTGGTTGGGGCTCGCCCTGCCGGAGACCCTCACGCTGGTGTCGAAGGTGGTGCCGTTGGGTGGTACTTCTCCCTTGGAATCGGTGGCCCCTGTGATGGTTGGCGTCACCGTTTGGTAAACGGTAAAGGTGCGACCTGTGGATTCCGGCTGTGTGCCATACAGCGCTTTTGCCTTGATCGTGTGCGACGCGACGCTCAAGCCGCTGATTGGTTGACTCCAGTCGCCATTGCCATTGACCTGTGTGACAGAGGGGGTCGGTGTGCTGCCGTCATACAGCCGCAGGGTCTGGTTGGGGCTCGCCTTGCCGGAGACGATCACGCTGGTGTCGAAGGTGGTGCCGTTGTGCTGGACATCTGCCCCCATGGAGTCCCTGACGAAGGCAATCGTCGGCGCCGATTCCACGGCGACGGTGAACGCCCGAACCGCCGATTCCGGCTGCGTGCCGTACAGCGCTTTTGCCTTGATCATGTACGACGCGACGCTCAGGTTGGGGAGTGCTTGACTCCAGTCGCCATTGCCACTGACCGATGTGACAGGGCCTATCGGTGTATTGCCGTTATGCAGCTGCAGGGTCTGATTGGCGTTCGCCTTGCCGGAGACGATCACGCTGGTGTCGAAGGTGGTGCCGTTGTGCAGGACTTCTGCTCCCTTGGAGTCCTTGACGAAGACAATTGTCGGCGCCGATGCCACGGCGACGGTGAACGCCCGAACAGTAGACTCCGGCAGTGTGCCGTACCGCGCTTTTGCCTTGATCGTGTGCGCCGCGACGCTCAGGCCGGGGAGTAATTGACTCCAGTCGCCATTGCCATTGACCTGTGTGACAGAGGGGAACGGTGTGCTGCCGTCATACAACTGCACGGCCTGGTTAGGGCTCGCGTTGCCGGAGACAGTCACGCTGGTGTCGAAGGTGGTGCCGTTGGGTGGTACTTCTCCCTTGGAATCGCTGACCCCCGTGATGGTTGGCGTCACCGTTTGCAAGACGGTGAAGGTGCGAGCAGTGGATTCGGGTTCCGTACCGTACAGCGCTTTTGCCTTGATCGTGTGCGACGCGGTGCTCAGGTCGGTAAATGTCTTGCTCCAGTTGCCATTGCTATCAACCGGTGTGACGGGAGTGATCGGTGTGCTGCCGTCATACAACTGCACGGTCTGGTCAGGGCTCGCCTTGCCGGAGACGATCACGCTGGTGTCGAAGGTGGTGCCGTTGGGTGGTACTTCTCCCTTGGTGTCGCTGACCCCCGTGATGGTTGGCGTCACCGTTTGCAAGACGGTGAAGGTGCGAGCAGTGGATTCGGGTTCCGTACCGTACCGCGCTTTTGCCTTGATCGTGTGCGCCGCGACGCTCAGGCCGGTAAATGTCTTACTCCAGTCGCCATTGCTATCAACCGGTGTGACGGGAGCGATCGGTGTGCTGCCGTCATACAACTGCACGGCCTGGTCAGGGCTCGCCTTGCCGGTGACGGTGACACTGGTATCGAAGGTGGCGCCGTTGAGTGGGACGTCTGCTCCCTTGGAGTCTTTGACAGAGTCAATCGTCGGGGTGATCGCCGCTTCTACCGTAAAGGCCCGAAGCAGGCTGGACACGGGATCGGCATCATAAAGAGCGTGGGCGGTGATGTGATAATTCTTCACCGTCAAATTGGTCAGTAATCTTTCCCACGTGCCATTGGTGCCAACGTCAGCAGATCCTAATGATGTGGAACCATCGTAAAGCTCGACTTTTTCACCTCGCGTTGCCGTTCCTTTGAGTGTCACTTCCTTATCGAAGGTCAAGCCGCCCTCGGCAACCTCGCCTCGTGAATCACTGACTTGGGTAATGACTGGGGTGACGTAGTCATAGCGGGTCCGGACAGTTAACGGCAACAACGGAAACGCGATGGCGCTCGATTCATCGTTGGCACCGTCGAATGCCACTTTGCACAAGACAGTCGCCGCCGATGCATGCGCCAGTTTCAGCAGCTCGGTGCGTGACAGGATTTCCTTGAGCCCGTTGCTGACTTGCCCGGCCGTGACAAGTACGCCATCGAGTAACACGATGCGGTAATCCGCTCCGGCGATTGTCTTGCCTTCCAATCGCAGCCAGAGGCGTTGCCCAAGGGCAATGAACGGCCACTTTTGTACAACGACATCGGGGTTGCCAGAGAACGCCATCAGATCAAGGACGCCTGCAATAGCCTGTGGCACCTCGGGGCGTGGCAGTTGAGTTTCTGGATTCTGAAACCTCAGCACATTCAGCGTCAGCAGTTCGGATGTGTTCCAGAAGTTGTAGCGCTTGACGTCGTAGCTCACCGCAACAGATTTGCCGATATTGGGACCGATAAGCGTGGCCGGGAGACGGAATTGCACCTGACCACTGGCATGCGCCGGCAGTTCCAGGTCGTCGGAGGTCCCTGGCCCCGGGGTTCCACGCCATTTCAGGGCAATGGTGTCCAGGGCCGGATCCATGTTGTCGTACTTGACGATCACGTCGACACCGTTGGTTGCGACCATGGGATCAAGACTGCCATTGGCCGCTTGAACCACTTCTGGTGGGGGAAGATCTCCCACCCGTTGTCCGATTTGCAGGTTCAACGTAGCGGAATAACTCAGCAGTTGGGTGCTGGCATGTTTGAGGGTGTAGCGGATCTTGACGTATTGGCCGATGCTTGGCGTGACGTAGCTTGCATCGACACGGAAATTGACCGGTTTACCCGCCGAGACGGTGGTGATGGGAAGCCAGTCGCTGGTACTGATGGCCGAACTGATAGCGGTCCAGTAGTAAGTCAGAAAGTCGTCCTTCACCGTTCCTGTGTAGTCGATCCGCACCGTAACCTTGTCGAATACTTTTGACGGATCAAGCACTCCGTCTGGCGCTTCCGGTACTTGCGGCGCGGGTAATGTCGCAGCAATCGCCTGCACTTTCACCAGCAAGCGCTCGGACTCGCTCACGCCGTACGCAGCATTGTCATTGGACACGCGATACCAAAGCGTGAGGCGGCCATTGGCAAGCACACTGATGTGCTCGTCGAGTATGTAGATCGTTATGAGCTTGTCTGCGGCTTCATTTCTGCTGACGGTATGTTGCTCCGTATGTAAATACGGCGCTCCGCTGGACAAGGAACCGTCCCACATCAGTTCGATGACGTCACCGTCGGTCATGCCAAGGTACGAAATGTCCACGGTGGCATACATCACGTCCGGCTCAAGGACCTCACCCACCACTTCGCGAATGGTCGGTGCGGGATGCGCGTACACGTCTCCGATCACATCGGCAAAGGTACGTTTGGAGGAGAGCGGGGGGCCACCGTTTTTCTTGGTCAGCACATACGAGGCATCGGCCGAGCCCATGGCAATGGCGCGGACTTCTTCGTAAGGCACTTTCAGTTCGAGGATGCTCGGTACGTTGGTAATGTCGCGCGATTGGGTGTGGATCAACGGCTTGCCGATTTGTGGCGTGCCTATCCAGGTCATCGTGATCGTATCGCCGAGTTCGAAATCCTCGGTGCGGACATGGATCTGCACCGTGACGTCTTGCTGGTTCAATCCCTTGAGGTCGATAACGCCATTGACCGATTCCTTGATGATGGGTTGTTCCAGGCGCCAGGCTCCGGCATCGACGTTGACCGTGGTGGGGATCGACCATTTTTCCGAATAATTCCAGACTTCGTCGTACACCTCGTACTGAATCAGTAGGGCCGCGCTGTCACCACCCGCCAGGATTTCGCCCTGGTCGGCAGTGATCACAATGGGCTGCGTGCCGTCGACATGCGCTTGTGTGAGCACCAGAGGCTTGAGAAAAACGCTGCCCCACTTCACCTGTACCGTGTCGCGCAAGGCGATGTTGGGGTAGGGCTGGAGGGTCATCGGCACACCCTTGGCCGCCCACTCGGCATCAACCCCCTGCCTGATGACCTCTTCGGGCAACTGGACGATCTTGAGCTCCGAATGCCCCGGTTTGTGTGGCTCCCTGTCGGGGCCTGCGGGGCGGTCAAGCTTGACCCGCAGTCGCAGCGCTACCGAAGGATCATCGGGCGCTGTTTCACCTTTGCGAAGTAACAGGTAATAACACTGCTCGATCCAGCCGGGTACGAATCGCACAGCCTCAACGTAGAAGAACAGGCGCTGATCGACCTCCGTTGCCGTCACTACGTGGTGGTACACGATTTGCGCATCGAGGAAAACGTCAATCGTGTCGCCTTCCAGCATGGAAACCCATGGGTCAATGACAAACAGCGCCCCTTGGGCATGGTCGTTGACTACGGCAATGCTGATGCCGCCATCACCCCCCACTATCGGCCTGGTCATGCCGGTGACGAACAGAGGATGCAGGGCCAGGAGACCGGCACGCGGCGCGACAACGAGAGGCAGGTAGCGGGTGTAAGAGGTCATGGTCAATTCCTTTCCCAATACGTTCGGCTATTTCGTTACGAAGGTAATGAGGAGGATTTGGAACCTTGAAAGTGGATCTGGCTACTGTCAGAAGTAACAGGTTAGGCTGGCTTTTCGACGAACGGTTGGCGAAGGCTGATCCGTGTGAAACGTGCCTGACGCGGTTCGGGATCTGATTTAAATCGGTGTCAGTGGGCCAGGGGACGTA